>JANLPZ010000147.1:0-6251 GCA_031367535.1 Gemmatimonadaceae bacterium
CCGTTCACTGACTGTTCGTGCGAGCATCGGGACGCGCTCGCCACTTCTCTGCTATTGCACCTACCCTGATGGCTGGTTCGACCTCGAAGACTCCCGCCCGGAAGACCGCGGCGAAAATGACTGCCTCCAAGACGGCTGCGAAAACGGTCACTCGGCGCGCGCCAGCTGGGCGTGCGCCCGCAGGTGGCGGAGGCGGGGATGGGGGTGGGGGTGGCCGGTCGCTGGTCATCGTCGAGTCACCGACCAAGGCGCGCACGATCGGCCGCTTCCTGCCCTCCGGGTACAAGGTGCTGGCGTCGGTCGGACATGTGCGCGACCTCCCGCAGAACGCGAGCGAAATTCCGGAGAAGTACAAGAAGGATGCGTGGGCCCGTATCGGCGTTGATGTCGACAACGACTTCGCACCGCTCTACGTGGTTCCGAGCGGCTCGCGAAAGGTGCTCGCTGAGCTGCGTGCCGCGCTCAAGGATGTCGATCAGCTCATCCTCGCGACGGACGAAGACCGCGAAGGGGAGAGCATTTCCTGGCATCTGTTGCAGGAGCTCAAGCCGAAGGTGCCGGTGCGTCGCATGGTGTTCCATGAAATCACGGAACGCGCGATTCAGACCGCACTCGGTGAGTTCCGCGATGTCGACGAAAATCTCGTCAAGGCGCAGGAAGCGCGTCGTATCATCGATCGTTTGACGGGCTACACGGTGTCACCGCTGTTGTGGACGACCGTTGCGCCGCGGTTGTCGGCCGGTCGTGTGCAGAGCGTCGCGGTGCGCCTCGTTGTCGTGCGCGAACGTGAACGTCGCGCGTTCCGCAGCGGCACCTGGTGGGATCTGGTCGCACAACTCGCGCATCTCGATGCGCAGTTCGAGGCGAAGCTGATCACCGTCGGCGGCAAGCGCATCGCCACCGGCCGTGATTTCGACAAGACGACGGGTCGCCTGACAGGCGCCGAGGGTGCGTCACCGCGAGATCTGGTGCTGCTCGATGAGGCCGCGGGTACCGCGCTCGTCGCACGCCTGCAGAACGCGACCTGGAAGGTCACCGATCGCACGGAAGAACCGTTCACGACGCGTCCGTCACCACCGTTCACCACGTCTACGTTGCAGCAGGAAGCGAACCGCAAGCTTGGGCTCGGCGCGCGTGAAGCGATGCGTGTCGCGCAGGATCTGTACGAGCGTGGCTTCATCACCTACATGCGTACCGACTCCGTGTCGCTGTCCGCACAGGCGATCGATGCGGCGCGTGCCTGTGCGCGCGAGTTCGGACCCGAATACGTGCCGGAGAAGCCGCGCTTCTACGCCAACAAGTCGGCCAACGCGCAGGAAGCGCACGAAGCGATCCGTCCATCGGGCGAACGCTTCAAGTCGCCGGATGAAACGGGGCTCAGTGGTCGCGAATTCCGTCTCTATGATCTGATCTGGAAGCGCACGGTCGCGAGCCAGATGCCGGATTCACGGCAGACACGCATGGTGGTGACGATCGCCGCCGACAACGCAGAGTTCCGCGCCAGTGGCAAGCGCATCGACTTCGCGGGATTCATTCGCGCCTATGTCGAAGGCTCGGATGATCCGGAAGCCGCGCTCGATGACAAGGAAGTCGTGCTGCCGGCGCTCGTCGTCGGTGACACGCCGGATTGTCGCGCGCTCGATGCGGTCAAACACGAAACGCAACCTCCCGCGCGCTACACCGAAGCGTCACTGGTGAAGGCGCTCGAGGAACTCGGCATCGGCCGACCGAGCACCTATGCGTCGATCATGGACACCATCCAGGCGCGCGGCTATGTACGACAGGATGGCAAGGCACTCGTGCCGACGTTCACCGCATTCGCGGTCACGTCGCTGCTCGAAGAGCGCATCTCATCGCTGGTGGACACACAGTTCACCGCGAAGATGGAAGATCAGCTCGACGAGATCGCACGCGGCGAGCAGGATCAGCTCTCGTACCTGAAGCAGTTCTTCTTCGGCGACAAGGCGCATCCGGGCCTCAAGCCGATGGTCGATCAGAGCGCGATCGATCTCAAGAAGGAAGCGGGCGGCGCGCGTCGCGTCGTGCTCGAAGGTGTGAACGCCGAAATCCGCATCGGGCGGTACGGCCCGTATGTGGAAGTGATGGAAGACGGTGCGCCGCTGCGTGCATCGCTGCCGAACGACATGGCGCCGGGCGATCTCACGGACGATCTGGTGCAGGAACTCCTGCGCACTCGTCAGGAAGGTCCGCCCGTCATCGGCATCGATGCGGACACGGGCAAGCCGATCTACATGATGCGTGGTGAATACGGCCCGTACGTGCAGCTCGGTGATGTCGAGGAAGGTTCGAAGACGAAGCCCAAGCGCACCTCGTTGCCGAAAGGTGTCACGCCCGAGAACATCACGCTCGAGATCGCGACGGGCCTGATCGCATTGCCGCGACTGCTCGGCACACATCCCGAGACCACGCATGCGATTCGTGCGAGCCTCGGACGCTTTGGGCCGTTCATCGTGCACGTGAAGGGTGGGGAAGGCGGCAAGGATGACTTCCGCAGCATTCCTGCCGGTGACGATGTGCTCACTATCACTCTGCCGCGTGCACTCGAGCTGCTCAGTCAGCCCAAGGGACGTCGCGGAGCGAGCAGCAGCGTTGTCACGCCGCTGCGCGAACTCGGCGCACATCCCGAAGATGGTCGCACGGTGCTGGTGTTCGATGGTCGGTACGGCCCGTACGTGCAACTCGGCCCGAACACGAGTGATCGCAAGGCGAAGCCGATTCGCGCGACGCTGCCGAACGATCTCAAGCCCGACGCGGTGACGATGGCGCAGGCCGTCCAGCTGCTCGAGGCGAAAGCGGGGAAGCCGATCGTGAAGAAGAAGACCGCCCGCAAGAAGACCGCTCGCTCGAAGGCCTGATCGTGTCGGAGATTCACATCGTCGGCGGCGGGCTGGCCGGCAGCGAGGCCGCATTTCAGCTCGCGGAGCGTGGGCACGCGGTGACACTGCACGAAATGCGTCCCGTGCGTGGTACGGCTGCGCACAAGACTGATCGCCTCGGTGAACTGGTCTGCTCGAACACGTTCAAGAGCACGGAAACCGCGAACGCACACGGGCTGCTGAAGGCGGAGATGCGCGCGCTGGGCAGTGTGGTGTTGTGGGCCGCTGATCAGGCGCGCGTGCCGGGTGGCTCCGCACTCGCCGTCGATCGCGAGATTTTCTCCGGCGCGCTTGATGCACGCGTGCGCGAACATGCGAACATCACCGTGGTGCGGCAGGAAGTGTCCGCGCTGCCCGATGTCGGCATTGTTGCGACAGGCCCACTCACCTCCGACCTGCTCGCCGAATCGATCCGTGCGCGGCTCGGTATCGATTCACTCGCGTTCTACGATTCCATCGCCCCGGTGGTGAGCTACGAGTCGCTCGATCAGTCGTTGCTGTTCCGCGCCAGTCGGTGGAACAAGGAAACGATGGACGGCGCGGCAGAAGACGGCGCGTATCTGAATGCGCCATTCAACAAGGACGAATACGAAGCCTTCATCGACGCGCTGGCGGCGGGCGATCAGTTCACCGCGCACGAGTTCGACGCCGTACCGTACTTCGAAGGGTGCATGCCGGCCGAGGAGATGGTGAAGCGCGGTCGCGAGACGTTGCGCTTCGGACCGATGAAGCCGATCGGACTGCGTGATCCGCGCACCGGCAAACGGCCGTGGGCGGTGTTGCAGCTGCGTCAGGAAGATCGGGCGGGTCGCATGTGGAATCTCGTCGGCTTTCAGACGCGCCTCCGCATCAGCGAACAGCAGCGCGTGTTCCGCATGATTCCGGGATTGGCCGAGGCGGAGTTTTTGCGCTACGGCAGCATTCATCGCAATTCGTACCTGAATGCGCCGGCCACGCTGACACCGCATCTGGCAGTGAAGGGCGCGCCGATGACGATGTTCGCCGGGCAGCTGACGGGCGTCGAAGGCTACACGGAAAGCAGCGCCACCGGCCTGCTCGCGGGCATCAACCTCTCACGTCTGTTGCATGGCGAGGCGCCGGTGATTCCGCCGCCGACCACGATGCTCGGTGCGCTCTATCGCTATCTGCGCGAGGCGGACCCGAAACACTTCCAGCCGATGAACGCGAACTACGGACTGGTTGACGAGCTGTCGAATCCGCCGCGTGACAAGATGGAGCGCAAGCAGGCGATGGCCGACCGCGCGCTGGTCGATCAGGCGGCGTGGATCGAGTCGCTCGCGCTCACGGGCGTGCAGCTCTGATGGCCCGCGCGCGCGACGCCGAGGCGGCAGCCGCCACGAACGCGCACGACGATGTCCCGACGCCACCGCTGATCGCCGAGTGGCTGCAGTATCTGGCGAAGGAGCGGCAGCTCTCCGCACACACCGTGACGGCGTACACCAGCGATCTCGCGCGCTTCACGACGTTTCTCGGTGCGAAGGCGCAGTGTAGTGGCTGGAACTGGGGGACGGTCGATCGGAACACGATCCGCAGTTTCCTCGGATTCCTGAGTCGGCAGGGCCTGGAGCGCCGCTCGATCGCGCGCTCACTGTCAGCGGTGCGCGGGTTCTATCGCTACCTGCATCGCGACGAACATGTGACGGCGAACCCGGCGCGCAGTGTGCGGACGCCGAAGATCGGGCGTCACTTGCCGGCGCATCTCGACAGTGGGACGATGCAGACACTGATGGACGCGGCCTCGACGCGATCGCAGGGCGGTGCCTGGAACGATGTACGCAACCTCGCGATGCTCGAACTGTTCTACGCGACGGGGATGCGATTGTCGGAGCTGCATGGCCTGAATCGCGAAGACATCGACCTCGTGTCGATGCGCGTCAAGGTGCGCGGGAAGGGGCGGAAGGAGCGCATCATTCCGTTCGGCGGGCCGGCGCGGCTGGCGCTGATCAACTACGAATCGCGTCGCGATGAGCTCGTCCGTGCGATCGGGCCGAAGTCGGACAAGAGCGCGTGGTTCCTCAACCCGCGCGGCCGTCGGCTGTCCCGTCGTGGGATCCAGCTCGCGATGACGGGCCTGATATCTCTCGTCGATGCGCCGAAGGGCGCCAGCGTGCACGCACTGCGCCACACGTTCGCGACACACCTGCTCGACGCCGGCGCGGAATTGCGTGCAGTGCAGGAGCTGCTCGGACATGCGAGCGTCAGCACCACGCAGATCTACACACACACCAGCGTCGAACGGCTCAAGGCCGCGTACGCCAAGGCGCATCCGCGCGCGTAACTGGTCCGTCTTTGTGCAGGTTGCGATATTCCGGCATGTCAGAACACGCGCCAGTATTTCACGCCACCACGATTCTCGCGGTGCGACGCAACGGTCAGATCGCCATCGGCGGTGACGGTCAGGTCTCGATGGGACAGACTGTCGCCAAGGCGACCGCAAAGAAGGTCCGGCGGCTCGGCAACGGCCGCCTGGTGGCCGGGTTCGCCGGCGCTGCCGCGGATGCGTTCACACTCTTCGAGAAGTTCGAGGAGAAACTCGAGCGGTACGGCGAGAACCTGCCGAAGGCCGTCGTCGAACTGGCCAAGGACTGGCGCAGTGATCGTGTGCTGCGCCGCCTGGAAGCGCTGCTGATCGTCGGCGACAAGGATACCCTGTTCACGATCAGCGGCAACGGTGACGTGATCGAGTCCGACGATGGCATCATGGCCATCGGCTCCGGCGGCATCTACGCGCTCTCGGCCGCACGCGCACTGATGCGGCACACCGAGATGAGTGCGCGCGAGATCGTCGAACACGGCATGCAGATCGCCGGTGAGATCTGCGTGTACACCAACACGAACATCACCGTCCTCGAACCGACCGCCTGACCGATGCCGTCTCCGCGTACCGCACGAGCGCTCGCGCGCCTCGCCGATCTCACACCGACCCGCATTGTCGCCGAACTGGATCGGTACATCATCGGTCAGGCCAGTGCCAAGAAGGCGGTCGCGATCGCGCTGCGGAATCGCTGGCGTCGCCAGCACACGGACGAATCGATCCGCGCCGAGATCTCGCCCAACAACATCATCCTCATCGGACCGACGGGATGCGGCAAGACGGAGATCGCTCGGCGTGTGTCGAAGCTTGCCTCGGCGCCGTTCGTGAAGGTCGAAGCATCGAAGTTCACGGAAGTCGGCTACGTCGGTCGTGATGTGGAATCGATGGTGCGCGATCTGGTGGAAGCCGCGATGGATCTGGTGCGCTCGGAACGCGAAGCGGAAATCACCAGCGAAGCGTCGGAGCGTGTGGAGGAGCGGCTGCTCGATGCGCTGCTGCCCGCACCAACACCACCGACC
>JANLPZ010000159.1:0-4111 GCA_031367535.1 Gemmatimonadaceae bacterium
TTTTACGCTTCTTCGTGACGGCATCGGAAAGCAGTGTCGAAACGCAGAGCACGCCGTTCTCGTTGCCAAGTAGTCCCGCGAGTTCAAGTCCATCTAGGGCGCACGCCAGTTCCTCGCTGGAGGCTTCCAGTGCTTGGGTGATGATAGACTGTCGCGCGGACGCTCCCAGCATTGCACAAAGCGCGAGAAGTCTCAACTGTAAGTTGGTACAAGCGCTTAGAGCTCGATCGAGCGCGATTTGAACACGCCACGGAATCACATCAGGCGATCCGTCATCCAGAATGAGGCCCAGCATCTCAATTCCATACATCGGAACGCCTTCAGCAAAGACAGCAGCGCACGAAATTTGGTCAGAACTGGCACGTACAAACTCTTCCTTCGCGTAGGCCTCCAGCATGCAGCGCGTGTCGAGGAGGCTCATCGGTACGAGAGCCAGTGTCTCTGCGCCTTGAAGTGCAATCGGAGCATCAAGTGGCGTCCTAATTGCTGACGTTGCGAGCACCGAACAGTGATACCGGATATGACCGCGCCGATAAATTCTATCCAATCGCAAAAGCGATTCTGCGTCGATGCGCTCGCAGTGGTCGAGTAGTAGAACCGTAGGCGTCTCCTCGGACACGGCGGCGAGCAAGTCTTCTATTTCCGCGAGCGGACAATCATCTGGAGCAGAGCTTTCGCTGATCATCCACGCCCGCATTGCCTCTAACGCCTCCGGCGACACTCCCATCGAACCCGGTAGCTCAAGCATTCGACTCACCAAGCGCCGCATCGCTCTGAATGGCGTCACGTTCGGTGTGCTCTCTACGCTCATCTCCAGCACCACCATCCCCTGCAGTATCGCCGCCTTCTTGACCTCGAACATCAGTCGCGACTTGCCACTTCCTTCCCGTCCATACAGGAGCACCGCTCCGCCGCGCCCCGCACGCGCATCGAACAGCCCTGCCAACAACCGCTTCGACTCGGCCGCCCGACCAACCAGCGGACCATGGTGCTTCTCACCATTCTGATAACTCACCACCGGCAACTTCTCCGCGATCCGTCGCCGCAGCAGATGCGCCGGCAGCGCCGCATCACGCCCCGCACCGAGACGACCGATTTCGTTCAGATACGCGTCCAACAAGCGCAGTGCATCCACCTTCGCGCCTTGCATCGCCATCAGCTCCGCACGCGTCAACGTCGCTTCTTCGTTCAACTCGTCGATCTGCAGCAGCTGCACCGCGTAGCGATCAGCGCCGATCAGGTCTCCCGCCGATCGCGCCCGTTGCAACGCACGCACGATGCGGGGACGGATCATCGCGTGCACACCGACGCGTTGCGCCGTCACCCAGGCACCGAGTTCGTCTGAAAACTCCGGCGCGTAATCGGTCAGCCACTCGCCGCCGACGTCACCGTCCGGATCCTCCCAGTCGCACGACCAGTGGCGCGGGTCGAGGCGCAGGCCATCCTCGCCCGACTCGACCACGAGCCCGATCTCGCGCGCCTTGTAGACCGTCTGTCGCAGGTTGTGCCGAGCGTTCGCATCGTCTGAGCCAGGCCAGAGCGTGTCCAGCATCGTCTGCCGCGACGTGATCCGCCCCAACGGCACACTGAGGCGCACAATCATGGCGAACAGGCGCTCGGCGTCGGGTGTCACTACCTCGTTGCCGATTTCGATCCGCTGCGCCCCGAGGAACTGCACCCGCGCGATATATCTCGACCGGTCGGCCATCCGAACTCTCTCGGTGCGGTGCCGCCCTGCGGCACGTTTCCGACGACCTCCCGGTCCGACTGCGCCGCCGGACCCTACCTGCGCACACATTCGCAACAGCAGTCACAGCAGCGTCATCTGCCGCACCATTGAGCACCATTTCGCGCCAACCAGGCTCGGCCGCAGACCGCTGACCACGACCTATTGGCACAGCTCGCCATGAATGCTACGGCGTCTGTCGACCCGAAGAAAGTCGTACTGGCGTCGTAATCGATGCCTCTCAAGGCGCTGTCGATGCGGTCGCGGCGCAGGACGACGACGACCGGCACTGCGCCCGAATCGGGCGGTGCCGCGCGAACATGCGAGCACGACATACCTGTCGCGTTACCCTCGCCTCACATCGAAATACGGGCGACGCGACACGTCGACACTGGCGCCCTACGGCCGATAGACCGCCATGTCGAACGCCGTCAGCGGGAAAAAGATCTCCCCGAAAGAATTGTCCGTGTGCGGGACCAGCAGCGCATTCGGATTCTTCTTCAACGTCTCCTTATCGCGCAACTCCCGGCCCTTGTCGCCGGCCATGATCGCGCGTGTCCGTCGTGTCGACGTCTCGTAGAACATCCACTGGTCCTTGTACGCAATGATCGGCGTCTTCCATTGCTGCGCGACTTTCGTCAGGACGCCGACAGCGCGACCGACTCGGCATGTCGCAAGGACCACGGCCGCGAGCCCGCCGGCCGCAAACGACCGGCTGAGGTCCTCGTAGATATCGAATCGATCGCGTCGGTCCTTGTTCCGGCCGCCTTCTGTATCGAGTTGGCGGTCGGACTTGCCAACCGTACCGCCTCCGGGCTGCGGCTTCGGCTTGTCGTCGTAGAACACGTTCACGAATTGGGCGGGATCCTTTTCCGCGTTCTTGCCCTCGATACGCATCGCACCGTTCGGTGCAATGTCGAACGCGCCCTCGTCGGTGTTACCCTTGAAATTGTCGACCAGGCAGAGGCCGTGTCCAACATTGAAGATCAGCATGCCGCCGCGCGCAGCAGCGATGGCCCGCTTGATGGCCGCGACATTGTCCGGCACACTCTTGTTGCCCGGCGCGGCGTGCACCACCGTGCTTGGCTGGGCTTTCGCGAACTGCGCAGCCCAGAGCTGTGCATGCGCCGCCGGCTCTGTCAGGATCACGTTCTTCGGCGCGGTGTCCACCAGTCCGAACGCCAGCAACGGTCGGAACGCTTTCCGTACGCGCTGGAGCATCGCGGCATCCAGCGCGCGAATCGTCATCTTGCCGACGATGTTGTCGGCCGAGGTCTGGTACGTGAAGTTGATGATTGTCCGGGCGGTCTTGAACTTCAGGACAGCAGCAGCGGTCGTGCGGCCGTATCGCGCGCTGACACGCTCATCATCAGCGATCTCCGCTCCGGTGAGGGCCGTCAGCGCTCCCTGAATCAGGGTGACATGTTCGCCGCGATCCCCCGATACGACATGATCCTTATCCGAGACAAGTGTCCGCTGCAGCTTTCTGTTCGCGCGAAACCAGCGGGATGTAAGCGACATGGAAGTGTCTCCGGAATTGGATTGGGCATACACGTCGCACGCTCGACGCGTGACTTCGCGGTGTCGAGCGTCTTGTGTGCAGTGGGATGAACGGAAGGAGTCAAGGGATATTCTCAAGCCGTCGGCACACGACCGTCCTGTACCGCGGAGCAACCAGACCGCAGGGCATGATGCGATCGCCTCCACTCGAGCATGCGCACGGAGTGGTTCTATCGAGCCATTCGCGTTGCGCTCGCGGGATGCCCAGTGGTCGAGCGGCATCCTCGGTGAATCATGGCGTCACAGAGCGACTGCACCGCGCCTACCTTTCCTGCATGGTCTCTCTCCTCGACATCATCGGCCCGGTCATGGTCGGGCCCTCGTCGTCCCACACCGCCGGCGCCTGCCGACTTGGTCTGCTCGCCCGCGGACTTGTCGGAGGCACTCCCCAGTCCGCCCGAATCGAACTGCACGGCTCCTTCGCCCGCACCGGTGAAGGCCACGGCACCGACAAGGCCATCGTCGGCGGACTGATGGGCTTCCGGCCCGATGACGAACGCCTCCGCACCGCACTAGACATCATGGAGCGCGAGGGTCTCGACTACGCGTTCGAGAAAACCACGCTCGGTGATGACAACGCCGTGCATCCCAATACCGTGCGCATCACCGTCACGCGCGACGGCCGGTCCGCCGTCATGCAGGGCAGCTCACTTGGCGCCGGTCGTGTGCTCGTCACCGAGATCGATGGCTATCCGGTGGAAGTCACCGGCAACCTACACACCATCGTGCTCGTCGCCGAAGATGTGAAAGGCAGCGTCGCACGCATCGCCACACTCCTCGCCGATGCAGAGTTGAACATCGCTACGCTGCGCCTCTCGCGGAAAC
>JANLPZ010000173.1:0-1640 GCA_031367535.1 Gemmatimonadaceae bacterium
CTGCTCACGTTCACTCGCCAGCAGATTGAGCAGAGCGAGGCATTCGTGCTCGACGATCGGTTGCGTGAGACCGCGTCACTGCTCGGAAAGGTGCTGGCGCCGAAGGCGACGCTGTCGCTCGTCCTGCACGCGGAAAGCGCGAAGGTATTCGCTGATCCCAGTCAGATCGAACTCGCGTTGCTGAACCTGCTTACGAATGCGCGCGATGCGATGCCGGACGGTGGCGTCGTGACACTGCGTACGGACGTCGAAGTACTGACCGGCGAACGTGTGCTTGGTACGCCCAATCCGCTGGCCGGTAACCACGTCGCGATCTCCGTGCATGACACGGGTATCGGTTTCGACGACAATACCTGCGCACGAATGTTCGAGCCGTTCTTCACCACCAAGCCGTCCGGTCAGGGCACGGGGCTCGGATTGGCCACGGTGCTCTCGATTGCGCAGCGCGCCGGCGGTGGCGTGCGCTGCGAAAGTTCGCGGGAGAAAGGCACCGGGTTCACGATACTCCTGCCGCACGCGGACGTGCGGATGCCGATGGTCCCGTCGCCGCTGGACATCGTTGCACCGGAGTCGTCAGCCGTGCAGCGTATCCTGCTGGTGGATGACGATCCAGGTCCGCGCGACACCATGCGACGGTTGCTGGTGCACGAGGGATTCGTGGTCGACGTCGCCGACTCCGGCGTCTCCGCACTGGAGATCCTGACGCACGGCGTTGACGAGCTGGCCGCGATAGTAACGGACTATATGATGCCGCAGATGTCCGGGCGAGAACTTCTCGAGCGCGTGCGCATGCGCCTGCCGAACCTGCCCGCGCTGGTCGTGTCCGGATTTGCGCCCGACGAAGGCACCGCAGAAGCGCTCACGCGCCTGCGTGCCGGCTTCCTTGCCAAACCCTTCACCGGGCGAGCGCTCGCCGCGATGATCCGGCACCAGATCGCAATCGGCGACGGTGTCGCTTCGCTGTCCGCGCGGAGAATCGACCCCGCCTGAACCCGGACTGGTTACGATTGGAGGGTCAGGGAACCTCTGACCACGCGCGCCCTCCTCTCCCACTCCGACGCCGTGACCGCACATCCGGACGAAGCACTCGATCGCGACATTCGCCTCCTCGGGCGGCTCCTCGGCGACCTGATTGCCGAACAGGCGGGCCCCGACGTCTTCACACTCGTTGAAACCCTGCGCCGCGAGTCGGTGCAGCAGCGCCGCACCGGCGGAGCGACCACACGCGTCGTGGACGATCTGGTGCAGGGCGTGGATAACGAGACCGCGATCTATCTGATTCGCGCGTTCAGCTGGTTCTCGCTGCTCGCGAACATCGCCGAGGATGTGCATCACGCCCGGCGGCGGCGCTTCCATCGTGCGTCGGGTTCGCCGGCACGACCCGGCACGCTCGAGCACACCGTGACGACGCTGCGCGCCGATGGCCTCGACGCCGCGCAGATCGTAGCGACGCTGGTCGATGTGCAGGTCAGCCCTGTTCTGACGGCACATCCCACCGAAGTGCGGCGCAAGACGATTCTCGACACGCAGCGCCGCATCGCGGAACTGCTGGTGGCGCGCGACCGGACGCGCATGAATGCCGAGGAGGAAATCGAATGGGAAGCGGAGCTCAAGCTGCAGGTGCTCACACTCTGGCAGAC
>JANLPZ010000191.1:0-1511 GCA_031367535.1 Gemmatimonadaceae bacterium
CGGCAATGGCAAACACGACGTTGTAGGTGATGTACGCGCCAATCGTTTGTGCGTCGGTTAGTCCTGCATCTCTGGCACGCAAGAGAAGAAAGACATCAGAACTGTTGCACAGCGCGAAGACGAGCAGGCCGGTCACAAGCCTGCGATATTCACGAGGCGCATTGCTCCAGTATCGTAAGCTTGTACGAAACGCCATTGACGTGCGCGGTTCCGTGTCCTTGCGCGGCGCGGTGCTGTCTCGCAGCAGCAAGGAGATGAGAACTGCGACGACCGCCGGCCCGAACGCGATGAAAAACAGCGGCCGATAGTCGCCCGGATGTGCGCGCAGGTACAGCACGGCGGCCGCCGGTCCGATCACGGCGCCGATGCTGTCCATGCTGCGGTGAAAGCCGAATACCGTGCCTCGCGTGCCGGGTGCAGATTCGTCGCTCAGCAACGCGTCGCGCGCGCCAGTGCGGATGCCTTTGCCGAGTCGATCGATGGTCCGTGCGAACAGCACCCACACCGGCAGTGTGAACAGTCCCATCATCGGCTTACTGATGGCGCTCAGCTCACAACCCACCTGTATGAACGGCGCGCGACGTCCCGTGCCGTCGGACCAGGCGCCGAAGTAGCCTTTACTCAATCCCGCAGTCGCTTCGGCCACGCCTTCGAGTACGCCGATCAGCGCAACCGAGTAGCCGAGTGCGCGCAGGTAGATGGGCATGATCGGGTACAACATTTCGCTCGCTGCATCGGTGAGCAGGCTGACGAGCGAGAGAATCCAGACCTTACGCGTGATCGTTGTCATCGATCAATAAACGGGGTGGCGATCCCGCTGAGCTTCCTTGTGCGTGACGGACTTCATGGGTGAGCGCGAGAATTGAAGGGACGGGCCTTCGGAGCGGCGATGCGCGGCGCAAGACCGCGCATGCCCAACACTTGACTCATCATATTCGCCTAGACAGTTTTCATGTGCCTGAGCAAATATGAGACACTTCTCGCCTTTGCTGCATGACCACCTGCGCCGTTTCTGCCCCTTTCGCATCTGATCCCGAGGTCGCTCTCACCGACCTCGACGCCCTGTTCAAGGGATTCGCCGATCCCACCCGAATCCGGGTGCTGAACGTGCTGGTCGCCGGCGAGTTGTGCGTCTGCGACATCGTCGAAATTCTCGGGCTCCCCCAGCCTGCTGTCTCGCGGCACCTCGCGTATCTGCGCCGAGCGGGGCTCGTTGAGGCGACGCGTGAATGGAAATTCGCGCACTATCGGCTGGCCGAGCCGGGGAACAGCGTGCATCGGAACCTGATCAACTGCGTGCGCTCCTGTTTCACCGGCGTTGCGCTGCTGGACGCCGAGCGCACGCAAGCGACGCTGCGTGTCAGCGAGCGGGCGGTGGCGCCATGTTAGCCGGTACTGCGACGATCGATGCTCCGATCCTTCATCGGCTGTCGACGCTCGACCGCTTTCTGCCGCTCTGGATCGTCGCTGCAATGGCGCTCGGTCTGGTGCTCGGCCGCATCAATCCAGAC
>JANLPZ010000199.1:0-4492 GCA_031367535.1 Gemmatimonadaceae bacterium
CTACAAGGTGCTGGTGCCCGACGGCGACTGGACCACACTTGGCGGGTATGTCTTCAATGCCCTTGGCCGACTGCCACGCATCGGTGACCGGGTCGTGATTCCGGGGTGTGAACTGGAAGTGGTGGCGATGGACGGTCGCCGCGTCGCCGCGATTCGCGTGAACCGGACACCGATCGTCACGCGTTGAGCACTTTCAGCGTCGGCGCATTCAGCGCGCTGCTGACCTCACGAGCGCCCTGACATTATTTCTGTATGCGCCTCTCGACGCTTTTTCTGATGTGTGGCCCGTTGCTGGCGGCCTGTGGACGCGATCCGCGCGTGCCTGCGGCGACAGCGGCCGACTCGGTCGTGCGCACATCGACCGTCGCACGATGGCCGCGCGACACGGGTGCGGTCGGACCGATGGGTCCTTCTGGGATTGCAGCGTCCGCCTTCCCGGCGCCGCGTCGGCCGATCTCGAGCATCGTGTCGCCACAGTGGAGCGACGAGGCCGCACGCGATGCGGCGCACGAAGCCGACACCGTGATGGCGCTGCTCGGCATGCGGCCCGGCCAGGCCGTGGCCGACATCGGTGCCGGCAGCGGATACTACGTCGCACGGATGGCAAAGCGCGTTGGCTCGGCGGGCATCGTGTACGGTCAGGACATCATGCCGCGGTATCTCCGGTATCTGCGCGAACGGGTCGATCGCGATGAACTGACGAATGTCCGTCTGGTGCTCGGCGATCCGCACGACCCGCGACTGCCGAAGAACTCCGTCGACCTCGTGACGATGATCCACATGTACCACGAGATCGAGCAGCCGTTCGGATTGTTGACGAACCTCGTGCCGGCACTGCGGCCGGGCGCGCGCATCGCCATCCTCGACATGAACCGGCGCACCGACCAGCATGGCACACCGCCCGCGCTGCTACGATGTGAAATGGAAGCTGTCGGCTATCGCCAGCAGAGTTTTCATGATCTCGGGGTGGACGGCTACGTCTCGATCTTCACAGCGCCGATGACGGTGAACGTGCCGTCGCTGGCGGCGGCGGTACGCGGGTGCGACGGAGTGGCAGAACGTGGTTCGTGATCCCGAGAGCGCGCCGCGCGATGTGCTGGTCGTGAACTCGCACGTGCGTATTCCGCGCACGGAGCTGGACGTGCGCGCCACACGCAGCGGCGGACCGGGCGGGCAGCATGTCAACACCAGCTCGACGAAAATCGAACTGCGCTGGCAGCCACAGGCGTCGGTGGCGTTGTCCGAGACGCAGCGCGAACGCGTGCTGATCGCGCTGGCCTCCAAGCTCGACAGCGAAGGATGGCTCCGCTTCACCGCCAGCGAACATCGCAGTCAGCTGCAGAATCGGGAGGCGGCCGAAGCGCGGCTCGTGGCACAGCTGAAAGGTGCGCTGGTGGTGCCGAAGGTGCGACGCGCCACCAAGCCGACCTACACGTCGAAGGTCAAGCGGCTCGAGTCCAAGTCACAGCGCAGTGATGTGAAGCAGAAGCGGAAGCGCGTCACCGGCGAGGAGTGAGCGGCTGACCGACGTGCCGCTCAGAAGCGTCCGATCGACATGCCGACGGCGTATGTCCACATGTTGACTTCACTTTCGCGAACAGCCGGTGATGTGTTCGTGCCATCTCCGAAACTGTCGCGCGTGAGATATCGTGCGCGGCCGTTGAAATTGCGACGCGCATTGAAGTCAAGCTTCACGTTGTCGTTGATCGGAATGCGAAAGCCACCCCCGATCGCCGACGTGAACAGGTTGTCGCGCATATTGGTCGTCTCGAACAGGTTCTCGTTATTGCTGTTCTGACCGCCCGCGGACGACTGCGTCCAGAAGACCGTCCAGCCGGCCATCGCATTGACATACGGACGGATCGGGCCCGACGGCACCTGCAGTTCCGGTCCGACCAATCCCGAGAAGATGTTGTTCGATGTCGTGATGTCGATCGTGATGCGACAGCCGGAACCGAAACACTCGCTGGTCGTCTGCCGGCCATAGATCAGAAAGCCTGCATCTGCGCGCAGAGACAGCGCCTTCTGGTTGGCGGGAAACCAGCGGAAGTCACCGCCGATGCCCCACCCGTTCTCGACATAGTTGTGGAACTCGCCGATCGGCGTGGCATTGATCAGCCTGACGCCGCCGGCAACTGGCGGAATGACAGTGGACTGCGCCTCGGCGGCTGCGGCCCCGATCAGGAGCGCGCCACCGAAAATGATGCGTTGTGTTGTGGTCAGCATGACGTTCGGCCTCACGGGTGAGTGCAACGGAGCGGACTCCGTGCGTGCGAGCCTATGAAGTACGCCGAACGCCGCCCGGTGTTTCAGCGGAGTTCAGGAAGCCGACCTGGCGCACCGGCCGCCACCGCCAGCGCTGCGCGGGCCGCGAGAGACTTCGCCTGCAACGCCACGAACTTCAGTTCTTCATCGAGCACCTGTCGCTCGCGCGTGTTGACGAGAAACAGCGTGCTCTCTCCCGCATCGAACCGGGCGCGTTCACCGGCGCTCAGAATGCGGAAGAGACGCACCGCATCGCGCTGCAAGGCGAGCTGCGCATCGTACTGGGCCAGATCGTTGATCGCAGTGCGCATCAGCAGCACTACATCGCGTCGTGTTTCACGTGCTTCGAGTTCGGCGCGATCGAACTTCGCATCGGTGCTCTGGAACTTGCCGCGTTCCTTGAAGAAGAGCAGTGGCGACGACACGTTGATCGCGCCCTTGTAGTTGCCATCCCGCGTGATCGCATCGCCGACATCAAACCCACGGCCGCGTCCGCGCAACGCATACAGATCGGCGCTCGCGAGCGGAATCATGGCCTGCCGGGCCAGTGATCGCTCCGCCGCTGCCTGCGCCACCTTGCCCGACGCCTTCCGCACATCGGGATGCAGTGCCATCACGCGCGACAGCAGCGCAGGTACCGCGGCGGAGTCGAGCACGACGCGACCGAGTCCGGAATCACTCGGCACACTGCCCGGAGGCAGGTCCTCGGGTTGCCCGCGAGCATCCCACAGATACGACGTGAGGTCCAATGACGCCGCGAAATACGACTGCTCGGCGCCCTGCAACTGTGCCCGGCGACGATTCAATTCCGCTGCGGCCTCGATACTGTCGATGCCTGCCGCGTCACCGGCCACGACCCGACGTGTGATCGCGGTGTAGCGCACGTCGGCCAGCCGCACACCGTCGCGAATCACCTGCAACTGCAGCGCCGACGAGAACCACTCCGCATAGGACTTGGCGGCCGAAAAGAGCAGCTTGTTCGTCATCGCATCGCGCTCCGCTTCCGCGACATCGCGCAGTGCACGCGCAACGCGCAGCGCCGTGCGCCGCTCGTCGGTCAGGATGCGTTGACCGAGCGGAATCGAGAATCCGGCGGAAAAGAGGCCGTTGGTCGGCGTCGTGTACTGCGGGTTGATGTAGCGCCCCGACGCACGCTCGTAGCCCATCTTGAAATCGGCGCCAAACGGCGTCGGGATCTTGAGCGCGATGTCGGCATAGTTGTAGTACTGCGTCGGCGTACTGGACGGCGAGCTCGCAAAACGTTTCTGCTGCCACGACGCTTCCACTTTCGGCTCGAAGTTACCGAACGCCGCTGTCACGTCGCCGCTGGCGCCTTCTTCGATGAGCCGCGCCTGACGAACGACAGGATGATTGCGACTCACCGTCGCGAAGAACGCGTCGAATGTGAGTGAGGTGCCGGGCAGCATCCGCAAGCTGTCATTCACCGCCGGAAGGCCGCGGCGCGCGGCCGGCGATTGCGCTGAGAGCATCGACGCTGCCGCGAACCACAGCGCGACGGTGCACACCAGAACCCTTTTCACTTCTTCGCCGCCTTGCCGTCGCCACCAAACCCTTCATCGCTGGCATTGCGCAGCGACGGCGGGAAGCCGTTGATCCGGCGCCAGATCTCGAATCCGACGCGCACCTGATCGAGCATCGCCCAGCCGAGTACTCCGGAACCGAGGCGAAGCTGTTTCGGCCACGGATCCTCAGTGCTGTCCGGCACGACCAACACGCGGAAATATCCCGTCGCACCGGGCGTCCGATCAATCACCGCCACCGTCCCGCCGAACGTGCCGACGCTGACGCTCGGCCATCCGGCGAATTGCAGTGCAGGCCATCCGTCGAACTGCAGACGCACCTTGCGGCCGGTGCTCAACAGCGGCACATCCATCGGCTTGACCAGCAGTGCCACGGCCTGCTGTGCGGCGGCCGGCATGATGGTCACGACCGTCTCACCTTCCTTCAGCTGCTCCCCGATACCCGCACGAGCCGCACGGATGATGGTGCCGTTCTGTGGCGCGCGGATGATGTAGAACCCGTTGCGGATCTCGAGGTTCTGCACATTCTGCCGAAGCTTCGCGACATCGGCAGATCCCTCGCCGATCTCGGCCATCGTCGACGCCTGTTCCGAGCGCGCCTTGGCGATCTTCTCACCGTAGTCGATTGCCACGGCGTTCAGTTCGATCTGCGCCGCAGCGAGGGCCTGACGTTTCTCCTGCAACTT
>JANLPZ010000211.1:0-31414 GCA_031367535.1 Gemmatimonadaceae bacterium
CTCTGGATCCGCACGAGCAAGGTCGTGAATGGTGGCCCGGTCTACGACGTCGTCAATCGCCAGGGCGCCCTGATCGACCGCGTCTCGTTCCCCTTCGGCCGCGTCATCGCTGGCTTCGGCCCCGGCGTCGTCTACCTCGGCCTCCGCGACGACAAAGGCGCCCGCCTCGAACTCGCCAGACTTCGCTGAATTCTGCTGACTTTCAACGGCTCAACGAAACGGCGCAACGAACTGCGTTTCAAGTGCTTGTTAACAGCTTGACGCAAGGGCGCTACGCGCCCCGCTAAAGAGCAAACAGCCGCAAAACTGCCAACAGCATCAGTTCAAAGTTTTGCTGTTGCAGTTTTGCGGGGCGCGCAGCGCCCTTGCGTCAGGCTGTTCAAAAGTTGTTGTCAAGCAGTTCGTTGCGTCGTTGCGTCGTTGCGTCGTTGCGTTGAGCTGTTGCTGTGCCGAACGAGAGCTTCAGCGCACGCCGGCTGGGACGTTGCCGAGGACCTGGACGATGCGGGCGGCGGCGGCGCGGAGGTCGGCGGCGGGGGCGACGAGTGAGAGACGGAACCAGCGCGAGCCCGCCTGACCGAATGCGAGGCCGGGCGTGATCATCACGCGGCCTTCCATCAGCACACGATGCACCGCGTCCCACGGCTCCATGCCGTCGGGCAGTGGCAGCCACGCGTACATCGCGGCCTGCGGCGGTGTCACGTCCCATCCGGCATCGCGCAGCGCCTCGTAGAGGGCGTTGCGACGGTGCTGATATTCGGCCACGATCGGCGCCGTCAGCGCGCGCACATTGTCGAGGGCGTAGGCGGCGGCGTGCTGGATCGGCATCGACACGCCGTAGCCGACGTTCGAGCGATACGCCAGCAGAGCATCGAGCGCATCCGCACGGCCCACCACGAAGCCGATGCGCATGCCGGCCATGTTGAACGACTTCGAACAGGAGTGGAATTCCACCGCCACTTCCTTCGCGCCCGGCACTTCGAACACACTCGGTGCGACGTGGCCGTCGAATGACAGTTCGCTGTACGCGAGATCGTGCATCAGCACGAGGTTGTGGCGACGTGAGAACTCGACCAGCTCCGCCAGATCGTCCACCGTCGTGACGGCGCCGGTCGGATTGTTCGGATAGTTCGCGATCAGCACCCGCGCGCGTTGCAGTGTCTCGGCGGGAACACTCGCGAGATCCATCTGCCAGCGATTGGCCGGGTCCATCGGCACGAGATGTACGCTCGCGCCATGCATCTGCGGCGCACGGACATACACCGGATAACTGAGTGACGGTGCCAGCACGATGTCGCCCGGACCACAGAGCGCGGCCAGCATCTCCGCGATCCCTTCCTTCGAGCCGGCCAGCACCACCGCTTCACGATGCGGTGCAAACTCGACGCCGAACCGCGACGCCATGAAGTTCGTCGCTGCCGTCAGGAGGCGTTCTCCGCCGCGGAATGGCGGATAGGCGTTCGTCACGCTGCCAGTAGTGGCAATCCGCAGTGCCTCGATGATCGCTGGCGGCGTCGGCTGGTCAGGGCTGCCGATGCCCAGATCGCGGAACTCGTGGCCCAGTGCGCGCGCGGCGTGTTTCCGGCGTTCGAGTTCGGAGAAAACGTACGGTGGCAGCGATGCCAGTGATGGCAGGGTGTGGACGGACACAGGAGCGCGATTCGGGAAAGCTCACTGGCGCAGCATCGGCACCGAGTCGAGCGGAATGACCAGATGGGTTGGACCGGCTGCGTACGGCGCAATGGCGTACACATTCCAGTGAACGAACAATGACGACCCACAGACAGCCAGGAAAGCCAGGCCGAGCTCAAAATGGTCGTCCTTGAAGGTGTAACCGGCTTCCATCAGCGAGCCAGTGGCGGGCAATTCCCGTTCGCGGCGGAACGCCCGTTCGACGATCGGCGTCAGCTCGGCACGCGTCGACAGCGGAACCATCACCCGGTCCGAGACGCGTGCGCCGGTCACCGGCACAAAGGCGTCGAAGTGCGACGACAGCAGGCCGTGGGCCCCACCGGTGAAGCTGTACTCGTCCGTCTGGAGCAGCACGCGGCTCTGCGTGTTGCAGCGCACGGCGATGGTGCGCTTCGCGTCCCAGGGCATACCGGCAGAGTCGCTCGAGCGCGCGGCGCGCAGGAACGCATCGGTCAGTGCGGTGATGTTCCGGTGGCGGACGCCCGCGTCGTCGCCATTCAGCAATGAGATCAGCAGCAGCTCGTTGACGCGCGCCATCGGCCCCGGCCGGCTACCGAAATCGGGCCACGCCAGTTCCACCGACGAACACTCCCGGCCGACGCACCCCGGCGCCCGCGCCGTGTGCTGACGCGTGGTCCACGGCAGCGTGTCGCGGAACACACGCTGCTGCTGCGCGTGCAGCGGCGCACTGATTGCCACGAGTGCTGCGGTGAGCGTGGCACATCGTGTCCAGTCCGTCCGTTTCATCCGAAATCCTCGTTCCTTCGAAGTTCCTTCGTATCGGCTCGGCTGCGCCTGGCCGGGGTATGTTGCGACATGCGTGTGTTTCAGATCCTGCTGCGAGTCCTGCCACTGCTTCTGAGCTTCCGCCGCGACCAGAAGCGGTGGCTGTTTTTCGGTGCGCGCCTGACCCGTACCCCTGCCTTACATGAACGACGTGCCGAGCGCATGGTCACCACGCTCGCGTCGCTCGGTCCGACGTTCGTCAAACTTGCGCAACTGTTCGCCGGACGCGCCGACATCATTCCGGAACCGTACGTGAGTGCCATCGGCACACTCACCGATCGTGTACCCGGCGTTCCAGCTGACAAGATTCGTGCCTCACTCATCGAGAGTTACGGCGCGCCCCCCGAAACCGTGTTCGAATTCTTCGACGTGCGGCCTCTCGCCGCCGCGTCGCTCGGTCAGGTACACCGCGCCCGCGTGGACGGTCGCGACGTGGTGGTGAAAGTGCTGCGGCCCGGGGTCGAGCAACTGGTCGCGGGCGACATCCGGGCCGCGCGCCGGATCCTTGGCCTGATCGCGTCGCGCCTCAACACGCCGCACGTGGCCGGCCTGCGCACGGTGCTCGATGAATTCGAGAAGCGTGTGACCGACGAGATGGATTTCCGGCAGGAAGCGCGCTACGCGCAGCAGGTGCGGAAGAACTTCGCGTCCAGCCCGAACATCCGCGTGCCCGAAGTGCTCGATGCCTACACGCGGCAGCGCGCACTGGTGCTCGAGTTTATCGATGGTCGCCGCGTCGATCAGCTGGGCGACTGGATCACGTCAGGACGCGTGCAGGCCGACGATGTGCTGCGCTCCGTGATGGAGCTGTATGTGCAGATGATGATGGTCGACGGGCTCTTTCACGCCGATCCACATCCCGGCAATGTCTTCGTCGACACGCAGGGCCGCCTGACACTGCTCGACTTCGGCATGGTCGTCGAAGTGCCGGTCGAGACCCGTCGCACACTCGTGCAGACGGTGTTCGCCTCGATCCGTGGTGACGTCGAGAAGGTCGTTGACGGATTCTACGCGCTCGGCCTGATCGAACCGGGCGCCGATCGTGCGACCATTGTGACACTCGCAGCGCAGCTCATCGAACTCGCGAACGAACACACCACCGCCACCGAACGCATTGAACGCATCACGCGCCTGGCTGACGAAGTGATGGCTACGCTCTACGATTTCCCGGTCTTGCTGCCGGGCGACATGGTGTATTTCGCGCGCACTGCTGCATTGATCGAGGGACTCGGCGTCCGCTATGACGCCCGCTTCAACGCCATCCGCTTCGCGACACCGATCGTCCTCAGGCTGCGCCGCGAGATCCTCTCCTCACTCGGCGAACCCCTCGGCGGCGAGCGCGACGTCGCCACCGCCATCGGCGCGACCCTTGGCTCCCTGGTCGCTATCGCGCGGCGTGCGAGTCGAGAAGTCGTGACGACACTCGCATCGAACCTGTTTCCGGTCCTGACGTCGCGTTCTGGATCGTGAGATCGGCAACTGCTTTTGGTGAGGAGCGCACGGAGCTCACGGAGTGCGTCGGTTGCGACCCTCCGCGCATCGCGCACCTTCGTTGACCTTTTGGGGTGAAGAGCGCACGGAGCTCGCGGAGTGTTCGCGACTCGGCGGTCTGCCCAGCGCGCGACAATGAATTTTTGGAACAGCAGATACTAAAAGAGTCAGCGATATCGCGCGCTGAGCAGATCGCTGCAACCGGCGTACTCGGTGCGCTCCGCGTGCTCCTCACCCAAAGCAGTTCAGCTATGCGACTGACTGCTGTCTCGGCGAAGGCTCGACACGCTCGACGGTGATCGCGCCGGGGATATCGGGCATCACGCTGTCGAGCGAGGTCGCGCTGGACTGCATGATGCTGGCGTTCGCGGGCTGGTGGGCGGCGTGCATCGCGGCGAGGGCGAGTGGCGTGTTCGCCGAACTGCGCTTCGGAAGCAGTGGGCCGCTCATGCTGTTCTTCGATGACGGACGCGGTGCGCCGATCTCGCCGACTTCCAGCAGGTCGCACAGCTGGTAGTTCGAGATCGGACGTGAGTACAGATAACCCTGCCCATAGTCACACCCGAGGTTGCGCAGATCCCACTCCTGCTCGGCGCGCTCGATGCCCTCGGCCACGACCTTCAGCTTGAGCGAACGACCGAGTGCCACAACGGCAGAGGCCAGCGCACGACCGTTGGGGCCGTGATCCATGCCCTGGACGAAGCTGCGATCGATCTTGAGCACATCCAGCGGATACTGCGACAGATAGCCGAGCGAGGAATAGCCGGTACCGAAATCGTCGATCGCCAGTCGCACACCGAGCGCGCGGATGCGATGCAGCAATGCGAGGGTGTCGGTGCTGCGGCCAACGAGCATGCTCTCCGTCAATTCCAGCACCAGGCGGTCCGCATCGAGCTTGGTCGTCGCCAGCACCTTCTTGACGATGTCGATGAAGTTGCCGTCCACCATCTGTCGTGCGGAGAGATTCACCGTGATCGTCACCGGCTGCTGACCCGGCGGAATCGGCCACTGCGCGGCATCGGTCGCGGCCGTGCGCAGCACCCATTCACCGATTTCAACGATCAGGCCTGTCTCTTCCGCCAGCGGAATGAAATCCATCGGCGACACGAGACCGCGGTACGGGTGGTTCCAGCGCACAAGCGCTTCCGCGCCGATGATCTGCTGCGTGCCCAGTTCGACGATCGGCTGATAGACCAGCGCCAGCTCGCACCGTTCGATCGCCTTGCGCAGGTCGGCCTGCAGCTCGATGCGATCGAGCACAGCGGCGTGCATGCCGCTTTCATAGAGCACGGCGCACGCCTTGCCGCGCGCCTTCGCATGGTACATCGCGACGTCCGCATTGCGCAGCACTTCGTCCGCACTCTGCTGCGGTTGTGCACGCGCGATACCGATGCTGGCGTTCAGATCGACGTCCTTGCCTTCCACCTGCAGCGGTCGGCCAAGTGCCGCGGAAATGCGGTGCGCGACGTCCATCACTTCGCCTTCACCACGCGTCTGCTCGAGCAGGATCGCGAATTCGTCGCCGCCGAAACGCGCCGCAGTGTCACTGTCACGCAGACAGGTCCGCAGGCGATTCGCCGTCTGCACCAGCACCGCATCACCGGCTGCATGGCCGAGCGAGTCGTTGATTTCCTTAAAATTGTCGAGGTCGAGGAACACAACCGCCACTTCATCGTTCGTACGTTCCGCGCGCGCCAGCCCATGTGCCACGCGATCCTGGAACAGCGCCCGGTTGCCAAGGCCTGTCAGCGGATCGTGCAGCGCCTGATGGCGCAGATGTTCTTCGAGTGTCACCCGTTCGGTCACGTCACGAATCGTGAGTACGATGCCGTTCACGTTCACGTCGGCGAGCAGGTTCGTCGCGACGGTTTCCGTGCGCATCCACTCGCCATCGGTGCGGATCATCCGGCAGCCGATGTGACTCGTGGACGAGCTGCCCATCAGCGACGCGGAGAAATGCGCTTCGTACGCACCGCGATCAGCTTCGTGCACCAGTTCGGCGAGCGTGCGATTCACCATTCGGTCCGCCGACGTGCCGAACACGCGTTCGGCGGCCGGGCTGACGTAGCGGATGATGCCGAGCGGATCGAGAATCGCGAACACGTCGGACGAGTGCTGTACGAGCGAGCGGAAACGGGCCTCGGTCTCCTTGGCCGTCTGCTCGATGTAGAGGCGCATGTTCTCGCGCACGGCCGTCAGCTGCCGCGCCATCACGAGGCCCGTCAGGATCACCGCGCCGAGTACCAGGTCGGTGATGCCGTACGTTTCGCGAAGTGCCATCACGAACAGCAGACCGTAGCCCATCGCGACCGCGAGATACGGCACGATCGAGAAGCGGGCGCGCAGTTGTGCGCCGCGTCCGCCCGGTGCGACACCGCGCGCGTCGGCCCAGCCCACGCAGGTACCAAGCCCGATCATCAGGTAGCCACCGATGCGCAGCACGTCCGTCACCTGCGCGATGGTCGGCGCGTAGCGGAGGCTGAGCGCTGACCACGATGCGTTGGCGATGAAGCTGACCATCAGGCCCGTCGCAATCCACCATGAACTGCGGCGCAGCGAGCCACCCGGATCCTGCAGCAGCATCGACGCCGCCGCGACCAGCATGATCAGGTCGAGGCCCGCGTAGATCGTGTAGATCTCCATGTCCTCGCGCCCGAACGACATGTCGAGCAGCAGCGGACTGAGAATGAAGTGCCAGACCACCATCGCGGCGGCCGACAACACCGTCAGGGCATCGAGTGTGAAGCGCGTCGCATCAGCCTTCGAACGGACACCGCGCGGGAAGGTCAGCACGGCCGCCAGCCACAGTGGCGTGCAGATCAACTGCGGCGTGTGGCTCCAGCGATCCCACATCGTCGTGCGACCGACGAGCTCGAAGTACGTCCAGGCACCGTCACCGAGGGCCTGCACGAGCAGCGCCAGCGACACCAGCCGCCATGCGAAACGGGTCCGACGATCCGCGGTGCGTCGCGCGGCCTCACCGCCAAACCACGCCGCAGCCAGACAGGGCGGCACCAGCATCACGTGCAGCAGCATGTTCGGTGCGTCGAACAGCATCATCGCCGCGTACGCCAGCGCATACAGAATTGCCGCACGCACGGAGAGCTGTGCACGCGGTTCCAACGTGTTGAGTCGCTGCGCGGTGAGGAAAAGCGGTGTCGGAAGCTGGATCGAGGCCATGTGGAACAGGGTCAGACATGATCGAGTCGCCCCACGGGTGGGTGAGCGACTCGTAATCTCCCCCCATGACACTCCAATGCCGCAGAGGTCACAGGCGCGGCCTTGCGTTATCGCGGACCCGCGCATCTCCTGAGCGCGCGAGATCCGCGCGCGGACAACGATGATGAAACGTCTGGCGCCGGACCTGTCGCCGATGCGACAGCGCTGTCCGGGAGCATTCCGTACTCGCGGTGTAGGAACCGATGGCGCGATATTGCGCTCGTTCCGCCAGTCCCGTCCTGCTGCCCACGGTGCCATGCCTCTGACTCCGCTCGCCCTCGCTGCCGTCCTCGCGCTCTCTGCGCCACTGGGCGATCCGTGGGCTTCGGCCACGCCATCGCTGCTCGCCAACGTCACCATCACGGGCGCGGGCACGATGGCGGAACCAGTGCTCATCGACTGGCGCACGCTGGGCGGCATGAACCCGCAGACGGGCGCGGTCGTGCCGGCGCTCAAGGCGCTCAGCGGCCAGGTGGTGCGCATCGCCGGCTACGTCGTGCCGCTGGACGATGCGAGCCAGGAGGATGCCGAGTTTTTGCTGGTGCCGTACTACGGCGCGTGTGTGCACACGCCGCCGCCGCCGCCGAACCAGATGGTCCTGGTCGAGATGGAAGGGCGTCAGAAAGTGCGCCTCGACCTCTTCGAGGCCATTTGGCTCGAGGGCACGCTGAGCATCGACCTCGTGGAAAGCCTTTACGGTACGGCCGGCTTCACGATCAAAGGCCTGAAGGTGTCGCCCTACGTGAAGAAGTGACGGCAGCGGCTCGTCCCGGTGCCGCCATCGCGATCGATTCGCTCCAGTTCTCGTACGGCACCGGCCCGCGTGTCATCGACATGCCGTCACTCGAGATCACACGCGGCAGCCGCGTCTTCCTGCACGGTCCGTCCGGCTGCGGCAAGACGACACTGCTCGGCATTCTCGCCGGTGTGTTGCAGGCCACGAAGGGCGCTGTGCGTGTGCTGGATCGCGATCTGGTTCGGATGAGCGGCTCGCAGCGCGATGCGTTCCGCGCAGAGCACATCGGCTACGTGTTCCAGCAGTTCAACCTCATTCCGTATCTGAGTGCGTACGACAACATCGCGTTGCCGTGCCGTCTCGATACGAAGCGACGCGCGCGACTTGGCCGTGTCAGCCTCGATGCGGCGATCAAGGACGTCGCGGCACAACTCGACATCTCGGCGCTGCTCCACCAGCAGTCGACCGCGCTGAGCGTGGGACAGCAGCAACGCGTCGCGGCGGCACGTGCGCTGCTCGCCGCGCCGGAGCTGGTGATCTGCGACGAACCGACATCGTCGCTCGATACCGATCGCCGCGATGCGTTCCTGGCGCTCCTCGCCAACAGCGTTGCCCGCGCCAACGCCACGTTGCTGTTCGTGAGTCACGACGCCGCACTCGGCGCGCGTTTCGATGTGCAACTGTCACTGCCGACACTCAATCGTGCGGCGCGTGCCGATGCGGCGTGAGCAGGGCGTCTGGCGACAGGCGAGATGTGCCACGCGACATGTCTCACGTGACGTGCGCGACACGACATGCGGAACGTGACATGAGTAACGCGATATGAGGATGCTCTTCAGCCTCGCGTGGCGATCGCTGCGCAATCGCCCGGTCACGTCGATCCTGACGGTGATGGCGGTAGCGTTGAGCATCACGCTGCTCCTCGGTGTCGAGCAGGCACGGCGCGGCATGCGCGAGAGTTTCACTGGCACCATCAAGGGCACTGATCTCGTTGTCGGTGCACGCGGCGGCACATTGCAGCTGTTGCTTGGCGCGGTATTCGGTATCGGATCGCCGACGGGCAGCGTGCCATACAGCGTCTACGAACAGTGGGCGAAGCATCCCGCCATCAAGTGGACGGTGCCGCTCGCGATTGGTGATTCACATCGCGGGTATCGTGTGATCGGTACCACAGCGGGGCTCTTCGAGCACTGGCGGTATCGCAGCGTCGGGACGCTGTCATTCTCTGAAGGCAACGTGATTGCGACGGCGAACGACGTCGTTCTCGGCAGCGAGGTGGCGGAGAAACTCCGCTACACTCTCGGCAGCAAAATCACGGTGGGACACGGCTTGAACGCCGTCGCCGGACTGGGTGATCACGAGTCGCATCCATTCACGGTGGTTGGAGTTCTGAAGCAGACATTCACGCCGCTCGATCGCGCGTTGTTCGTGACACTGGATGGCATCGAGGCGATGCACGGTGACGAAGGCGCAGGTCCCGGCGGTGTGCCGGTGATGCCGGGTGCCGCAGCTCGGCCGCCGATGCCCGGTGCAAGTGCACCAGCGGTGATGCCGGGTGCAAGCGCGCCGGCGTACACACCGCCCGCGAATGTCTTCGAAGATCAACCGAAGGCGCTCAGCGCATTTCTCGTCGGCACGAAGACACGCTTCGAAACGCTGCGGCTGCAGCGCGAGATCAATCAGTTCAAGGCCGAGCCGCTGACGGCCGTGATTCCGGGCGTGACGCTGGCGGAGTTGTGGCGCACGCTGGGCACCGTGGAAGGCGGTCTGCGCCTGGTTGGCGCGCTGACGATCGTGGTAGGACTGATCGGCATGCTGGTCGCGCTCTATTCGTCGCTCGAGGCGCGCCGCCGTGAGATGGCCGTGCTGCGCGCCGTGGGCGCACGTCCGAGCATGATCGTGTCGCTGCTGGTATTCGAGAGCGGGATGCTGACGCTGCTCGGCTGTGTCCTTGGCGTCGGATTGACGATGGGTGGCTTTGCGATCGCGCAGGGTGTGATCGAGTCGAACACCGGGGTGCACATCGCGGTGCAGCCCCCAGGGAAGCTGGAGTGGATCTACATCGGCGTCGTGCTCAGCGCGGGCGTGCTGGTGGGTCTGGTGCCGGCGTGGCGGGCCTATCGCAGCTCCCTCGCCGACGGCCTCAGCCCGCGGCTCTGACGCGCGGCAATTCGCCGCACGAATGCCACATTCGCCGAGCTGAAGAGTAGCGGCGACGCCACACAGTAGCGCCCGGTAGCCACGCGCGCGTCGCGCAAACGGCACGCTCCGGCAATGATCCGATGACGCTGCTTGCACCGTAAGTGCTTATAGATGAGCAGCTTGCGGCGCATCAGAGTGCACCCGGATCCGTCTGAACCCCTCAAATGGCCGAGCTTGGCATTGGCCATGCGCGTTCGATCCTCGTCTGGAGTGTCGAAGCGGCGATTGCTTCCACTCCCACGAATGGCCAGACCGGGCGCGACGACGCGCCGCTACTGAGCGCGTGTGGAAGCGATCCCGAGCGCTTCGCCGCGTGTAGTGCGGGTCGTCTCCCCGTCGGGGAGGCGGCCCGTTCTGCATTCTCTGCCGAGGGCACTACCGCACGATACAAGTGCTTGGCGGGGATAGGGCGGAGAGCCCGGAGAGTGCGCCACACGCGTCGCTTCTGTCATCGCGCGCCACCGCGAACTGCTGCAGGTGAAGAGCACACGGAGCGCACGGCGCGTTCGCGTCGCAGCGAGCTGCCCATCGCGCACCGATGAGTATTTGGAAACAGCAGTTCCATCAAAACGTCAGCGATGGTGCGCACGCTGCCGAGCGTTGCAACCGACGCACTCTCCGATCTCCCCGTGCATCCCCCCAAAAATCAGCGGAGTCGCGAGGGGAGCAGAGCGTTGCAACCGACGCACTCCCCGGCCTCCTCGGCCTCTCTATCCAAAAATGTGGCTGGAGCGGAGAATGCGAGCGGAGGGATGCAAGACGTGGACGCCGCCACGTCGGCGAAGAACCAGCCAAACGGGAAGGAACTCTCAATAACAGCGTGGTGAGCGAGGTCGTAGCGCAGGGGACACATTTGTCCGATTCACTCCCTTTGCGAGGTCTTGCATGACGCTGTTTGTCCGACGAATCACCTTTGCTGCGCTGGTGGGAGCGCCGGCGCTCCTGCGCGCGCAGCCACCCGCTCCGGCGCCGGTCGTGCCGAATGCGATGGCGAGGCCGATTCCCGCTGAGCAGTGGCCTGCATGGGTGCGCACGACGCCCGTGACCGACCCGATGCTGCTGCGGATCGTGGAAGAAGGGATGCAGCGGTCGCAGGCCGGTGCGCTGGCGCAGGTGCTGACGGACTCGATCGGTCCACGCCTTACCGGGTCACCCGGTTTCACGTCCGCTGGGGACTGGCTGGTCCGCAAGTACAAGGAGTGGGGCGTCACCGCGCGCAAGGAACAGTGGGGCACGTGGAGCAGCTTCAAGCGCGGAGTGACACATGTCGACCTGATCGCGCCGCGCACGCGCACACTCGAAGCAACGATGCTCTCGTGGAGTCCGGCGACGAACGGTGCCGTGACCGGTGACGTTGTGGTGCTGCCGCAGTTCGAGTCCGCCGAATCGGCGCATGCGTGGTTGCAGGCGACCAGGTCCAAGTTCGTGATGATCAATGCGCCGCAGATCAGCTGTCGCAGTCCGCAACAGTTGCAGGAGTTCGCGACGCCGGCGACGCTTGCGTCCTTGCGTGCGGCGCAGGACACGCTGCGCATCAGCTTCAATCAGCGCAACGTCACGGCCGCCGGATTGCAGGACAGTCTGAAGGCGTACGGCGCGGCAGGTGTGGTCACGTTCGGCTGGTCGAACTATCCCGGTATCAACAAGGTGTTCGGATCACCGCGTCAGATGGTGCCGACGTTCGATCTGAGTTGTGAGGACTATGGTCTCGTCTATC
Organism: Gemmatimonadaceae bacterium; assembly: GCA_031367535.1. Classification (GTDB taxonomy): domain Bacteria; phylum Gemmatimonadota; class Gemmatimonadetes; order Gemmatimonadales; family Gemmatimonadaceae; genus JACMLX01. The sequence continues at coordinate 11,844 of JANLPZ010000211.1, forward strand.
GACTGTCGACCAACAAGCAGGGTCCGAAGCTGCGTGTGCAGATCGAGAGTGAAAACCTGGGCGAAGTGCCGGTCACGAACACGCTTGGCGAAATGAAGGGTACTGGCAAGAACGCGAACCAGTACGTGATGCTGTCGGCGCACCTCGATTCGTGGGAAGCGTCGAGTGGCGCGACGGACAACGCGACCGGCACGATCACGATGCTGGAAGCGATGCGCATCCTGAAGAGCATTGGCTACAAGCCGAAGCGTACGATTCTCGCGGCACACTGGGGCGGTGAAGAGCAGGGCCTGAACGGGTCGCGCTCATTCGTGAAGGATCATCCCGAGATCGTCACGGGCCTGCAGGCGCTGTTCAATCAGGACAACGGCACAGGTCGCGTCGTCGGCATGAGTGCAAGTGGTTTGGTGAGCGCGGACACGGTCCTGCGTGGTTATCTGTCGCAATTGCCGAGCGATTTCACACAGTGGATTCGCTACGGCGGCGTGGGTCAGCCGGGCAGCGGCGGGACGGACCATGTGAGCTTCACCTGTGCGGCGGCGCCGGGCTTTGGTCTGGGCGCGCTCGGCTGGGATTATGGCTCCACGACCTGGCACACGAATCGTGACACGTTCGACAAGATCGTGGTCGATGATCTGAAGCAGAACGCGACGCTGGTTGCGATGTTGATATATCTCGCGAGCGAAGATCCGACGCAGATGGCGCGCATCAAAGTCGATCCGCTGCCTGCCGGCCCGAACGGTGCGGCGGGCACCTGGCCAGCGTGTGTTGATGGCACGCGGAACACTGCGGGATATCGGCGGTAGTACCTGATGCGTGGAGGGGAGTCCACGCAACCTCCTGGGTGGGAGTATGCGGGGTCGGTCGCCGAAAGGTGGCCGGCCCCGTGTTGCTGTTCCGTGGTTCTACGCGCTTGCACGTGACTGCTACGCGCGTCGGCATCGTCAACAGTTTTCGCGCGGGGACGCGGGGGCGCGGGGGCGGTTCGCGCGAGGAAGATCGTAGGCAAACGCGACATACTTTTTGATGAAACTGCGCGCCACACACGCAGTTTCATCAAGCAGTTGTAGATTCCCGGTGGCACCGCGCCAATACTGGTGACGATGATGGTGCGTGTAGGTGGCGAGGGTAGCGCCAGACCGTCGCGCACTCCTCCGCGTTCCCCGCGCGAAAACTTTTCGGCTCGCCAATGTACGACTCTGAATTTGCGCTTGGCACATGCGATATTCTGAGCGTCTCGAAGCGGGAGAAAATTGTGAGCCGAACAGAATGGTGGCAGCGCGGGCCGGTGGATGGTGTGCCGGCGGTGTTGCAGCCGGTCGCACACATCGTATTGCAGGTCGGAGAGACTGTCCATGAACTCGTCGAGCCACTGACTGAGGCGGAGTGGAACGCTCGGCCGGCGAATGTGGCGTCGATCGCGTTTCATGTGCGACACATCGTTGGTGTGCTCGATCGGTTGTTCACGTACGCGCGCGGCGCGGGGCTCAGCGAGGCGCAGTTTGTCGCGCTGCGCGGTGAGGGGGCACCCATCGCACGCGGTGACGTTGCTGCACTGCTCGCGCAGCTCGATGCACAGATCGCATCGTCAATGGCGGAATTGCGCGCGACCGATCCCGCGATCCTCGGCGACTTTCGCGGCGTCGGGCGGGCGCAGTTGCCGTCAACCGTGATCGGCTGCCTTGTGCACGGCGCTGAGCACAGCATGCGGCATGTGGGGCAACTGTCGGTGACCGCGCGGATTGTATGCGGCGCCGCCACCGAGGCGTAGGCGGTCAGCGCCGCGGTGCACGCCGCATCAGCTGCCAGCGCCGGGGTAGGCCTTCTTCAGTTCCGCAGCCGTCCATGCACTGCGGCTCCCGATGTTCTCGCGCACGGCCTTCACTTGCGACGCAGTCACGGCAGTGCCCGCGTTTCCCCATTGGGATCGCGCATAGGTGAGCACATTCGCAACGTCGTCGTCGCTCAGCATTCCCCACGGTTGCATCGCACCGGCGAACGGCTTGCCCTCCACGAGGATATCGCCCTGCAGGCCGGCAATGACGATGGCGATCGGGATCTCCGGCGTGCCGAGCAGCCATGACGAGCCTTTGAGGGGCGGAAACGTTCCCTCGACGCCAATGCCGGTGGCCTGATGACAACTCGCACAGATCTGACCGTACGTGGTTTCGCCTGACTTGGCTGGCGCCGCGATCTCGGCCACGGCGTTGCTCGGCTCAGGTTGCGCGGCGGGTGTGGCGTCGCGTGAACCGCCGCCGCAGGCGGTCAGCAGTGCGGCGAGCGCCGGGAACAGCGGCAGGATAACGCGGCGGACTGTGACGCAGCACATGGCGTGGGACCGTGACGGGGAAACCGATGTTGCCGGCGGATGCCGGAGAAACACGATGACACGTTAAAGCGCATATCGAGATGTGAATGTCGGATATTTCCTGACGATGGCTGGGGGAATGCCCGACGTTGCCGGCTCCGCCTCACGCGTACCTATCCCTGCGAGCGCACCCGCACCGTCGGTCGTGCGCTCGCACACATCGTACATGGAGCGCGTGATGTCACGAATCCTCACACAGTGGAAAGCCGGTGCCGCGGCGGTCGCTGTCGGCTCGGCAATCGTGTTGGCGTATGCGTGCGCCCCGACCGGCTCGGCAAAGCCGAACACCGCGCTCGTTGGTGGCGATGCCGCGCAGGCGGTGTACGTCGCGCCCGGCAAGTACGACGAGTTCTATGCCTTTCTCTCCGGTGGATTCAATGGACAGGTCGGGGTGTATGGCCTGCCGTCCGGCCGCCTGCTGAAGCTGATTCCGGTCTTCAGCCAGCATGCCGAAAATGGCTGGGGATACAACGAAGAAACGAAAGGGATGCTCGAGACCTCGTACGGCCAGGTGCCGTGGGACGATCTGCATCACACCGCGCTCTCGCAGACCAACGGCGAGGATGACGGGCGCTGGCTGTTCGTGAACGCGAACAACACGCCGCGCATCGGCCGCATCGATCTGACGCGCATGGAAACGGACGAGATCATCGAGATCCCGAACGCCGCCGGTAACCACGCGTCGCCGTTCATCACGCAGAACAGCGAGTATGTCGTCGCATCGACGCGGTTCAGCGTGCCGATCCCCAATCGCGACATGCCGATCTCGGAATACAAGAAAGGCTTCCGTGGATCGATCAGCTTCGTGCGCGCCGACAAGCCGGGCCAGATGCACATCGCCTTTCAGCTCCTCGTGCCAGGCTTTAACTACGATCTGGCCCGAGCCGGCAAGGGCCCGTCCGATGGCTGGATGTTCTTCACGTCCTACAATTCGGAGCAGGCGAACACGCTGCTCGAGGCCAACGCCTCGCGCAACGATAAGGACTTCATCGGCGCGATCAACTGGAAGAAAGCCGAGCAGTGCGTCGCGGCCGGCAAGGGCACGAGCATGCCCACCGCGTACCTGCACAACGTGATGGACCAGTTCACGCGCACCGCGCGCGTGACCAGGGAGACGACGGTCGTCACCCTCGAGACGGCGGCCTGCCCGGGCGTGATGTACCTCTTGCCCACACCCAAGTCACCGCACGGCGCCGATGTCGATCCGACCGGTGAATACATCGTTGCTGGCGGCAAACTCGCCACGGTCATTCCGGTGCACAGTTTCACGAAGATGATGGCGGCAATCGAGAAGAAGGATTTCGAGGGCGAGGTCGAAGGCATCCCCGTGCTGCGTTATGCCAGCGTCGTCGCCGGTGAAGTGAAGAATCCTGGTCTCGGCCCGCTCCACACGGAGTTCGACGGCAAGGGCTACGCGTACACGTCGATGTTCCTATCGTCTGAAATCGTGAAATGGAAGCTCGGCACGTGGGAGGTGATCGATCGCACACCGACGTTCTACTCGGTGGGCCATCTGATGATTCCAGGTGGTGGCACACGCAAGCCGGCCGGCAAATACGTGCTCGCCATGAACAAGATCACGAAGGACCGCTATCTGCCCACCGGTCCGGAACTGGCGCAGTCGGCACAGCTCTACAGCATCGAAGGCGACAAGATGAAACTGCTGCTCGACTTCCCGACCATCGGCGAGCCGCACTACGGAAATGCGATTCTGGCGAGTGTGATCCGGGATCGGCAGCTGCGCTTTTTCTCGCTCAAGGAAAACCGGCATCCGCAAGTGGCTCGCACCGAGCGCGAGACGGGCATCAGCCGCACCGGACACGCGGTGCACGTGCGCATGGCGGCGCTTCGCAGCCACTTCTCGCCGGACAACATCGAGGGCGCACAGCTCGGTGACACGGTGTACTTCCATGTCACCAACATCGAGCAGGATTGGGACATGCCGCACGGTTTCGCCGTCACCGGTGCGAACACGTCGGAAATCCTCGTCATGCCAGGAGAGACCCGCACGCTGAAGTGGGTCCCGACGCGCACCGGTATCTATCCGTTCTACTGCACCGACTTCTGCTCGGCGCTGCACCAGGAAATGCAGGGGTACATCCGCATCTCGGAGCCCGGATCGTCGGTGCCGCTGCTCGCCAACTCGGGACGTGTGGGACAGAACGTGGATGCCACTGTGGCTGCGGCGACGGCTGCGCTGCCGCCCAAACACTGACCACGCCCTTCTGCCCCGGCGCGGCGACACACCGTCGCCATGCCGGGGCACTCCCATACCGACAGGTCGCCATGCCGCGCATCACCCGTTGGCTGATTGGTCTTTCAGCGCTCGCCGTGCTGAGCGTGTTCGCCTTCCCGCTCTGGCGCGTGACGCTCGAGGCGCCGCAGTACCCCGAAGGCATCGGGATGCTGATTCACGTGAACGGTGTGTCCGGTGTGAAGGAGCACGATCTCGACAACATCAATGGGCTCAATCACTACATCGGGATGCACCGCATCGAACCGGATGCGATTCCCGAGCTGCGCTACATGCCGTGGATCGCCGTCGTGATTGCAGCCACTGGCCTGCTGGTGGCGTGGCGCGGCACGCGCGCGCTGTGCATCGGCTGGGCGGCCGTCGTGCTCCTCACGCTTGGCGCCGGTGTCTATGACTTCTGGCGATGGGAATACGACTATGGCCACAATTTGAATCCCGACGCAGCGATCAGGATTCCCGGACTGACCTATCAGCCACCGCTCTTCGGGTCGAAGCAGATTCTGAACTTCGTCGCGAACTCGTATCCTGCCACCGCTGGCTGGCTGCTGATCGCCGCCGGTGCGACGATCGGGATGGTCCTTCTCTCGCTGCTCGTGTCGCGTCGCGTGCCGGTGATGCGCCCTGCCGGAGCCACTGCGCCGCTGCCGACAATGGCGGCATTGCTGTTGCTGATCACGATCGTTTCGTCCTGCGTCGCGCCGGGTCCCCGTGCGCTGGCTCTTGGCATCGATGAGTGTGCGCAGTGTCGCATGATGATCACCGATGCCCGCTTCGGTGGCGAAGTGGTGACGCGCACGGGTCGCGTGATGACCTTCGATGCACTGGAGTGCCTCGCAGCCTACGTTGCGCAGACCGATCCGCGCAGCGTGCACGCGATCTGGGTCAGCGATTTCGAACATCCGGGCACCTGGCTTCCGGCCGAGCGCGCGATGTATGTCGCCGGCGCGAGCATCGGCTCGCCGATGGGGCGTGCGCTCCTCGCAGTGGCACCTGCCGTGTCGTCCGGTGACGCGATGCGGCGGTATGGAGGACGCGCACAGGTGTGGGACGATGTGCTGCATTCGGCCACACGCACGAAGCCCGCCACCGCCGCAGCGGGAATAGCCATGGTGGCGCATGCACCGTGACGCGGTCTGGACGCGGCGACGTCAGGCGGCGTCGCACATGGCGGGCCTGTTCGGGCTTGCGATCACGCTCTGCCCGACCCGGGTGCAGGCACGGCAGATCGACGTGTATCCAGCAGCTGGCGCACCGATTGCCGCCGCGCTGCGCGTGGCGCAGCCCGGCGATACGATCTTCATCCATCGCGGCTCGTATCGCGAGTCGACGCTGCAGGTGATGACACCCATGGTGCTGCGCGGCGAGCCAGGGACGGTGCTCGACGGACTGGGGCAGCATGCGCTGCTCATCGTGCACGCGTCGCACGTCACGGTGCAGGGTCTCACGTTTCGCAACACCGGCTTCAGCGGCATCGATGATCGCGCCGCGCTGCGGTTCGTGGATGTCGCGGACTGCCGCGTGATCGGGAATACGATCGAGCAGGCGTTCTTCGGCATCTATCTCGCGCGCGTGACCGGCTGCGACGTGCGCGACAACCACATCTCGGGAACCGCCGGCGGTGAGATGGATGCGGGCAACGGTATCCATCTCTGGTACGCCCGCGACGTGCAGCTGACCCGGAATACAGTCCAGCATCATCGCGACGGCATCTACTTCGAATTCACGCACGGCAGCGTGGTGCGCGACAACGAAAGTCGTGACAACGGTCGTTATGGATTGCATTTCATGTTTTCCGACAGCTGTCAGTACGTTCACAACCGGTTCGTACACAATGCCGCCGGTATCGCCGTGATGTACACGAGCCACGTCGAGATCCGGGACAATCTCTTCGCCGACGCGCGCGGCAGTGCGTCGTACGGGTTGCTGCTGAAGTCGATCTCGGATTCGCGGATCGAGGGCAACCTGTTCCGGTCGAATTCGATCGCGCTGCATCTCGAGGATGCCAACCGCAACCAGATTCTCGGCAATCGCCTGGAGCGCAACGGCTGGGCGCTGCGGCTGATGGCGAGCGCTGACGACAATCAGGTCGCGCGGAACGACTTCGTGGGGAACTCGTTCGACGTCGTGGCGATGGGTGACCGCAACTCGACGCGCATGCACGACAATTACTGGGATGCCTATCGCGGATACGACCTCGATCGCGATGGGGTCGGCGATGTACCGCACCACCCGGTGCGCCTGTTCGCGCTGATCGTCGCGCACAATCCGCCGGCGCTGGTGCTGCTCCGATCCTTCCTGCTCGACCTGCTCGATCTGGCGGAGCGCGTGATGCCGGTTCTGACGCCGGCGTCGGTGGTGGACACTGCGCCATCGATGCGGTCACACACATGATTCACTGCGCCGACGTGCACAAGAAATTCGGAGCGCTTCCGGTTCTTCGCGGCGTCGAGTTGACGCTGACGCCGGGGCGCGTGACCGCGATCGTGGGGCCGAATGCCGCCGGGAAGAGCACGCTGATCCGCTGCATTCTCGGGCTCACGCGACCCGACCGCGGACACATTCACCTCGCCGATGGTCGTGACGTTCGCATGCCGGCGGCACGCGCGGCGATGGGCTACATGCCGCAGCTGCCGAGTTTTCCCGACAACCTCAGTGGGGCTGAGGTGCTTGAAATGCTCGATGCCTTGCGACCGGATGTCGCGCCGGATCGCGCGCTGCTCGACCGTTTCAAACTCGCCGGGCAACTCGACACGCCCGTGCGCACACTGTCCGGTGGTACGCGACAGAAGCTCTCGGCCGTCATTGCATTCCGATACCGGCCGCAATTGCTCGTGCTCGACGAGCCGACGGCGGGGCTGGATCCGCTCGCCGCCTCGGTCTTCAAGGCGGCCGTTGTGGCAGCCCGCGACGCCGGTGCGACGATCCTGCTCACGACGCACGTCGTGGCCGAGCTGGCCGCGCTTGCCGATGACGTGGCGTTCCTGCTCGACGGCACGATTCGCTTTGTGGGATCCGTCGCGGCGCTGCTGCGTGTGACCGCAGCCGCGACACTCGATGACGCCCTCACGACACTGGCGCAGCCTGCGGCCGACGCGGTGCCGGCGGCAGCACTGACGGCGCTGGCGAATGCCGGCAGGGTTCGATTGGTGCGGGAGTCGTGCGCATGACTGCCGCTGCGATCCGCACTCCCGGCCGCACCTCGTTTGCACGCGTCATCGCCACCCACCAGTCGCGTGATGTTTTGCGCAAACGGTGGGTGCTGTGGTATGCGCTCTGCCTTGTCCTCGCGGGCGACCTGCTCCTTCGTCTCGCCGGGAGTGCACCGTCAGCCCTCGTCTCACTACTTAATGTCGTGCTTCTGCTGGTCCCGCTGATCGCGCTGATCCTCGGATCGGCCTCGCTCTACAGCGCGCGCGAGTTCACGGAATTGCTGCTTGTGCAGCCCATTCCGCGACGGACGCTGTTCATCGGGTTGTATCTCGGCCTCACGCTGCCGCTGCTTGTCGCGACGGAACTGGGTATCGCCCTGCCGTTTGCAATCGAGCGCGCGCTCGACGCGGCCACGCTGCCGATGCTGTTCATGCTGATGCTGATCAGCGGACTGCTCGTGTGTGTTTTCACGGCGATCGCGTTTGTCATCACCGTGCGCGTTCGCGATCGCGCGCGAGGTCTCGGGGTCGCCATCCTCGTCTGGCTCTGCCTCGGCTTGTTGTACGACGGGTTGGTGCTCGCGATTGCGACCACGTTTCGCGACTGGCCGATCGAGCGCGGAATGCTCGGTGCGATGCTGCTCAATCCGATCGACCTGGCACGAACGATCCTGCTGCTGCGCCTCGATGTGGCGGCCCTGATGGGGTACACCGGTGCGGTCTTCCGGCTGGCCTTCGGCAGCCGGACTGGCCTGCTTCTGGCCTTCGGCGTGCTGATCGCGTGGATTGTCGTGCCGTGGCAGCTTGGAGCACGTGCGTTCGATCGTCGCGACTTCTGAGCTGTGGGTGATTCCGCACCGCCGCATGGGGCGACATCCGCCGGACACTCCGCAACACTTCATCGTCCCTCACTGCCATTGCCGTGCTGACACAAACGTCCGAATACGCGCTGCGCATCATGGCGTTTCTCGCGCAGCAACCGGCCGACACGCTGGTCCCGGCGATTGCCATGGAAGGCAAGGTGCGGGTTCCCGCGAACTATCGTGGCAAGATTCTCAATCTGCTGACGCGCGCCGGATTGCTGACGTCCACACGCGGCCGCGCCGGCGGATTCCGGCTCGCGCGGCCTGCGTCGCGGATCAGGCTCAGCGACGTCGTTGCACCGTTCGAAGCGGTGACCGGACCTCGCACGTGTATTCTGGGCCGCACGCGGTGTCAGGCACTACATCCGTGTGGCGCACATGATCGCTGGCGCCTTCTCGGTCAGGCACGCGAACGGTTTCTTCGCGATACCACAGTGGCTGACGTGGCGGCGTAGCCGTATCGCTCGACGCGGTGCAGTGAACGAACCGGATCCGCGCATCAGTCTGTTCAGGGCACACATAGCCGCTATGCTCTGGCATAACTCAGGAGCATGATGACACCGCTGCAACGCCACATCGCTGCCGACGTCCTCGTCCAGCATCTGGATCAGGACGCGCTCACAATCGACGCCGAATTGCTCGCACAGCGCGGCCGCAGTGCGCGCACGCTGGTCAAGGACGGACCGCTGCGCCTCACACTCATGGCACTCGCACCCGGCGGCGTGCTGCCTGCCCACACCACGGATGCGCGGGTGTCCATTCACATCGTGAAAGGTGATGTCACCTTTCTGGCGGTCGATCGCGAATACGTGCTCACGAGCGGCGATGTCTTCGTCCTTGCGCCGGGAGTCGAGCACGCGGCGCGTTCGCGCACTGGTGCGGTGTTCCTGCTGACAGTCGTGCACGGCGCGGAGACATCGTCGTCAGCGTCAGCCGCGCCTCCCGTCGCACCCCACCCCATCACCGACGCGGCGCGTCAGCGCTGGGCACGCGCTGATCCGGCGATGTGAGCGTCGCCACGTCGCCGGATTCGCGACGTCGTGCACCGGGTCGCCGTGAAGAGCACCGCACCGAACAGACCCCGCCGATATCGACGGGGCCTGTTTCGTGCAGCAGATGACGGCCCGATCAAGCGGTTCGAGCACGGGAAACACGGGGACGGAGTTTCTGAGCTCGTGGGGATGGACTCCACGAGCTCGAACTCGATCCTCATGAGATCATGAACTCCGTCCCCAAATGTCTGCTCAGCGGTACCTGATGCGCGCGCAACGCGCCTGAATCTGCTGGACCTCGTCGATATCATGTCGAGTGTCGTCGCCATCTGTTCTAGCATCGTGAAGGGATCGTCGCCGCTAACGGAATGTGGCTCATACCCGTACCAATGCATGAGTGCGATGAGTTCGATGGATTGGCGCGCAGAGAGCTCTGGCCGACAGACAGATGGTTCGCCGCTCGCCAGTACGCGGCGAGATCCTGCAGCGTGCCGTCGCGCAGATCGTGTACAAGCTCGGGCGAGTTGAGCGATGCGACCATGACTTTCCGGACCGCTTGATGTCGTGGCCGCTGCAATCGCTCACGCACGTGCATCGCCCGACGGATGGACAGCTCGCGTGATCGGGAGCCAGAAGCATACCGTTCTGTCGAGCCCATCGCATGCGAACTCAGTCGTCAACCATGCACGGCGTTTCGTCCGCATCGCTGCTGAGATCGTGTGAAGCGGTGCACTTCGGCACAGTCCATGCCACGCGTTCGACCCGTGGTCCCAGCAACTACTGCGTTCAGCACCCTCAGACACGCATCCACGCTTTAACCGAGCACAACATGCACGCACCTCTGACTATACGAATGCCCGATAACGCACGCCGGAAAATCTCCACGCTGGTTGCGTTCGTCTCTTGCGTCGCGGCAGCATCCGGCCACGCGCAAGCGCGCCCGATGGGTGACACGACGAAAATGCCGATGCCTCCGGCAGTGACAGGAAATACCATGGCAGGCATGATGATGGGGCCGCATCAGGCTCTTGCAATGGCGTACGGCGAGAGTCTCGCGAGTTTCGCCCGCGCACTGAATCATGATGTCACGCAGTCGCATGCGGTGAATCTGGATCTGGCACGGCCGGCTACCACAGAAATGCGTCGCAACTTCGACCAGATGAAGCTGCATCACGATGCGCACATGACGAAAGGCGCCATGGCGATGGGTACGACGATGTCACGGGATTCCGCGATGACCCGGCCGACTGCAATGCCTCGTCCCGCAATGTCGCGCGATTCGGCGATGCGGAAGCCGACCGCAATGAAGCGCGATTCGGCCAGTCGCATGCCGATGGCCATGCCGAGCACCGCCAGCGCCTCTCGCGATGGGGCAATGACGCGCGATTCGGCGATGGCGCGATCGTCCGGGATTCCACGCGATTCTGCCATGTCCGGTATGGCTCGCGAGATGGAGAAAGGTGTCGCCGCGATCGGCATGCACCTCAGCATGCTCGAAACCGAAGTGGCCCTTCCCACACCCGACGCAACGAAAGTGGCCGAGCACACGGCCGAGATTCTCAAGCTGTGTGAGAGCATGAATCCGAATCGCGCCGGCGCAGGTACGACCGGGTCCACAGTCCCGAAATAGCTCGTAACGGTCTGATGTCCGTTCGCATGAACCGCACCTGACAATCGCGTCAGGCACGTGCTGGTCACACTCCGGATGCAGGGAAGCCGGTGTCGCGAGACTCTTCGCGGCACCGGCTTCGATTTCCACGGGGGCTGTCAAGTGCTCAGACCCCTCGAATCGCAAACAGTTTTCGCGCGGAGCGCCCGGTGGGCGCGGAGAAACTGCAACGGCTCTGTGTAGACTGCGTGCGCGGCGCGATTGATCTTGTCGATCGTGTCATCGCAAACAGTATTCGCGCGGAGGCACGGAAGCGCGGAGACGAGCAAAATGCTGTGTGCACTGCGGTTGGGGAGCGCAGTGCACCATAGCGATCACGATGTGGGCGACTGAGCATCGGTGACGCGAACTCCGTCCCCAACCGTCACGGCACCGGATTCGTCGGCGGCTTCACCGTCGGGTAGGCCACACCGAGCTGCTCGAGATACGATTTGAACTTCGTCGGATCGTAGTAGAGCTTCTTCATCTCGGGACGATACCGCGCCATGATTTCGGCGTTCAACCAGATCGGCGGACCGTCTGTCGGACCGAGGAACGACACGTAGTGAATCGTCTTCGTCTGCACGTTGCGGAAATAGTCCCAGGCATCGGCGACGATCTTCGGCTGCGTCAAGAGATCGATCAGCGTCATCGCCTGCACCTTCGCGCCCGCCACCGCACCCTTGTGCGCGATCGGTGTTGCCATCGCAATGCCGTTCGCCCAGTTGTGCCCCGGTGTGCCGGGAATGTTGGACGGATAGCGCAGCGTGATCGTCGGCACATTCCAGCTCACGTCACCGATGTCGTCGCTGCCGCCGCCAAATGCGACGAGGCTCACCGCCGGACCCTGCAACGGACGCACCTGCGTCACGAGGCCGTTCTGTGCGACTCCCAATTCGCGCTGCAATCCCTTGGCGAGCGCCTGATCGTTTTCATCCCACTTGGGCAGTCCGACGGTCTCGATGTTCGCCTGCATCGCTTCGGCGACTGGTTTGCTGAAATGCCCCGGCCACGCTGACCCAAGAATCACGACCGTATCGAGCGTGGTCTCGGTCATCATCGCCGCACCGCGTGCGATGCGCTTGCCCGCTTCGAACATCGCCTGGACATGTTCGTAGTCGCGCTCGCGGAAGTAGAACCAGATCGACGCAGTGCTCGGCACGACATTGGGCTGATCGCCGCCGTCCTTGATCACGTAGTGCGAGCGCTGGCCCGGCTCCATGTGTTCGCGATGGAATTCCCAGCCCTGTCCCATCAGCATCACGGCGTCGAGCGCACTCTTGCCGCGCCACGGTGCACCTGCCGCGTGCGCCGACTGTCCCTTGAAGCGGAATTCGGCCGACACGATCGCCAGTGACGACGACTGCCCCCACGTCACACCGAGGTCATTGCCGACGTGCGTGAAGAGGGTGACATCGACGTCCTTGAAGACGCCGGCGCGCACGAAATGCGCCTTACCCGCCACCGCTTCCTCCGCGACGCCTGGCCACAGCACGAGGGTGCCGGGCATCTTCTCGCGCATCATGATTTCCTTCACGGCCAGCGCGGCGGCGATGTTCACGGCCTGGCCGGAGTTGTGGCCTTCACCGTGTCCCGGCGCGCCCTGCACCTGCCACGAGCGATAGGCCGTCGCGGGCGTCTGGTTCGACTGCGGAATCCCGTCGATGTCGGAGCCAAGTGAAATGACGGGCTTGCCGCTGCCCCAGCGTGCGACCCAACCGGTCGGCATGCCGGCGACGTTGCGCTCGATCGTGAAGCCGTTCTTCTCGAGAATCCCGGTGAGGTATTTCGAGGTCTCGAACTCCTGCATGCCGAGTTCGCCGAACGAGTAGACCTCGTCAATGATTTCCTGGATCATCTTGGCGCGCGCTTCGACCTTGGTGGCGGCTTCTGCCTTGAGGCGTTCGATGCGCGGATCGAGCGGCGGTCGCGGCACGGCGGTCGGCGCCGGTGCGATGGTGGTCGTGTCCTGTGCGACGAGCTGCTGCGGGCGGAGGGAGAGCGTGGCAGCGATGGCAATCAACGCGGCAGACAACAGGGAGGCGCGAAAGCGCGGCATCAGCAAACTCGGGCTGGGGGAGCGAGTTCAGGCATGGGTGGGCATGTCCTGACGTATGGCCTGACAGGGGCCACTACGGGAAGCTACGCGCCAAGGCGTGGGCCGTTAGTGAGATTCCGTTCTCAGCCGAACCCACGAGGCGCGCGCATCGCGACTACCTTTAAGGGCTGAGTCACTCCGAGCTGCCGCCACTGTGCGCCCGTCGAGTTGCTATGCACCGACGAGGAGATTGCTGATGAGCCGTACCCTGCCTACCGCCCGTGACCAGTTCGTCAAGGCGATCGCCCGCGACACGCATGCTGTGGAGCAGCCGCGTCTGGTCGCCGTGCTCGATGCCCTGATTGCCTGGAGCAACAAGCATCCGACGCTGCTCAAGTTCCGTGAGGAAGAGGACACGCCGGGTACGATCGCGTTCGAGCGGGTGGGGACGAAGATGATCGTCTGGGCCGCATCGCCGCGCCGTCAGGATGTGCCGCGACTGGAGCTGGTGCCGAAGGCCGCGAAGACGATCTCGCCGGAGGATCGCGAGAAGCTGGTGAACACGCTCAATGCGCACATGCGCGAGCCGTTGTTGCCTGATGAGAAGCTGCGGATCGGATTCTCCGCCCTCAAGAACGCCACCGCCCTCGCCGCCATCCAGACCGCCGTCGAACAAGTCATCGCGACGTCGTAATCCTCGAGTTCTGAACTGCCTCAACGCAGAGGCGCAGAGTTTGAAACTGCCTTGACGCAAAGACGCAACGACGCAAAGCGCTCCGTGACATTATGAGCGACGTCGAGCGGACATCGGCATCAACATTTTTTTGGAAACTGCGGTCCGCAATTGCAGTTTCAAAAGAACATCGGCACGCGTGCGAGTGTCGCTCTATAAGTGACTGAAAGCCGTGCCCTTTCTTTGCGTCTTGGCGTCGAAGCAGTTACCCTTCGCGCCGCTGCGTTGAGCTCGAAATCAGAGCAACGCGCGCGAAAGAATCAGGCCGGCAGCTGAACGATCGCTTCGCCGTCGATGACGGACTTTCCGCGGGCGTTGCGGATGGTGGTGGAGAGGGTGAGACGGAGTCTGGCGGGGTCGATGGCAGTGATCTCGACGCGCGCGGTGACGGTCTCGCCGAACTTCACCGGCCGCAGAAATCGCACCGCCTGCGACACATAGATCGCGCCCGGCCCCGGCAGCTGCATCGCGAGCACGGTCGACAACAGGCTGGCTGTCAGCATGCCGTGCACGATGCGTTCGCCGAACGGTGATGCGGCGGCGGCCACGTCGTCCACGTGCACCGGGTTGTAATCACCGGTGAGTGCCGCGAACGCCATCACGTCCGCTTCCGAGAGCGTGCGCTCGAGTTCCGCCGACTGACCGACTGCGAAATCAGCGAACGCCATCATGCACGCGTCGAATCTCGCATCGCATCACACATCGACTCGTGTGTCGGTCACTGTGTCGAGGCACCGGCCACGAGAATCGCGCCTGTCGGTTGCGGTGAACCGCCGGTCGGTTCTTCCGTGATCGCGATGGCCGCCAAGTCACGGGCCGACAGTGCATACGTCGCCTGCACCACCGCGCGACCACGCGCATCGGTGTTGAAGGTGCCGGCGCTGATCTTCTCGGCGCGCGCCGTCACCAGCCAGAGTTGATACGTGCGACCCTTGCCGGCGGTGGGCAAGTCGTGCGTGACCATCGTCCAGCGATTGGCGACGCGATCCCAGAACATCCGCGCACCCGGTGCCAGCTTCTTCGTCGACACCATGTCGACAACCTGCACGTTTGCGCCGCTCATCGCCGCGACAAGGTTGTCGCTGATCGCCAGCTTCTCGTGCGTTCGTGACGCGTCCACCGTCGCCACACGCAACGCCGCCTCGGCGTCGTTGCGCTGCTGCAGAATGTCCTGCAGACGGAAGACGGCCAGTCCGAACGCCGCCGTCGCGGCGATCGCGAGGAATGGCGAGATCCGCTGCACCAGCGACAAACGCGCCGGAATTTGTACTTCGCGGATGATCGGCGTCGTGCGTGATTCGCGCGGCTCGAGCTTGAGCGTCGCGCTGAAGGTCGGCGTGACGACTGTCGTGCTGCCGGTCGCGCCTGTTGCTGACCCTGCATCGGCCTCAGGCTTCACCGAGATGGCGCGTGTCATCAGGCGCTCACGCATTGCCGCCTTGGCAATGGCCGACATCGGTGCCGCTGGTACGCCAAACGCCAGCGCGTTCGACGCACCACGCAGCGACGCCAGCTCGGCCTGCAGCGACGGTGACGTTGCAACGATCGTCATCAGGCGCTCGGCCTCGGCGGCCGGGAGCAATCCGAGCGCAAGATCGGGCAACGCGACAAACACTTCGTCGCGTTCGTTGGGCGTACTCATGCTTCCACCTCGCGCAGTGCGTCGAGACGGTCGCGCATCTTTCTGAGTGCGAGGCGCGCGCGCGTCTTGACGGTGCCAAGTGGCACCGCGAGACGATCGGCGATCTCGGTCTGACTGAGTCCTTCGAAATACGCCAGCTCGAGTACTTCGCGCTGCTCGTCCGGCAAGTGCTGCAACGCTGCCACGACACGCGACGCGCGTTCATTCGTATCGAGTTCCGACAGCGGATCACCGACGGCCGGCTGATTGTCGAAGATGCTGTCGTCCACCGGCTGTTCGTCGCGGCGGCGGCGCAGCGCACGAAGGCGATCGAGCGACCGGCTGCGCGCCATTGCGAGCAGCCATGCGCCCGGTGCGCCACGGTCACCCGTGTAGCGCCCCGCCTGTTGCCACGCCTGCCAGAACACAGCCTCCACCACTTCCTCCGCTTCGGCCTCGTCACGCACGATGCGCACGACGAGGGCATTGACTGCATCGGCCCATCGATCGTACAGGGCCCCCAGCGCCGATTCATCACCACCGGCCATCCGCCCGACGATCGCTGCGTCAATCACAGCGTCCTCCGATGGTCTGGCACGCCCCGCCGCATCCGGCGCCGGGCTGTTCGATGGAACAGATTGAGAATCAAACTCTGGCATGCAGTCTACGAAGAGGAACGGCGATCGGATCTCGAGGCCGGTCAATTCCGGCACCAACTTGTCGCACAAGATACAACCAAGATGCCAGTCTGGCGTTCCGAGCCGGAGGGGCACCTTTGGAGGCCAAAACGGCAGGAGTCGGCCGCCGGATTATTGCTGGGCGCCTGCTCGCTCCGTAGGATGCGTCCCATGAGCCCGTCCGCTGTGACCTCGCGCGCATCCGCATGAACGAGAAGGCTGTCCGCCGAGGCCTGGACAGGGCTATCACCGGTTTCTTCACCTGGCGCACAGCGATCGACATTCGCGGCCACGAGCCGTGGATCATCTTCTCCGATCAGCACAAGGGTGCCGGTGACGGCGCCGATGAATTCCGACTCTGCAAGGACACCTATCTCGCCGCATTGCGTCACTACAACGCTGACGGCTTTCGACTGGTGCTGCTGGGCGACGTGGAAGAGTTGTGGGAGAACGACATCGGCGAAGTGATCCGCACCTATCGCGACGTGCTCGAGGCAGAGGCGGCCTTCGGCCCGACGCGGTATCTGCGCGTGTGGGGCAATCACGACGATCGCTGGATGGAGGAGGTGCTGGTCGCGCTCGACCTGCGCGCGTACGCACCGGGTACGGGGCTGCGCCGAGTGTTCGAAGGGGTGCGCGTTACGGTACGGGATGGCGACGTGAAGATCGGCACACTCTTCATGACACACGGTCATCAGGGCACACTGGGCAGCGATCGCTTCAAGTTCTTCTCGCGCTGGGCGCTGCAGTTCTACCGCTTCATGCAGAACCGTTTCGGCGTCAGCTGGTTCGGCGGTGTGGATCTGCCGTCGGAAGACGCCTCACTGCGCGGCCAGCACGACCTGATCATGTATAACTGGGCATCGGAGCAGGAGAAGATGATGCTCATCGTGGGTCACACACATCGTCCGGTGTGGGCGGGTCGCACGAAGGAAACGCAGAGCCAACCGGGCAGCCTGCCGGCCTACTTCAACACCGGCTGCTGCAAGTTCTCCGACGGTGACATCACCGGCATGGAGATCCACCACGGCATCCTCCGCCTCATCCGCTGGAAAATCACCGCTGGCGTTTCCGTTCGTTCAGTGCTGCAGGAGGCGCCACTGGTGGATCTCTTCGCGCAGCTTCGGTCCGTTCAGTCCTGAACAGGAACCGAGTCAACGCAACGGCGCAACGGCGCAACGAGACCAGCGCGCCACGCCAGCAATGAACACATCATCGAGGTCAGTTTGTTTGCTTTTTCGTTGCGCCGTTGCGCCGTTGCGTTGAAGCCTTTGCAGCACTTCCGTGCGCTAGTCGCTGTTGCGGGCGGAGTCTCAGTAGGGGAGGGGTGGGGCCGGCCGAACGGGGAGGGTCCTGACGAGTCCGGGAGGCGCTAGTTTTGGCGGATGGCTACCCCTGCGAAGGACCCGAAGAAGCCCAAGTTCGACTCCAAGCGTGCATGGGGTGAGGCCCGAGCGCTCATCTGGACGTACCGGAAGTCGGTCGGGATCGGCATCGGCCTGATGCTCGTCAGCCGACTGGCGGGCTTCGTGCTCCCGGCGAGCACCAAGTACTTCATCGACGAAGTGCTGGGCAAGCAGAATCATGGGTTGCTGCCCAAGCTCGCCGCGGCAGCCTTCGCGGCGACGGTGATCCAGGCGATCACGTCATACGCGCTCTCGCAGGTGGTGAGCGTGGCGGCGCAGCAGGCAATCGCCAAGCTGCGTGAAGATGTGCAGGCGCATCTGATCCGACTGCCCGTCAGCTTCTTCGACAGCACCAAGAGTGGAGTGCTGGTGAGTCGCGTGATGAACGATCCGGAAGGCATCCGCAATCTTGTCGGCACGGGCTTGATCCAGCTGCTCGGCGGATTCCTGACGGCGTCGATCGCGATTGTCTGGCTGTTCTACCTGAACTGGCGCCTGACGTCGGCGACGGTGGTGTTCCTCGCGCTGTTCGGCGTCGGCATGTCGATCGCATTCAAAAAGCTGCGTCCGATCTTCCGCGAGCGGAGTGTGATCACGGCCGATGTGACGGGTCGTTTGACCGAGACCATCGGCGGCATCCGTATCGTGAAGGTGTACACGGCCGAGAATCGCGAGCGGAAGGTGTTCGCAGACGGCGTCGACAAGCTGTTCAAGAACATTGCGGCGACGATCACCGGCACATCGGCCACGACGGCACTCTCGGTCGCGATCATCGGCGCGCTGGGCGTGTTGCTGATGATGATCGGCGGCGGTGATGTGCTGAACGGCCGCATGACGCTCGGCTCGTTGATTCAGTATGTGTTCTTCATCGGACTGGTGACGCTGCCCGTGGTGAGCATCGCGAGCATCGGCACGCAGCTGACCGAAGCGCTGGCCGGTCTCGATCGCATCCGCGAGTTGCGCGACATGGCGACCGAGGATCAGCAGGACGAGCGTAAGCAGCCCGTGCCGACGATCGCGGGCCATGTGGAATTCAAGGATGTGTGGTTCGAGTACGAGAAGGGTGTGCCGGTGCTCAAGGGCGTGACGTTCGATGCGCCGGCCGGCACGACGACTGCGCTCGTCGGCAGCAGCGGTGGCGGCAAGAGCACGATGATCTCGCTGGTGATGGCGTTCGCCGATCCGTTCAAGGGCGAGATCATGATCGACGGCAAGCCGTTGTCCGACCTCAAGCTGCACGAGTATCGCAAACACCTGGGCGTGGTGCTGCAGGACAATTTCTTGTTCGATGGCACCGTCAGAGAGAACATCGCCTTCACACGGCCGGATGCGACGAAGGAGAATGTCGAGGACGTGGCGAAGATCGCGTATGTCGACGAGTTCGTGAGTCGCTTTCCTGATGGCTTCGACACGATCGTCGGCGAACGCGGCGTGAAGTTGAGTGGTGGTCAGCGGCAGCGGGTGGCGATCGCACGAGCGATCCTGGCGGATCCGCGGATTCTGATTCTCGATGAGGCGACGTCGAGTCTCGATTCCGAGAGCGAGCAGCTGATTCAGGAAGGGCTGCGTCGGCTGCGTGCGGGGCGGACGACGTTTGTGATCGCGCATCGACTGAGCACGATCACGTCAGCGGATCAGATCCTGGTGCTGGAGCAGGGGCAGATCGTGGAGCGGGGGACGCATCGCGAGCTGCTGGCGCTGAGTGGGCGGTACCGGGAGTTGTATGAGCGGCAGCATCACATCGAGACCGATCGGTTCATCAATCCGGGGGAAGATCCGACGGCGGTGAGTGCGGGGAATGGGGTGGGGGCGCGGGGGTAGG
>JANLPZ010000027.1:0-113784 GCA_031367535.1 Gemmatimonadaceae bacterium
AGCGCGAGTGCAGCGGCGGCGATCGGACTGGCGCTCCTCGTCAGCATCCTGCTCGAAGTGCGGGCGCCACGCTTGGCGGACGATCGTGAGGTCGCGACGCAGGCGCGCGTGCCAGTGCTGCTCAGTATCCGCACCACGGACGCGTCGTCGCAGGATGCACTCACGAGCGCATTCAGTCAGCTCGTCTTCGACCTCGAGCCCGCGCTGGCGGCGACACGCACCTTGCTCGTCGTCAGCGACGACGCCGATCTGGCGTCACGCACTGCCGCCCGCATTGGCGAACGACTCGGCTACGATGGACGCAGTGTGCGTATCGTGTCACCGCGACAAGGTGCCGCGCGCATGACGACCCGCACGCGGCGACGCGCCACGCCGACGGCTACGCAGGCAGTGCTGGTGCAGCCGGAACGGAACCAGGGTGTGGCCTGGACGGGCGAATTCTTTCTCGAGTCGGTGACGAACGACACCATCAGCGTGCGCGCCGGTGCCCTTGACGATGTGCGGCCGGCGCTGGCCATGGGGCCGCACGAAGCGCAGGTGCTGTTGGTCGTGCGCATCGGCAGCACGCCGACGGCCTGGCTGGTGCAGGTGCGCGAGGAGCTCACGACAGCGTTCGGCGCCGCGGCGCTTGGCGTGGTGATCTGGGCACCGGACATCGAAGACACCGATCCGATCAAGTACGCACTCGATTCCGCGTTGCAGCGCGCACTCGATGCCGCGCCATCCTCCGGCCGCTGATGCATGTGGGCTGATCAGGTTCTGGCGTTTGAAAAAGCCCATCTGGCGCGACTGCTGCTGTGGGGCATGGCGAGCGTCGTGACGGCCTCTGGCTGCTGGCTGTTCTGGCGCGTCAAGCAGCTTGATCTCCCACTGCTGCGCCACTTTGCCATGCAGACGGGTGGGTGGGGGGCCGTTGATGTCGTGGTCGCGCTCGCCTCGCGACCGCACCTCGCCTTGCGCGACTACGACGGCGTGACACGCCTCGATCGGTTTCTGTGGCTGAACTGTGGTCTCGATGTCGGGTATGTCGCCGTCGGCGTCACCCTCGCCCTCTGCGGCTGGCGACTGGCGCGTTCGCGCGGGCTCGTTGGTGCCGGCATCGGCGTTGCTACTCAAGGTCTGGCGCTGCTGCTCCTCGATCTGCGTTTCACAGCGCTTTTGTCACAGGCGCGTTGACGGGACATCGGCGTGTATGCTCCATCACACGTTCACATACACTGCACTAGGTTTTTCCCGTCGCGACGCTCGATTCCTGCTTCTGGCCACAGGCCTTACATGCGCGGATACACCGACCGCATCAACCACGCGCTCGCCTTTGCAGCGAAGCACCACGACACGCAGGTTCGCAAGGGCCTGCGCATGCCGTACGTCACACATGCGGCGAACGTCGCCGTCATTCTCACGCACTATGGCTGCGATGAGTCGGTGGTCGTGTCGGGCATCCTGCACGATGTGATCGAGGACTGCGTACGTGACGGATTTTCGTCCGACGATCTCTCGGATCGCATCGGCGCAAAGTTCGGTGACGATGTGCTCACCAATGTGCTCTCCGTCACTCGGCGCCGTCTCGACGACGATGGCGTGGAGATGAGCAAGGACGACATGAAGGAGGACTACCTCGCGCGCCTGTCCAGCGCATCGGACGACGCACGATGGGTGTGTGCCGCGCACAATCTGCACAACGCCGGCACCATACTGGCCGACCTGGTGCGCACGATCGAACCTGCCACCGTCTGGAATCGCGGCGGCACTGGGCGCGAGGGAACACTGATCTGGTATCGTGCGGTGCACGAACGGCTGCGCGCCGTCGGCTTCGACGCACCGATCATGTTGGAGCTGGGCGAGATGGTCGCGCAACTCGACGCCGCGCCGGTTGGTGACGCGCCTGCGGTGATCTGATCCCGCGTTGGCAACTGGGCGCCCGGCGGATTCCGCCGGGTTGAATCACACGCCGACTGGTTCCGCTGCCGGATACGTGCGCGCCACGTACTCCTCGAGAATTTCGAGGAACTCCGCCACGATGCGATCACCCTTGAGCGTGACGCGCAATGCGCCATCCACATACACCGGCGCCTTCGGCTCCTCGAATGTCCCCGGCAGTGAAATGCCGAGGTTCGCGTGCTTCGATTCACCGGGCCCGTTCACGACGCAGCCCATCACGGCCACGCGCATTTCTTCCACGCCGGGATGTCGGCCGCGCCAGACCGGCATCTGTTCGCGCAGATAGTTCTGGATGTCTTCGGCCATGCTCTGAAAGAACGTCGACGTCGTGCGGCCGCAGCCTGGACACGCTGTCACCTGCGGTGCAAAGCTGCGCAGGCCGAGTGACTGCAGAATCTGCTGCGCGACATGCACTTCCTCCGCGCGATCGCCGCCGGGCTTGGGCGTCAGCGACACACGGATCGTGTCGCCGATACCATCGGCCAGCAGCAATGACAGGCCGGCCGCGCTGGCGACCATGCCCTTCATGCCGAGGCCCGCTTCCGTCAGGCCGAGATGCAGCGGATAGTCGCAGCGTGCGGCGAGCTTGCGATACACGTCCACGAGATCAGGGACCAGCGACACCTTCGCGGACAAAATGATGCGATCGTGCGCGAGGCCGACTTCTTCCGCCAGCTCCGCGGAACGCAGTGCACTCGCCAGCATTGCTTCGACGTACACGTCATGCGCGGTCTGCGGATAGCCTTGCGCCGCGTTCTCGTCCATGAACGTGGTCAGCAGATCCTGATCGAGTGAGCCCCAGTTCACACCGATGCGCACCGGTTTGTCGTTGTCGACGGCGATCTGCACGATGGCGCGGAAGTTTTCATCGCGACGCTTACCACCGACGTTGCCGGGCTTGATGCGATACTTGGCGAGCGCGCGTGCGCAGGCCGGATATTTCGCCAGCAGCAGATGACCGTTGTAGTGGAAGTCCCCGACGATCGGCGTGGTCACGCCCATGTCGGTGAGCTGTTCCACGATCAGCGGGAGCGCCGCCGCCGCCTCTTCGTTGTTGACCGTGACCCGCACGATCTGCGATCCCGCGCGCGACAACGAGGCGACCTGAGCCACAGTGCCTGGGACATCG
Organism: Gemmatimonadaceae bacterium; assembly: GCA_031367535.1. Lineage (GTDB taxonomy): Bacteria > Gemmatimonadota > Gemmatimonadetes > Gemmatimonadales > Gemmatimonadaceae > JACMLX01. The sequence continues at coordinate 3,071 of JANLPZ010000027.1, forward strand.
GCCGTGTCCGTGTTGGTCATCGATTGCACGACAATCGGATGCGCGCTGCCGATCGGAACGGAGCCGATCGTGGCCGTCACGGTCTGGCGGCGCGGGCGGAACACGGAGGGAATGCTCACAGCACGGAGGGTCGGGGGGCACGAACGGTCGAGCGACTGGAACGAAGCGATCTGAGGGAGAATCTAGCCACGCCAGTACGCCGTATCAGCCATCAGGGCCACTCAGGTGAGTGTCCCAGGGCCGCTGGCGGGGTTGTGGCACCAGTGCGGACCCGCTGACATTGCTGCTCAGCGCGCACCACCCAACCGTGAGAGAGAGATTTATGGCCAAAGAGCCAAGCCGTACCTACACCGCCCCGTCAATCGACACTGGTGCCTCGCTGCCCTCGGCGCCAAAGCCGAAGGGCAAGGGAAAATGGAAGATCACGGCGGTGCTGTTCCTCGTCGTCCTGCCGCTGGCGGCGTTCGCCCTCTGGGTGACGATTGCGCTCAACTTCGCCTACGCCAGTGGCGAGCGATCGGGCTTCGTGCAGAAGCTTTCCAAGAAGGGCTGGATCTGCAAGACGCAGGAAGGGGAGCTCGCGCTCGCCAACGGACCGAATGTGATGCCGGAGATCTTCCGGTTCACGGTGCGTGATGACAGCGTCGCTGCCCAGATCAGCAACCTCGCGGGCAAGCAGGTCAAGCTCACCTACGAGCAGCACAAGGGCGTACCGACCCAGTGCTTCGGTGAGACGGAGTATTTCGTGAGGAGTGTGGAATCGATTGGTGGCACGACGCCAGCGGCCACTCCGGCCGCCACGCCAACCGCTGTGCCGGCAACCACGCCGACCGCCCTGCCCGCTTCGGTTCCGACGATCACGCCGCCAACTACGCCGTGATGGATCGGAACGACCCCACGCTGATAATCGGGGGCGGCATTGCTGGACTGATGTGCGCGCGTACACTCGCGCGCGCCGGAATGCCTGTGCTTCTGTACGAACGTGAACCCGAAGTCGGTGGCCGTGTGCGAACCACCGTGCGCGACGGTTTCCGACTCGATCACGGGTTCCAGGTGTTGTTCAGTGCGTATCCGACGCTCGCTGCGGCGCTCGATCTGCCGGCGCTGCAGCTGCGTGAATTTCGGCCCGCCGCCCGCATCGCACTCGCCGGCAGTGAACCGGCACTGATCGGTGATGCGCTCGCTGACCTGTCACTGCTGGTGCCGACACTGCTCGCGCCACAGCTCTCCGTACTCGACAAGATTCGCATGCTGCGTCTGCGATACTTCGCGACGTCGCTCTCGTTCGATGATTGTTTCGGCGCGCGTTTTGATTCCATCACGACGAAAACATTTCTGCAACGGCGCGGCTTCAGCGATCGCGCGATTCGCAGCTTCTTCGCACCGTTCTACGGCGGCATCCTGCTCGATCGCTCTCTCGAGTCGTCGGCATCGGTGTTGCTCTACACGTTCAAGATGCTGGCTGAGGGCAGAACCGTTGTGCCGGCGATGGGCATGGGCGCGATTCCAGCGCAGCTGGCGTCGTCGCTGCCTCACGGCACCGTGCATACGGGTCAGGGTGTGTCGCGATTGCTGCGTGATGAGACCGGCGTGAACGGCGTGCTGCTTGATTCCGGTGAGACGATCAACGCATCCCGCATTGTGTTGGCCTCTGATCCGCCAACGAATGCGTCGCTCGCGATGTCGGCGACACTACGCATCGACGCACCGGACGAGAGCCTCGGCTGCAGCACGGTCTATCTCCGTTCGCGTACGCCGCTGCTGAGCGGCACTGCGCTCTGGTTGAATGGATCAGGCAGCGCGACGGTGAGTCATGCGATCACGATCAGCAACGTCGCGCCGACGTACGCGCCGACAGGTGCGTCGCTCACCGCCGCGACGGTACTCGGTGCCGCGGCCGTTCTCGATGACGCCGAACTTGTGCCGCGTGTGCGTGCCGATCTGGCCGCCATGTGTGGCAATGCCGAGTGCGCGAACGCGGAACTTCTCGCGATATGGCGTGTCCCGTATGCACAGTATGCTCAGGCTCCGGGTGCGTCCGGGCGCCGCGTGACGGCAGAGACCGCCGATCACGGCGTGTTCGTTGCATCAGAGGCTTGGCATACCAGTTCGCTGGAAGGCGCAGCACGTGGTGGCATTGCGGCCGCGGAAGCCCTGTTACGGAGCACTGTTCGGGGGTAGAACGGATGTTTTGTGATCCCGCGGTGGTGGTAGTCGTCTGTATGACGCACGGTCGCGCGTGCGCTCACCCAAAACACCTGATCTCATGTCCAAAATCATCGGAACGGTCGCCGGCCTGGGCGTTGCACTCGCCATGGCTGCCGCACCTGCGCAGGGCCAGTTCGCATTCGGCCTCGCCGCTGGTGCCACGACCCCGTCGGGGTCCTTGAACGATCGCCAGAATCTTGGCTACAACGGCCTCGCTACCGTGCAACTCGGCGTACCAATGTTCCCGCTGCAGCTGCGGGCCGACCTGCAGTACAATGGCTTTGGCGGCAAGAACTTCGGTGCCGCCGTCGGCAACGCCTTCAATCAGGCCGATACGCGCGTGATTGCCGGCACCATCAACGGCGTGTTCAACATCACGCCGGGCCCGATCAAGCTCTACGCGATCGGCGGCGTCGGTTACTACGACACCAAGCTCACGGGCACCGAAAGCACGCGCAAAGTCGGCTACAACTACGGCGGCGGCGTGAAGTTCGGCCTCACCGGCGCGAGCATCTTCGTCGAAGCCCGCATGCATCAGATCAAGGATGCCACCTTCGATGTCTCGGGCGGCCGTACGACGGCCAAGTTCATCCCGATCACCGTCGGTATCATGTTCTAGGAACTCGAGCGAGCGTGTTGTCATTCGCGCTCCTTCGTTCGACGGGCCGGCTGAGTAATTCTCAGTCGGCCCGTCGTGCTTTTGGGAGGCGGAGCGCACGGAGGTTACGGAGTGCGACGGTTGCAACGCTCCGCACTGCGCGTGACATCGCTGACGTTTTTGGGTGTGGAGCGCACGGAGCTCACGGAGTGCTTCGCTTGCAGCGATCGTCAGGGCGCGATGCATCGCTGACTCTTCGTTGGAACTGCTGTTCCCATAAAATCATCAGTGCGCGATGGGCAGGGCTGTGCATACGGCGCACTCCGTGCGCTCCTCACCCAAAGCTGTTGACGATGGTGCGCGAAGAACCGAGGCGGTCCGTCAGCGACGCCTCCGCCGCATCGATCTGTGTACGCACGGCACTCACCGCGGTTCCACCCGGCACTGAGCGACGATCGACGCTGGCCTGCGCCGACAACGCATCCAGCGTGTCGTCACCGAACATGGCGTGCGCCGCCTTGAACGCCGACAGCGGTAGTTCGTGCAGCTCGACCTTCTGCTCTTCCGCCTGCCGCACCAGCGAACCTACGGCGCTGTGTGATTCGCGGAACGTGACACCGCGCAACACGAGATAGTCTGCGAGGTCTGTCGCCATCATCACTGACGTCACTGCGGCACGCATGCGATCAGTGCGGAACGTCAGTTCATCCACCGCACCGGCCACCGCGGGCAGGACCAACGCCATCACATCCGCTGCATCGAACAGCGCGCGCTTGTCGTCCTGAAGATCCTTGTTGTAGCCGCTCGGCAATCCCTTGAGCGCCATCACGAGTGACGTCAGATCGGAGAACACGCGCGCGGCACTGCCACGTGTCAGCTCCAGCGCATCGGGATTGCGCTTCTGCGGCATCATGCTGGATCCGGTCGAGAATGCATCGCCGAACTGCACGAATCCAAACTCGCTGGTGCCGAACAGGATCAGGTCTTCTGCCAGTCGCGACAGATGTGTTGCCGTCATCGTCAGCGCGTACAACGTGTCAGCGATGAAGTCGCGATCACCGACCGCGTCGATGCTGTTCGGTGACAACGACGCGAAACCCAACTCCTGCTGTAGCAACTCGCGCGGAATCGGGAACGCTGTGCCTGCAATTGCGCCCGAGCCGAGTGGCAATACGCTCGACGTGCGCAACGCATCGGTCAGTCGCTGCCGATCACGCGACAGCGGCCAGAAATGCGACAGCAGCCAGTGCGCCAGTGTCACCGGCTGCGCGCGCTGCAGATGGGTGTACGCCGGCAGGAGATCGTGCTGATGCAACTCGGCGTGTTTCAGCAGTACGGCTTGCACACCACGAATGCCAAGATCCAGCTGCTCGATGGCATCCATCGTCCACAGGCGTGCACCCGTCGCCACCTGATCATTGCGACTGCGCCCCGTGTGCAGCTTGGATGCGAGATCGCCGATGTGTGTGTGCAGCAGGCGATCGACCATCGTGTGCACATCTTCGTCACTTGGCAGCGGCTGCGCGCCAGCCACGAAATCATCCGCCACCGCGGCCAGCCCGGCATCCATGCGTGCGCCTTCATCGGATGTCAGGATGCGCCCGTGAACCAACCCCTTGGCCCACGCACGCGACAGCTGGATGTCGAACGGCCAGAGACGGAAATCAACGGTGATCGAACGATTGACCGCGTCGAGAATCGCGGAGGGGCCGCCGGCAAAACGGCCCCCCCACAGTTTGTGCGTGGTTCCGTCACTCACCTCAGGCGTCCGCAGTCGTCGGCGTATTCGTCGGCGACGCTTCCGCATGATCCGCCGTGCCCCAACGCGGCACATAGCCCATCTCCGCGTCCTTCAGCGCGCGCACGCGGTACGGCAGTCCGTACAGGCGAATGAATCCGCCGGCATCCGCCTGCTGATACACGTTGTCCTCACCGAACGTGACGAAGCGCTCGTCGTAGATCGCGTGGGCGCTCTGACGGCCGGCCACGATCACGTTGCCCTTGTACAGCTTGAGGGTGACGGTGCCGGTGATGCGCTCCTGCGTGATGTTCACGAACGCGTCGTACGCTTCGCGCTCTGTGGTCCACCAGCGGCCTTCGTACACGAGGTCCGCGTAGCGCGGTGCGATCAGATCCTTGGCCGCCAGCGTGCGACGATCGAGAATCAGCTGCTCGAGCTCCGAATGCGCGGCGTACATCAGCGTGCCACCCGGCGTTTCGTACACACCACGGCTCTTCATGCCGACGAGTCGATCCTCGACCAGGTCGATGCGGCCGACGCCGTTGCGCGCACCGAGCATGTTGAGCCTGGTGAGGAGGTCGAACGGCCCGAGCTTCTCACCATTCACGCTGATCGGCGTGCCGGCGTCGAAGCCGATCGTCACGTACTCCGGCTTGTCCGGTGCCGCTTCAGGTGACTTGGTCAGCACGAACATGTCCTCGACCGGCTCCCAGTTCGGATCCTCGAGTCCACCACCTTCGTGACTGAGGTGGAAGAGGTTCGCATCGCGCGAATAGATCTTCTCCACCGTCGCCACGATCGGCACGTTCTTCGCCTTCGCATACGCGATCGCATCTTCGCGGCTGCGGATGTCCCAGATGCGCCACGGCGCGATCACTTCCAGATCGGGCGCGAACGTCATGTAGGTGAGCTCGAAGCGCACCTGATCGTTGCCCTTGCCGGTGCAGCCATGGGCGAGTGCGTCGGCGCCGAACTGGCGCGCCACCTCGACCTGTGAGCGCGCGATCAGCGGGCGTGCAATGGACGTGCCGAGCAGGTACTTGCGATTGTAGATCGCGCCGGCGCGCAGCATCGGGAAGATGAAGTCGCGGACGAATTCTTCCTTCAGGTCCACCACGACGCAGTCTTCGGCGCCGGACGCGATGGCCTTCTCGCGCACGCCGCCCAGATCATCCTGACCGATGTCGGCGGCGACGCAGATGACGCGGGATCCCGGGTAGTGCTCCTTGAGCCACGGGACGATGATCGACGTATCGAGACCGCCCGAGTAGGCGAGGGCGATGGTGTGGGCCATATGTCACTCCAAGTGAAATTTTATGCAGAATCAGTGCATAACTTCGCAAAAATGGACCTGCGCCACAAGGGCGTGGAGCCTGGATCAGCCGCGGTCGCCCGCGAGCGAACTGAGCCGACGCATGACCCGCCCACGGGCTTCGACCGACCGGCAGACCAGCAGGATCGTGTCATCCCCGGCAATGGTGCCCAGCACGTCGGGCCACGCTTCGCTGTCGATGGCGGCGGCGACGGGCTGCGCGCCACCGGTGACGGTATGCAGCACCACCAGCTCGCCCGTTCCGTCCACCTTGTCGAACAGCTGCGGCAGGAGGTGATCGAGTGCGCCGCGGTCGTCCTCCATCGTGGCCACACCGCCATCGGTGAACGCGTATCGCACGCCGTCGCCAGTCGGGATCCGGGCCAGCCGCAGCTCGTGGAGGTCGCGCGACAGGGTGGACTGCGTCACGTCCCACCCCCGCTCGCGGAGCAGCTTCCGCAGTTCGTCCTGGCTCTGGACGGATCGTGTCTCGACGATCTCGTGGATCGCCAGATGCCGCTCGCGTTTGTTTGCCATGCTGCGCGCACTCGTCGAAGGAAGACCGGATCCACCCCAGTCCGTCGCCGGCTATTGACGGGGGGGCAATGAAAGAATATGCATTCAATATGCATAAACTCCCTGTCGGCGTGCTAGGGGCCAGTGGGTATGCGGGGCAGGAGCTCTGCATGCTGGCCGAGCGGCATCCGCATTTCGACCTCGTCTTCGCGGCCGCGCACTCCCGCGCCGGGGAGACGCTGCGCCTGGCCGGACGGGAGCTCACGATGGTGGCGGTCGACACCGTCGCGCTCAGCGATGCATCGGTCATTTTCTCCGCGCTGCCACACGGCGCGTCTGCGCAGTGGGTCACCAAAGCGCAGCAGTCCGGCGCAAAAGTCGTCGACCTCTCCGCCGACCTGCGCCCGGGGCAACCCGACGTCGCGATCCCCGATCTCGATGCGCCGTACGGTCTGCCGGAGCTCAATCGCGATGCGATTCGCACGGCGCAGGTCGTCGCCAATCCGGGCTGTTATCCCACCGCGACGCTGCTTGGCCTGCTGCCGCTCGTGACACGCGAGTTGCTGCTGCCCAGCGCAGCGGTCGTCGTCGATGCCGCCAGTGGTGTCACGGGCGCCGGCAACTCGCCGCGACCGGACATGTTGTTCGGTGAAGTGACCGAGGATTTTCGCGCCTATGGCGTCGGCAATTCGCATCGGCACCTGCACGAGATGCGCGCCACACTCGACGCCTGTGGCGCCGATCTCGATCTGCTGTTCACGCCGCACCTGCTGCCGGTGGCCCGCGGAATTCTGGCCACGATCACTGTCACGCTGCGCGAACCGCTCACCGATCCCCTGGCGCTCTTCCGCACCCACTACGCCGTCGAACCGTTCGTCGAGATTGCGACCGCGCCGCCGCGCCTGCGCGAGGTGCAGCATCGTAACGTGGCGCGCATCTTCGCCACGCCGCTCGCCCATGCGCGTCGCCCGATGCTGCAGATCTTCGTGGCGATCGACAACCTTGTGAAAGGCGCGGCGGGACAGGCGATCCAGAACGCGAATCTGCTCTGCGACCTCGATGAAACGGCGGGATTGCCGCTGTGACGCGCGTCATCAAACTCGGCGGACGTGTGCAGTCGGATCCGGCGCTGCCAGGCATTCTCGCCGCGGCGTGGGTCTCGGCGCCGTCGCTGGTCGTCGTGCACGGCGGTGGTGACGAAGTGTCGGCGCTGCAGACCGCGTTCGGTCGCGTGTCGCAGTTCATCGACGGTAAACGTGTGACCGCGATCGAAGATCTTGACCTGCTGCGCATGGCGCTGTCCGGCAGCGCAAACCAGCGCCTCGTGTCGGCGATGGTCGGTGCCGGCGTACCGGCCGTTGGTGTCTCCGGTGAGGACGCCGGCATGCTGCGCGCCGTCGCCGATCAGCGCGCGACGATGGGTGAAGTGGGCACACCGTCGGACGTGAATCCAACATTGCTGCGGTATCTGCTCTCGGGTGGATTCTGTCCTGTGGTTTCGCCGCTCTCGCGCGATCGTGATTCCAGCGGATCCGGTGTCCTGAACGTCAATGGCGATGACGCCGCGGCCGCAATCGCCGTTGCGCTGCAGGCCGATGAACTGCTGCTCGTGAGTGATGTGGACGGAGTGTTGATGGACGGTGTGGCCGTGACGCAGCTGGATGCGAATGCAGCGCAGGATGCCATTCGCCGAGGAGTGGCCCGTGGCGGCATGGCAGCAAAACTCGACGCCGCGCTCGGTGCGCTGGCGCGTGGTGTGGCGCGTGTCCGGATCGGCGCAGTCAGTGCGCTGACGGATGATACGCGTGGAACCGTGATCACCCTGGCAGGAGTGGCTGTATGAATGCTGCGCTCGAGACCCCGGTGGAGCCCGCAGTGGTTCCCGTCCCATCGCCCATCGCACTGACGCCGCCGGCGCCCGTGTCGCCCGCCGCCGCCAGCAGCATCGCAAACACGTACAAGCGATTCCCGCTCACCATCGTGCGCGGTGACGGTGTGACACTCTTCGACGACGCCGGCAACAGTTACCTCGACTGCATGTCGGGCATCGCCACCAACGCGCTCGGCTACAACGACGCCGGCGTCAACGCGGCCATTGCCGAAGCGCTGTCGAATGGCCTGATCCATCTGTCGAACCTGATGTCGAACCAGCCGGCTGAAAAACTCGCGCACTTTCTCACCGCGCGGACCTTCGCCGACAAGGTGTTCTTCTGCAACTCCGGTGTCGAAGCGGTGGAGGGGTCGTTCAAGTTCGCGCGCCGCTGGGCGCGGTCGATTGATCCGTCAGGCGCGAAGCACGAAATCGTCGCGGTGCGCGGCAGCTTTCACGGCCGCTTGTTCGCCTCGGTTGCCGCCACGGATCGTGCGCAGTATCGCATGCCGTTCCGTCCACTGACGCCGGGCATCAGCATCGCCGAACGCGATCTGGATGCGCTCACGGTTGTCCTGAATCCCGAGACCACGGCAGCGCTGATCGTCGAGCCGGTGCAGGGCGAAGGTGGCGTGCGTCCGATGGATCACGGGTTCCTGCGTGAACTCCGCGCGCTCACCTCGGAACGCAACATCCTGCTGATTCTCGACGAGATTCAGTGTGGCATGGGCCGCACCGGCTGTTTCCTTGCGCACGAAGCGGCCGGGATCAAACCGGACATCGTCACCCTCGCCAAGCCGATTGCTGCTGGCCTGCCGATGGGCGCGATCCTGCTCACGCAGGCGGTCGCCAGTGCGTTGCAGCCTGGCGAGCATGGCACGACCTTCGGTGGCGGACCACTCGTCACACACGTGGCGCACCACGTCTGTCAGCGCCTCGCCGATCCGGCACTGCTCACGCGTGTGCGTGAGGATGGCGCGTGGTTCGGCGCGCAGCTGGCCGCACTCAAGGACACGCACCCGTCAGTGCGTGCCGTACGCGGCGTGGGCTACATGTGGGGTGTCGATGTCACCGAGCCGGCGGGCGCGGTGATCGATCGGGCGCGCGCGCAGGGGCTGCTGATCATCTCCGCCGGTGACCACACGCTGCGCATTCTGCCACCGTTGGTTGCAACACGTGCGGATCTGGAGCGCGCCGTGGCCATGCTCGACCGCGCACTGCGCGACGGCGCCACCCCCTGAGCACTCGACGGTTTGAGGTCACCCCGTCACGATTCCGGCTCCCTGATTGAGCGGCCGAATCGTTGCGGGGTTGGTAACCTCTCAAGACACCAGCGTCGTTACGTGCTGAGTAGCTTTGCCGCATGACTCGCATCTCGCCGCGTGCACTGACACGTGCCGCCATTGCCGGCAGCGCCTTCCTCCTTTTCTCGCTCAGCGCGGCGGTCCGTCTCGAGGGACAGGCCGCGGCGGCGCGCCCGAAACTGGTCGTGTTTTTCACGATCGACCAGATGATTCCGGACTATTTCGCGCGCTACGGCACACAGTTCACCGGCGGCCTGCACCGACTGCAGTCGGGCGGCGTGTTGTACACGAACGGCCAGCAGGATCACGCCACGACCGAAACGGCGCCGGGGCACGCATCCACGCTCTCGGGACGGTTTCCGGCACACACCGGCATCGTGCGCAACAACGCCGGTGTGAATGACACGACGCATCCGTTGATTGGCGGAGGCGGTCCGGGTGCGTCGCCGACACGATTCCAGGGGACCACGCTCACCGACTGGCTCGTGGCCTCGGATCCGCGAACGCGCGCACTCTCGATCAGCCGCAAGGATCGCGGCGCGATCCTGCCGATCGGACGCTCGAAACAGTCGGTGTTCTGGTTCACCAGCGATGGTCGCTTCACCACCAGCAGCTGGTACGGCGATACGCTGCCGAGCTGGATCACGGCCTTCAACGCACGTCGACTGCCGCAGCAGATGGCCGGCACCTCGTGGACGCTGCTGCGCGACGCATCGCAGTACGCCGAGAAGGACAGTGTGCCGATCGAAAGTGTCGGGCGGAATTTCATGTTTCCGCATGCGTTGCCGGCTGACACCCTGCAGGCGGTGCGATCCATTGCGGACGATCCGCGCATGGACTGGCTGACGCTGCAGGCGGCGCTGGCAGGCGTCGACGCACTCGGCATCGGCAAAGGTCCCGCCACCGATGTGCTCGCGATTTCGCTCTCGACGACCGATGCCGTCGGACATCGCTACGGCCCCGACTCGCGCGAGATTCACGATCAGATGCTGCGGCTCGATCGTGTGATGGGCGAGTTCCTCGATTCGCTCTACACGGTTCGTGATTCGAGCAGCATCGTGATCACACTGACCGCCGATCATGGCGTGCAGCCGTTTCCCGAGATTCACTTCGCCGGCCAGCCGAACGCGACGCTGCGCGTCAAGTTCGAGCCCGTGATCAGCGCGGCGAAGACCGCGCTTGCCGCGCGCGGACTCGACACCGCGACGGCACTCGACTTCGAATTCGGTATGGTGTTCGCCGATTCCGCCGCGTTTCGCCGCGCGAATGTGTCGCTCGACTCTGTCCTGTCCGCGATGGCCGTGGTTTTTCGACAGGTGCCGGGTGTGGCGCGCGTCGACATGCGACGTGATCTCGCCAAGGCCGACACCGTGCGCGATAACGTGGCGCGCCGCTGGATTCACGCGCTCCCAGCGGCCTTGCCGGTAGTGATGCTCGTGTCGCCGAAGCCGTTCGTCTACTGGAGCGGCATCACGTACGCGACACATGGATCGCCCAATGATCGCGATGCGCGTGTGCCGATTCTGTTCTACGGCCCCGGCTTCGCGCGCGGCGTGACGCGTGCGCGCACGGTGCGTGTGGTGGACATCGCGCCTACGCTGGCGCGCCGAGTCGGTGTGACGCCGACTGAGACTCTCGACGGCGTGGTGCTGCGTGATGCGTTCCGGCGGTAGGCCGTCGCGCCCGGATGGCGCGTCCGTGATCCCGATCGAACGGGCCTTCGATGAGCTGCGTTTCGGCGCCGCGCGCACGCTCAACCTGCGTGATGGTCTGCCCAGCGTCGCACAGGCGGAAACACGCGTCGAAACCTGGCTCCGCCGTCAGCAGGCCGAAGGCGGCGGTGATGTGCTCGTGATCACCGGGCGCGGACTCGGCAGCCTCGATGGCGTCGGCAGGGTGCGTGAAGCGGTGCTGCGACGCTGCACGCAGTTGAAGCGCATGAATGTGGTGCAGGACGTGCGCGAACACGGCCCCGGCGCGGTAATCGTGTCGGTGGCGCCGCTGAGCGCACTGGTCGACGCACCGCGCCTGCGTACCGGTCGCAAGACCACCACGCCGATCGCGGATCCGGGTGAACTGATCGTGCTGCCCGATGATGTGCGCACGCTGCTGCGACAACTCGCCGTGCTCACGATTCAGCGACTTGGCGTGGTGTTGCCCACCGACGACATGGTGTCTGACGAGATGCGCTCGCAGTTCGCGTCGCTCAGCCCGTGTGCGGTGAACGAGGACGATCCGATCAGCGCGCTGCGCCAGGTGTGTCAGCGGCTGCTGCAGGAGCTGCGCGAAGAGCCGTGACGGCTGGAGGTGCACCAACGGGTACGGGTGTCTGAGGCGTCTTGCCCTTCAGTGGCCGTTGCGACACCATGACGGATCGCGAATTCACGTTCCCATCCGTCTCTGTCAACATGTATCGATCGTTCGTTCTCACCCTGCTCGGCGCCGCATTGCCTGCAGTGATTGGCGCGCAGGCTCCATTGGCAGGCTTCACCGGTGCCGCCAGCGCATCGCAGCGTGAGCTCGAGCGCCGCGCGATCGCTGTGCCGTCACCGGATTCGGCGCGCCGCATTGCGCGCGCGCTTTCGATCGAGCCGCACATTGCGGGAACGCCCGCGCAGGAGCGCACGCGCGACTACGTCAACGGCGAGTTGCGCAAACTCGGCCTGCGGATTGAAACGCGCAGCTATCGCGTCTATCTGCCGCACGCCACTGCCGTACATGTCGCGCGCGTGTCGCCGGATGCGAAGGAATTGCCGGTCGACGAACCCGCGATTGCCGGTGATTCCGCCTCAGGACTGGCGCAGTATCCGACTGTGAACGGCTACAGCGCCGCCGGCGATGTGACGGGCGAAGTCGTGTACGCGAATTACGGGCTGGTGGAAGACTATGTGAAGCTTGATTCGATCGGTGTGTCGGTGAAAGGCAAGATCGTCGTCGCGCGATACGGTCGCAGTTTCCGCGGCATCAAGGCACGCGAAGCCGAGAAGCATGGCGCGATTGCCATCCTGATCTACAGCGATCCGATCGACGATGGCTTCGTGACCGGTGATGTGTATCCCGCCGGTCCGATGCGCAATGCGCGCGGTGTGCAGCGCGGGAGTGTTTACAACGGCTACGGTGATCCGAGCACGCCGGGTTACGGCGCCACGGAATCCGCGCCACGTGTGTCAACCGATCAGATGGCGATTCCGCACATTCCGGTCGTCCCCGTGTCGTACGGCACGGCAGCGGCGCTGCTCGAAGGTGTGCGCGGTGCGACGATTCCGGCGGGCTGGCAGGGCGGCCTCTCGTTCCGGTATCACATCGGACCCGGTCCAGTGACGGCGCGTGTGCAGGTCACGCTCGACAACGTGCCGTTCAAGATGATTCACAACACCATCGCCACGCTGCCAGGCAAGGCGAGCGCGGATGAAGTGATTGTCATCGGCGGTCATCGTGACGCCTGGGGTGCGGGTGCTGGCGACAACGTGAGTGGTGTCACGAGCATTCTCGAGTCGGCACGCGCGGTGGTACGCGCACTGAACGGTCAGGCGCCAGGCCGCACGCTTGTCTTCGCGACATGGGACGCCGAAGAATGGGGCATGCTCGGCTCGACGGAATTCGTCGAGGATGATTCGTTGCGTCTGCAGCGTGGTGGTGTTGCGTACCTGAATCTCGATGTCAGCGCGACCGGTTTTGATTTCGGTGCCGGTGGGTCGCCGTCCCTGCGCGGCCTGACGCGTGAACTCACGCGCGAAGTGCCGGATCCGCGCGGCGCCGGTTCCATCTACGCCACGTGGCGCAAGCGTGCAGCAGTGGCCGACGGGGCGGAGCCGGGCATGGGTGATCCGGGTGGCGGTTCAGACTTTGCCGGGTTCTACAACCACTTCGGCATTCCGCACGCCGACTGGGGTTTCGGTGGTCCTGGCGGCGTCTATCACTCGGCCTACGATTCCCGCACCTGGATGGAGAAGTTCGGCGACACGGCGTACGTGGCGCATGCGTCGGCGGCGCGTCTGGCGGCAGCGATGCTGCTGCGTCTCGCGAACGCGGAGATCGTGCCATACGACTACGTCGAATTCGGGACGACGATGCGGCGCTACACAGAACGCACGACACGTGCGCTGGCATCGATCAACGCCGGTGATGCGTCGACGCTGGATGCCGCCTGGCAGATGTTCACAGAACACGCAGCGTCGTTCAATCGCACTCGTGACAGCGTGCTCGCGCGCGGCAGTGTGAGTGCGGCGTCACAGCGAGCCACGAATGCAGCGTTGCGTCAGGTCGAGCGGCGCCTCACGCGGGCGGAAGGCATTCGCTCGCGCGCATGGGTGCGTGGCGTGATCTACGCTGCCGATGTGGACAACGGCTACTCGACGATGATCTTCCCGACCATCGGTGAAGCGGTTCGCGCGAAGGATGCTGCCGTCGCCCGAACGGAACTCGCCGATCTGGTGACGCGTGTGAACAACGCGGCCGCCGCGCTCGACGAAGCACGCGTCGCGCTCACGGCTGGCGGCAAGGCGCGCTGATTCTGTCCGACAGTGCGGCGCCGTTCTTGTATCCGGCGACGCGCATGCTGTCGTTGCGCCGCAACATCAACGCTCGGGACTAGTCGCGCCGGAACAGGTCGTCCACACTCGGCGCGCGGCGGACGGGTGGCGGTGCGATATCCGCGATCAGATCGGCGAAACTCTCGCGCGGATCCGCGAGCGGTACCTCGCGATCGATCGGCTGTGCACGCAACGACGGTGATGTCGGAGGCACGTGCGGATCGGGCGCCGGCGCCGTTCTGTCGGAGCCTGACGGCGCTGGTGGCGCACGCTTGCGAGCGGTGCGCACACCGAGCGCGTACATGCGGCGCGCTGCATCGGTCTGTGCTGGCTGTGCCGTTGTCGGGCTGCGTTCGCCGCCCGGCGTGATGGCGTCGATGCGGGCCGCGTCGCCGAATGCCACCGGCGGTTCTGGTGCTGCGCTTTCGTCGATCGTTTCGCTGGACGGCATCGTCGGCCGCAGATCGAGCCATGGCGGCGCCTCGAAGATCTGTGCACCGGCGCGCGCCGGCTCCAGTCGTTCGATGGCCGTCCGGCCCTCAGCGGCCGAGCGTTCCCCATCCGAACCCGTACACGCGCAGTGGTACGCGCCGGCCGGGTCGATCATCGTCACGCCGCCGTCGAACAACGCGTCGGCCACGGCCAGCAGCGGATTCATGCGGCCACCCAGTGTCACGACGTTGCGGCGTAGCAGTGACTCCACCAGCTGCGGGCGCGGTGCGCCGCCAGGGAGTGACAGGAATCGTCGCCGATCGGGCGGCAGTCGATCCGTGAACACCTCGGGCTGCGTCCGCGCGACGATGCCTCTCTGATCGAGGCCGCGCATGAATGCCTCCGGCATGATCTGGAGATCGATCGCCGGGTCCTGCGCACCCGGGCAGGCCCCGATGTAGCTGATGTGCTGTGGTTCCGGCTGTTCGAGCCGGAGCGCACGCGCGAGCGCGACTGCGGCCGGCGCGACGGCGATCGTGACATCGGCGAGGTTGGCCTCGCGTTTGCATAGTTGCGACAGTGCATACGGACAGGCGCACTGGACCACCGGTCGTCGCCCGCGGAGTTGCGCCAGACGCAGGATCTCACCTGCCACCAACTCGTCACCGAGGCTTGCCGGAACAACGGCATCAAAGCCTGCGGCGAGCGCTGCGTGCATGAGTTGCACCGGCAGCGCTGGCGACGCCGCGAGAAACGCGTCGTTACCAAGAATGGCAATCGAGAGGGGTGGTGCGCTCACACGATGGCGTGCCGTGGGATGGTGACGTCGTGCCTATGGCTCAGAGCGGTGGCAACATGCACGCCAACCAAGCTCTGCCATACAGCCGCCCCACGTGCCTCGGGGCAAGCCGCTCGTAACAGCTTGCGCCCATTGAACTTGCCATATCGGAACTCCCTCGCACGCAGCGTCGCGTGGCAGTGGTCTACAGCGTGACGCAGCTCAATCTGTTGCGCGTAGGCATCAGGGTGAGCGGAATCCCTGCCGCAAAGTTACAGTGGTCTAAGTATCTTCGCACCGTGAGCGACGCGCGACGGGGCATTTACCCATCCGCACCGAGCGCCGCCCGACTCAGCGGCACCGTCTGGCCGCCGCTGCCCTCACCGATGCGCGCTACCCCTGCCGACCGCGATGCTTTCCAATCTCACGCCGGTTGAAATTCGTGATGCCCTCGCGTCACGCAGTGATGTCCTCCTGATCGATGTGCGCGAGCCCGCCGAGTACGCCGTCGCACACATCGAGGGAGCGACGCTGATTCCGCTCCGCACCCTCCCGCAGCAGCTCGAGCGTGTGCCGCGCGATCACGAAATCATCCTGCATTGCCATCACGGAATGCGGAGCGAAATGGCCGGCAAGTTCCTGCTCGCGCAGGGCTATACGCGCGTGTCGCACATGGTCGGTGGCATCGATCGCTGGAGCGACGACGTCGATCCGGCGGTTCCGAAATACTGACGCCGCACGAGCGTGGGATTCCCGATGCTGCGATGGCTTGCGACCTGTCTCGGCCTCGCAATTGTCGTTCACGCTGCAGTGTACTGGTGGCGGATGTCCCGCACGCGCGCGGCCGATGCGGCCCGATTGCCGGTTGGTGCTGACGGCATCATTCCCGGCGCGCAACCCATCACCCTGCGCGCCAGCACGTCCCACGCGGTGTTGTTGCTCCACGGTTTCGGCGACACACCGCAAACGGTGCAGTCGTTGTCCGAGTATCTGCATCGCGAGCACGGCTGGAGCACATTCGCGCCGCTGTTGCCGGGACATGGTCGCACATTGGCTGCATTCGACCGGAGCGGATCAACCGCATGGCGACGCGCTGTGCACGCCGAGTATCGCGTACTCAAGTCGCAGTACGAGACGGTGGTGCTTGTCGGTCTCTCGATGGGCGGCGCCCTGGCGACGCTCGAAGCAGCCGACGATGCTTCGCTGAAGGCGCTCGTGCTGCTCGCGCCGTATCTCACGCCGCCGGCCAGTGCGCAGCGCCTGGCGCCGCTGGCGGACGTCATCAGCCTGCTGCTGCCCTACCTGAAGGGCGGCGACCGAGAGCGGTCGATCTTTGATCCCGCGGCTCGCGCGGAGGCTCTGGGCTACGGAGCCGCGCCGCCGAAGCGGGTGCGTGATCTGGTCTCGGTGGCGCACGACGCGCGATTCGCGGCCGCATCGGTGCTCGCGCCCACGCTGCTGATGCACTCGCGCACCGACTACCGGATCCCCATTCCGCTCGCCGAGGCGCATCCCGCCCTCTTCACGCACGCGGTGGTGCGCGAGCAGGAATGGGTGGAGGGTTGCGGACATGTCATCACGGTGGACTACTGCCGCGAACAGGTCTGGGCCTCGACGGCACGCTGGCTGGCCAGATTCGCCGGATCCCCACGTGAGGTGAGTGGTCAGGTATCCTGATCGCATGCAATTCCTCGTCATCGGCGCGACCGGCTACGTGGGGCGTAACGTCGTCTCGCAGGCAGTGCGGGCCGGACACGACGTGGTGGCACATGTCCGGCCCGCCTCCGCCACTGGCGATCGCGCGGCCGCTGAACTGGTCTCGGACGGCGCGCGCGTCATTCGAACGCCATGGACGCCGGAAGCGTGGTACCGCTATCTCGAAGCGAATCCACCAGATCGCGTCTTTCTGCTACTTGGCACCACCGCGGTGAAGGCGAGGGCCGCCGCGCGCAGTGGCGGCGCCGACGCATCGCAGGCCACCATCGACCTGGGACTGACCATGCTCGCGATCGGAACGACGCGCACTGCTTCGCCTGAGGCCGGTTTCGTCTATCTTTCAGCCCTCGGGGCATCGCCCACGGGAAACGAGTATCTGCAGGTGCGGGCGACGGTCGAGGCTGCGCTGGTCAGCGGCCAGAACCCGTTTACTGTTGTGCGACCGAGTTTCATCACCGGATCCGACCGCAGCGAATCGCGGCCGGGCGAGCGCGTGGGTGCCCTCGCGGGTGACGCCGTCTGTGCCGTCCTCCGACGGGTCGGTGCCCGACGACGTGCGGCGAAGCTCGCGTCGATCACCGGTCCGGCGCTGGCGAAGATCCTGATCGAGCTGGCTGCAGGGCCGCTCGATCGCCGTGTCCACGAACTGGATGCCTTCCGCCGCTGACGGGATTCAGCAACCTGCCGCAGCTTCCGGTAGTTCTGTGTGTCACCGCGCCGCATGCACCAGCGCGGTGTTTCGTCTGGCCCTGATGCTTCCTACTGCCTGATCTCATGCGTATTTCCGTTCTGACCGAGCGCGCCGAGGGCGAACTGCGCGTCGCGCTGGTGCCGGAGAATGTCGCCAAGCTGGTGAAAGCCGGCGCGACGGTGGTGGTCCAGAAAGGCGCTGGTGCACGCGCCTTTCACGCCGACGCCGCGTACACCGCCGCCGGCGCCACACTTGCCGAGACCGCTGCGGAGGCGGTCGCCGGCGCTGACGTCATCGCCAAGGTCCAGCGCCCGCTTGCCGACGAAATGGCGCTGCTGCCGGCAGGTGTTGCGCTCATCTGCCTGCTGCAGGCCCAGTCCGCCGGCGATCTCATTCAGCAGCTCGCAACGCAAAAAGTCAGCACACTCGCGCTCGAACGTGTGCCGCGCATCACGCGCGCACAGTCGATGGATGTGCTCAGCTCGCAGGCCACGGTCGCCGGGTACAAGGCCGTCCTGATGGGCGCCGCCGCGTTACCGCGATTGCTGCCGATGATGACGACAGCCGCCGGCTCGCTGACGCCGGGCAAGGCCTTCGTGATCGGCGCTGGTGTCGCCGGATTGCAGGCGATCGCCACCGCGCGTCGACTCGGTGCCGTCGTGAGTGCATTCGATGTGCGACCGGCCGCTGCAGAGCAGGTGCAGTCACTCGGCGCCACCTTCGTGAAGTCCGATGTCGTGACGGCGGCCGCCGAAGACAAAGGTGGCTACGCCAAGGCGCAGTCACAGGACGAAGCGGCACGCACGCTGGAGACGATCGGCAATCACATCGTGTCGCAGGATCTTGTCATCACCACGGCAGCGATTCCCGGACGGGCGGCGCCGAAGCTGATCACGGCCGACATGGTGCACAAGATGAAGCCGGGCTCCGTGATTGTGGATCTCGCGGCGGAAACCGGCGGCAACTGCGAACTGACGGTGTTCGGTGAAACGGTGGTCGTGAACGGCGTCACCATCATGGGGCCGCGCAATCTGCCCGCCACGCAGCCGCTCCACGCCTCGCAGATGTTCGGACGCAACGTGCTCACGCTGCTGCAGCACCTGACGTCCAAGGAAGGCAACACCCTCGTCGTCGATCCGGCCGATGAGATCACGGGCGCGATGCTCGTCACGCACGATGGCCAGATTCGACTGAGCTGACCGCACCCCGACCGGAATCGCCATGACTGGCAATTACATCATTTCCCTGTACGTCTTCGTGCTGGCGGGTTTCGTCGGCTATCTCCTCATCACCCGCGTGCCGCCGCTGCTGCACACGCCGCTGATGTCGGCCACCAATGCCATCTCCGGTATTTCGCTCGTCGGCTCGCTGGTGGCCGCCGGCGGCAAGTTCGGGACAGTGTCGACGATCCTCGGCTTCATCGCCGTGATCTGCGCGACGACGAACGTCGTTGGTGGTTTCATCATCACCGACCGCATGCTCGGCATGTTCAAGCGCACCGAGAAGCCGACTGCATCCGTGACGGGATCGAAGCATGCGTGAGCTCTTCATGCAGGGCTGCTATCTGGCAGCGTCGGTGCTCTTCATCCTCGGTCTGCGCGGTCTCACGAAGCCGGATCAGGCGCAACGTGGCATGCAGATGGCCGCCATCGGCATGCTGCTGGCGATCGTCGGCACGCTCTGGCATCAGGACATCCTGACGTACCAGTGGATCATCGCCGGCCTGATCATCGGCTCGATCATCGGCTATCCACTGGGCAAGTTCGTGCCGATGACGGCGATGCCGCAGCGCATTGCATTCAGCCACATGTTCGGCGCGCTCGCGGCAACACTCGTCGGCGTGGCGGAATTCTGGCACTCGTATCACGAGAACATTCCGATCGGTGCCGCGAAGATGGCCGCGCTCGGCTTCGAAGTGTTGTTCGGCAGCCTGACCGTGACCGGCAGCTTCATGGCGTTCGGCAAGCTGCAGGAGTTCATCACCGGCCGTCCGGTGACGTTCAAGGGACAGAACTTCGTCAATCTCCTGCTGTTCGCTGCGGCGATCGGATGCTTCGGCTATCTGATCTACGATTCGACGAACATGACGGTGTTCTTCAGCATGATCGCGATTGCGTTTGTCATCGGCATCACGATGGTGCTGCCGATCGGTGGCGCCGATATGCCGGTCGTCGTGTCGCTGCTCAACTCGTACGCCGGCCTCGCGGCCTCGGCCACCGGGTTTGCCATCGGCAACAACGTGCTGATCATCTGCGGTGCGCTGGATGGCGCATCCGGCTTCATCCTCTCGATCATCATGTCGAAGGCCATGAACCGCAGCTTCGCGAACGTGTTGTTCGGCGCCTTCGGCAGCGGCGGGGGCGCGATCAGTTCGAAGTCCTCAGCCGGCCTCACCGTGCGCAGTATCTCGGCCGAAGACGCCGCGGTGCAGCTGGGCTACGCGTCGAAGGTGATCGTGGTGCCGGGCTACGGCATGGCCGTCGCACAGAGCCAGCACGCTGTACGCGAGCTGGCGGAGCTGATCGAGAAGAAGGGCGGCGAAGTGAAGTACGCGATTCACCCGGTCGCCGGCCGGATGCCTGGTCACATGAACGTGCTCCTCGCCGAAGCCAACGTGCCGTATGACCGCATGTACGACATGGACGAGATCAACGCCGAATTTGCGAGTGCCGATGTGGCGCTGGTGATCGGTGCCAACGATGTCGTGAATCCGGCCGCGAAGAACGATCCGGGTTCACCGATCTTCGGCATGCCGATTCTGAACGTGTCGGATGCCAAGCACATCATCGTCATGAAGCGCGGCATGTCGACGGGCTTCGCCGGCATCGAGAACGAGCTGTTCTACGATGAGAAGACGAGCATGCTTTTCGGCGACGCGAAGGCGAGTCTGACGAAGCTGGTGGGCGAGGTGAAGGCGCTGGAATAGCAGACGGGAACGGTACCGCAGCGCGCAATCCGGATTGCACAACGCCAATTTTCCGCCCAATTGACGGCACGAGGTCGACGGTTGGCCGGCGATATGGACGAGATGGCTGTTCGACGCTGTAAAGCGTTGTGAGACAAACACTTATCGCAACGAATTCGCGCGGGATTTCTGCGTGGAACGCGTGAGTGAGAGCAAGAACATGGGCCGGAACTGTCAGATTTCATGACAGTGCCGGCTTTTTTTGCCGGTGGCATGATCCGCGATATGGAAGGGAGCGCTGAGGACTCGGTCGATGTTGCCGAGTCACCGCGGCAGACGCACCGGGCGGTGTGGCTGCCGCGTCTCTTTCCCGCCCACTCTCGGACCCTTCATGCGAACTGCTCGCCTTGCGGCCCTTGCCGCACTCCTCGTCTCCCCCGCACTCGTTTCGGCGCAGTCGGCGACCGTAGCGGCTACCGCCACTGTCGTGACGCCGCTGGTCGTGACTGGCACCGCCGGCCTCGCGTTCGGCAACGTGTTCCAGGGCGTCAACAAGTCTGTGCTGTTCAGCGATGCGACCAGTGGTCGCTTCAGCATCACCGGCTTCGGTACGTCGCAGGTCGCGATGACGTTCACACTGCCGGGCACACTGGTCAGCGGTGCGAACAGCCTTCCGATCGACACGTACGACGTCCGATATAACAGCACCAATGCCACGGGCGGTGCCACCGCCATGACAGTCGTCAGCGGTACGCCGGTGAACCAGAACCTCGTCGCGGGCAACCTGTTCCTGTTCGTCGGTGGTCGTGTCGTGCCGGCCGTTGCCCAGGCGGCAGGCTCGTATACGGCCAACATCGTGCTCGCTGCGGCCTACACCGGCCTGTAAGGAGCATTGACGCATGACTCCCACCCGTCATGTCGCCGCGGTACTCATCGCCGTGATCGTCGCAGCTGGCTCCGCACGGGGCCAGTCTGCCACGATCGCGGCGACTGCCACGGTCGTCACGCCAATCACGGTCACCGGTACAGCGCCGCTGGCCTTCGGAAACGTCTTTCAGGGTGTGGACAAGACGATTGCCTTCAGCGATGCGACCAGCGGACGGTTTTCGCTGTCAGGCTACGTCAACTCGCAGGTCGCCATGACGTTCACGTTGCCGGGCACGCTGGCGAGCGGCGCGAGTTCCATGCCGATCAACGCGTACGTCGTGCGCGTCAATGGCACCAACTCAACCGTCGGTACGACTGCGCTGACTGTGACGAGCGGCACGCCAGTCCTGTCGAATTTCGTGAGTGGCGCCCTGTTCGTGTTCATCGGTGGTCGTGTGCAGCCAGTCGCTGCGCAGGCGGCGGGCGCATACACCGGCACGATCGTGCTGGCCGCCGCCTACACGGGGCTCTGATCTGCGCACGACGGCACTGCTGACGGTGGCGCTGCTGACCGCGCTCCTGACACCGGGGGCCGTCAGCGCGCAATCCGCGACGGTCTCGGCCTCCGCGACCATCGTCACACCGCTCGTCGTCTCCGGTACGGCACCACTCGCTTTCGGCGTCGTGTATCAGGGCGTCGCCAAGACGATCCGCTACGACGACGCGACCAGCGGTCGCCTCACGCTGAGCGGATTCGGGACGTCGCAAGTCGCACTCACCTTCACGCTCCCGACCACGCTCAGCAACGGTGCCGCGACGATGCCGATCAACAACTACAGGGTGCGAATGAACGCCACCAGCGATGCGACCGGCGCGACGCGCATCGTCGTCACGAGTGGCGTGCCGGTCACACGCAATCTCGTTGGTGGGAGCCTGTTCGTCTTCATCGGTGGCCGGGTGCAACCGGCAGCCGCGCAAGCCGGCGGTTCCTACACCGCCCCGATCGTCCTCGCAGCCGCCTATACGGGGTTGTGATTCCTGTCGTCTGACGGCGCCGACGGGCGCCGACGGATGATCCGTGCAGTTCGACATCGCTGACCACTCGCAACGATGTACAGAGTGTCCCTAATCGCTCGACTGTTTGCGTCATGCTGCGTTCTGTCCCTCGCCTCCGTGGCGCAGGGACAGACGTCGCTTGTCGTACGTCCGCTGCAGAATCTGACGTTCGGGTTTCTGCTGCCGGGTGTGCCGACCAGTGTCGACGCGGCGACCGTCACGCGCAGCGGCCAGATCCAGGTCGAGGCGCCGCTCGGTACGAACTTCGAAGTGCGCTACACGCTGCCCACCGTCATGAACGGGCAGGCCACGACGCTGCCGGTGACTTTCGGCACCACTGATGGCGGAGCGGCGCCATCGGCGAATCCGGCGTCGATGCAGCGCTTCAACCCGGCCACCGCCACGCGCTGGCAGCTCGTCACGACCACACGCGCCACGTTCTTCCTCGGCGGTCGCGCCTCGCCACGCGTCGGTCAGCCCGTCGGCGGTTACACCGCGCCGATCATCGTCACCATCACCAACCTCGGAGTCTGATGTCTTCCGCCCCGTCCACCCACGAGGCTCGCCTGCTGCGCCTGTTCCGTCGCTCGCGCGCACTGATCGCGCTGGTGTTGCCCGCACCCGCACTCGCGCAGGCCATTCTCGTGGCGCCGCAGAGTGTGGTGCTGAGCAGTCGTGAACGCACCGGCACCGTCGAGTTGTACAACCCGTCCTCGCGTGCGTCCGAGATCACGATCCGCGCCGTGTATGGTCATCCGACCACGACGCCCGATGGTGATCTCACACTCGCCATTGTCGAGCAGCCCGACTCCACCGAACCATCGGCGGCGGGATTTGTCGATGCGTTTCCGCGCCGGCTCGTGCTGCAGCCGAATCAGCGGCAGACGGTGCGACTGCTGGCGCGTCCACCGGTTGGCCTCGCCGAGGGCGAATACTGGGCCCGTCTGGTGATTGCGGCGCGTGACGCCGAAGCTCCCGCTGCGCCAACGGACAGCACCGGAGTCAGTGTCGGGCTGACTCTCGAGGTGCGCACGATCATCGCGGTCAACTATCGCAACGGTGCGCAGCGCACCGGTGTGCAGCTCGGTGAATTGTCGGCCAGCGCGCGCGGTGATTCGCTCGTGGTTCGCGCGCCGATGCAGCGGACTGGCACTGCAGCATGGATCGGGCTCACGTCCGTCAAGCTGCTCAATGCGACCGGTGAGGTTGTCGCATCGCAGACGATGCAGACGGCGGTATATCAGTCGATCTCGCCACGCTTCAGCTTCGATCGCCGTAGCCTCGCGCCTGGTCAGTATCGCATCGCGGTGGACATGACCACGGACCGGCCGGACGTCACTCAGAGCACGTTGCTTCGCGCGCCGCCGCAGCACGCGGAAACGACCGTCACGATTCCGTCCGGCGGCGGCTGATCGTGCGTGTGCCGCGTTGCCGGGCGGCGCTCGCTGCGGCGTTCATCTTCGTGATGAGCGCCGCGTCCGCGCGTGCGCAGGCAACCGTTGAACCGACGCTGATGGACGTGCGCCTGGGCCAGATCGCGTCGCTTGCATTGCGTGGTGAGCGCGAAGGTGAGCGAGTCTGGCTGCCGGTCGCCGAACTGGCGTCGGCGCTCGAGCTCGAAGTTGTGGTGCGAACGAAGTCACGCGTCGAGTTGCGGCGATGGCCGTCACGCGACCTGCTCGTCTTCGACGCCGACTCGATGTTCGTGCGCACCGGTGCCTCGCCGCTGCGCATCACGACCGGCGCACTGCGCGTGACGGATGGTGAGCTGATCGCGGATATCGTCACCCTGCAATCCGCCTTGCGCACGACGTTCGAAATCAGCTGGAGTGATCTGATCGTGTCACTGCCGCTGATGGATTCGTTGCCGATCGGACGACGTGTGGCGCGTGAACAGGCGCATGCCA
The DNA here is from genome assembly GCA_031367535.1 of Gemmatimonadaceae bacterium. GTDB lineage: Bacteria > Gemmatimonadota > Gemmatimonadetes > Gemmatimonadales > Gemmatimonadaceae > JACMLX01. The sequence continues at coordinate 27,504 of JANLPZ010000027.1, forward strand.
GACTGCTCGCACGCAGTGCTGAGAATGCGGAGCGCACCGGCGTCGCACCGCTGGCCCGTCCGCTGGCGGATGGTGCGGTGGTCGACTACTCGCTGTCGGTACCACTCACGGGCACGCAGCGTGACATCGGCTGGTCGAGCGCCGTCGGTCTCGATGTGCTGGGCGGTTCGCTCGAGTTGAGCACGGGCGCGGTCACCGGGGGCACGCGCCTGCCGACGCTGGCATCCTGGAACGGTGTGTGGCGCAATGGTCGCAAACTGACGCAGCTGCGACTGGGCGATGGTCTTGGCGGTGGTCCGGCGCCACGGCTCGGGCGCGGCATCATGCTCACCAATTCGCCGTACGCGCGCCCCTCGTTCTTCGGCCTGCAAACGTTGCGTGGTGAGCTGCCGCCCGGCTGGACGATCGAGGCCTATCGCAACGGTGAGCTGGTGGCCGTCGACACCGTCGGTCGCGGCAGCGGCTATCTGCTGCAGATGCCTGTGCTCTATGGCGAAAATCCGGTCGACCTGCTGGCCGTCGGTCCGTTCGGACAGACGCGCGCGCTGTCGGAAAACCTGCGCATTCTCGCCGATCTGCTGCCACGCGACAAAAGTGAGTACGGCGTCAGCTTTGCACAGTGCCGGTTGCGTCAGCAATGTCAGGCCGCGGGGACACTGGACATGCGCATCGGGCTCACCGATCGCTGGACGATGCGCGTTGGTGTCGATGCGATCGCGCGCGACACGGTCGGCTGGCGCGAAGCACCGTATCTCTCTTTCGTCGGCGCGCCGCTGTCCTCCGTAGCCGTGCAACTCGACGCCGCAGCGCAGTCCCGCACGCGACTGGCCGTCAATGTCGAACCATCGCGCAAGCTGCGCGTGTCGCTCGAACAGCAGTGGTTCGGCGCCGATCCGATCGATCCACTGCTGACCGCGCGTCGCCGTGCACAAAGCAGCATGTACGGCTACTGGCGCGCACTCGATCAACGCCAGACATCGATCGAGGCGAGTCTCGATCGCAGTGCATTCCTGGATGGCGCCGATCTCACGCGCGGCCGGATCGGTGTCGGCACGCAGGCGATGGGCATGCGGCTGCAGCCGTACTTTCGATACGATCAGGCGTCGCGCGGCGGCTACGCGCTCGGGGCAGGCGGTATCGAGGCGACGGTGCTGCCTGACGGCAGCCGCGGACGCTATCTCGGCGCAACGCTGCTGCGGCTCATCGGCGAAGTCGATGGCCGCGGACGCGCGGTGCGCGAGGCCATCACACTGGCAATGCCGCTGCCGGGCGCGTTCCGCATCGATGCTGGTGTGGCCATGCAGCGCGGACAACGCGGACCGCTCGCCACATTCACGATGTCGCGTGACCTCAGTGCGTTCCGCAGCTACACCTCGGCGACGATGTCGCGCGGATCATCGAGCGCGCTGCAGAGTGTACAGGGTTCGGCGCTGCTCAGTCGCGGTGAACGCCGGCCGCAATTCGTGACCGGACCGTCACTGCAGCGCACCGGAGTGAGCGGCGTCGTGTTCCTCGACCGCAATGCCAACGGGCGACGCGATGCCGGTGAGCCGGCGGTGCCCGGCGTGCAGGTCCAGGTTGGCACCGGCTGGGCGCGCAGTGATGCAGAGGGGCGGTACAGAGTGTGGGATCTGGTGCCGTTCGTGGCGCTGCCGGTGCTGGTTGACTCGTTGTCGCTGCCGTCGCCGCTCTGGATTCCGACGATGGCGCATGCCAGCATCGAGGCGGGACCCAACCGGTTCGAGCCGATCGACATTCCACTGGTCGCTGGCGGCGTGGTCGAGGGCCGCATCGTCTGGGATCGTCCGGGCGGCGTGTCCCTGCCGCCGGTGCCGCTGGTGGTGACGGATGCGCGCGGCGAGGTCGTGGCGCGCACGGAATCGTTCAGCGACGGCGAGTTCGTGCTCTTCGGCGTCCGGCCCGGTACGCTGACGGTGCGCGTGGATGCCGCGTGGCTGGACACGCATCAGCTGACGGCGGTATCTCGGACTTTTCCGCTGGCGTCCACCGATGATGGTGCGACGGCGCGCGTGCCGACGATCACGCTGGCGCCGCTCCGCTGACGGATCAAGTGCTCTGACCCCTTGATCGCGTTCAAGGGGTCAGAGCACTTGAACGGAACGGCGACTGCCTCACTCAAACAGAGCCACGGCGGCACGGAGAACAGCATCTTCCTTTTTGGGGAATTGCGGCGGACGCTCGTCCGACGCGGTTTCTCCGTGGCTCTGTGCGAGCCACGGAGTTGCGGTTCCTTCAGTAGGCGATTGAATCTCTCGTGGCGACGGTGCCGGCCGGGATCACGAACTGCGCGAATGCCGGCGAAATCAGCGACTGCGACTGCTCGAGCGTCACTACAAAGTCCTGCGCGCCGGTGACTGCCGTCGGCAGCTGCACCAGCACCGTGCGCGTGGTGCAGATGTTGGTGCTCTCGAGCACGGCACGCGAGGCGCGGCGTGTCGACTCAGCGGTGCGGACATCCACCGACAGGGCCCCGCTGCCGCAGCCCTCGATACGCACGCGCAACTCGCCGGGCACGGCCGTCAATGCGGCGTCGACGAGCATCAGGGGGCGCGGCAGCACCGTGGCGCTGACCGGGATCGTGGCGTTCTGGGCGTATGCTGGCGCCGGCGTGGCCACGGCCAGCACGATCCACGACACAACGCAGAGCGGCAACGACGATCGGGTGATCGTGGGCATGACACAAAGTGTCGGCAGGTGAGCGTTGACTCATGAGACGCGCGACGTCGCGACACCGCAGGGTGTCAGGCTCGACCTTCACGTGAAGTGTATCAGGTGATTCCCGCCACGCGAGGGCATGCAGGCGATGGTTCCTCGCGCCGCTCGCGCTATTTTGCCGGGGCAGTCCCCGGACGCGTGTCTGTCGTCTCCCCCGCCCCGCCTGTCGCGGCGCTGTCCACCCGAGTACGGAGTGTAGGTCGAATGCCCGGTTTTGAGAGTCTTGCACGTGAATGGTGGATGCCGGTGCTGTTCGTGCTCATTGCAGGGCACGCGACGAACATCTGCGTGACGCTCTTTCTGCACCGTGAGCAGACACATCGCGGTGTGCGCTTCCCGTACCTCGTGTCCCTGCCGATGCGCGTGTGGCTCTGGTTGAGCACCGCCACGGTGACCAAGGAATGGGTTGCCTGCCACCGCAAGCATCACGCGTTTGCCGATCGCGAGGGTGACCCGCATTCACCGGTGGTCGAAGGGCTGCGCAACATCGTCGTGAAGGGTGCCTTCTACTATCGCACAGCCGTCCGTCAGCCGGGGATTCTCGAGAAGTACGGCAAGGGCACGCCCTCCGACTGGCTCGAGAAACACCTCCTCACCCGACACAGCTCGCTCGGCATCATCATTATGCTGCTGGTCGATTTGTATCTGTTCGGCTTCTTCGTCGGCGGCATCGTCTGGGGCCTGCAGATGATTTGGATTCCCTTCTGGGCGGCCGGGATCGTCAACGGCGTCGGACATGCCGTGGGCTACCGGAATCACGATGTGAAGGACGAGAGCCGGAATATCGTCCCGATCGGCATCATGATCGCTGGCGAGGAGCTGCACAACAATCACCACGCCGATCCGCACTCCGCGAAATTTTCGCATCGGTGGTTCGAGTTCGACATCGGCTGGATGTACATCACGCTGCTGTCGTGGTGCGGGCTGGCTGAAGTGAAATACGCTCGGACGAGTCCCGTCGGCGCGGTCGTCAGCGGCGACTGACGCGTCGGGGCCGAGCCAGAAATCACTGATGCGGGCGAGTGCCATTCGGTACTCGCCCGCATCATGTTTGATGAATCCTGCCGGCACGATTCCGGCGATCACCTTCCATTCCGAGTCCGACGTGCCCGACCTCACCTGCAGCCGCTGTGGCACCACACGCGCCGGTTTTGATCGTCCGCCGTTTCCCGGCGCCGTCGGCCAGCGCGTCCAGGCAGAGATCTGTCAGGTGTGCTGGGGCGACTGGCTGAAACAGCAGACGATGTTGATCAACCATTACGGCCTCAACGTGATGGATCCGCAGTCGCGTCAGTTTCTCGTCAAGAACATGAGTTCCTTCCTGTTCAAGGCGGGCGACAACGCCGAAATCGATACCACCAAACAGGGCACGATCACACACTGATGCGACGCCTCCTCCGCACTGCCGCGCTCACGATCCTCCTGCCGGGACTTCTGACGGCGCAGCGCGGGACCGCGCGGGACAGTGTGTGGATGCGCAAAACGCTCGCTGCGCTGACGCTGCGCCAGAAAGTGGGCCAGATGGTCTGGCCCAGCGTGTTTGCCGATTACGTCGCCACCAGCGATTCGGCATGGGCACGGCTCCGCACCTGGATCGAAACGGATCAGGTGGGTGGCTTCACGATGTCCATTGGCAGTCCGATGGAGATGGCAGTGAAGCTGAATGCGATGCAGAAACTGGCGCGCGTGCCGTTGCTCGTCGGCGCTGATCTCGAAGCCGGGGCAGGCTTCCGCGCGAGTGGGGGCTTCTTCCTGCCGAATGCGATCGATCTGGGCGGCGCCACACTGTTCCCCCCGCTGATGGCGCTCGGTGCCACGCGGGACACCGCGCTCGCCTATGACTACGGCAAGGCCACGGCGGTCGAAGGGCGCGCGCTCGGCATTCACATCGTGTATGGCCCCGTACTGGACGTGAACAACAATCCGGCCAACCCGGTGATCAACGTCCGGAGTTTCGGAGAGGATCCGGCGTGGGTCAGTCGGCTGGGCGCGGCGTTCGTGCGCGGTGTCCAGGACAATGGGATGATCGCCACTGGCAAGCATTTTCCTGGGCACGGTGACACCGATGTGAATTCACACCTCGCGCTGCCGGTAGTGACCGCGTCGCGTGCGCGACTTGATTCGGTGGAACTGCCACCATTCCGGGCCAGCATCGCAGCGGGCGTTGGTGCGATCATGACCTTTCATGGCAGCATGCCGGCGCTCGATTCGAGCGGCGCACCAGGCACACTGTCGGTGGCAGTACTCACGGGGCTGCTCCGCACGCAGATGGGATTTCGCGGCCTGATCATTTCGGATGCGATGGACATGCGCGGCGTGCTGGACAAGTACGGCGCCGTCGAAGCCGCGAAGCTGGCGGTACTGGCGGGCGCTGACATTCTGATTCAACCGGAAAACGTCGCGCAGACGATCGATGCGCTTGTTGCAGGAGTTGATGAAGGCCGCATTCCCGCGGCACGCATCGATGCCGCGGTACGCAGAATCCTGCTCGCGAAAGCCGGGCTTGGCCTGCAGCGCACCGCGCAAGTGGATCTGGCGCACCTGCGCGCAGTCGTTGGCGACAGCGCAAACAAACGGTTATCGGAACGAATTGCGTCGCGTTCGGTGACGCTGGTGCGGGACTCTGCGCAGCTGATGCCGCTCACAGCGGCAGACGCAGCCACGCGTCGGATTCTGCATCTGGTCGTGTCGCGGAGTACAAATCTCGGTGCCGGGACTACGTTTGCGGGCGCACTCGGTCGTTCGGCGGGGCGCGTGCGTACCGTTGTGCTGCATCCGGATGATCCGTTTGTCGATCCGGCGCGCATCTTGCCGCTCGTCGATTCGTCGGATGTCGTGGTGATGGGCTCGTATATGGCGCAGCAATGGGATCAGGCCTCGGCCGGCGCGCCAGACGGCCTTGGTGCTTTAGTGAGCGCAATTCAACGTCGAGCAAAGCCGTTGATTGTGATCGGGTTCGGAAACCCGTACCTTGGTGCTCAGCTGCCGCAGGTCGGATCGTATCTGATTGCGTGGAATGGCAGCCGGGCATCGCAGCTGGCTGCGGCGCGGGTGGTCTTGGGCCTGCAGGCGCCAAATCGCTATATTCCGATAAGAATGTCGATTACTCCTCCGGTGTCGCCCAACGGCACCACTTTCCGTACACCGGCAGCCATACCGCGCTGACTGCCAATCGGCCGCTCATCCCGAGCGTGTTCGATCCCGGGCGCGAAGGACGACGTGGGAATGCGCAATCTCTTCTCGCTGGACCTGGTGCTCCTCTCGCCGCGCGACGGCGAGTGGTTCGTGTGCACGACCACTGGTGCAGCACGAGCGCGCGGGTCGGCGCGCGTGTTGCCATTCATCGGCGTCACGAAGGCGCCTAATGATGCGTTGCCGTCGCTCGCCAAGTCTCTGGCCACGAAGACGGTCGGAGCAGCGCCGCGCTGGATGACGCAGGTCGGCGCGTTCTCTGAGGGAACGCATCCGGCCGACACGCCGATCTCGATTGCGTTCGTGGCAGTCTATCCGGACGGCACGGTGCACGATGACGAAGGCTGGGTGCGGGCCGAGTCGGCCGTGTTGCCGCCGCGGCAGAAGGCGTTGCTGAAAGCGACGCTGGGCATGCTGAAGCATGCGGTGGAGCATGAGCCGATCGCGTTCCATGCACTGCCGACAACGTTCACGTTGCGCGAACTGCAGCAGGTGTATGAACTGCTGCTCGAGCGTCCGCTGCACAAGGCGAGTTTCCGTCGCTCGCTGCACGCCGCACATCTGGTCGAGCCGACGAAGGCCTGGCGCGCCGAAGGGCGTGGCCGTCCGGCGCAGCTCTACAAGTTTGCCCCGCGTCGTCGTCGTGGTGCCGTGCGCGGTGTCCGCTTCGAGCTCGCGCGCTGAGCTGAAAGGCGGAGCGGTACCAGCAGACAAAAAAGGCCGGTGATCCCGAGATCACCGGCCCTTTTTTGTTCGGAGTGCTATTGGTTACAGATCAGACCTTGGTGACAGCGTCTGCCTGCGGGCCTTTCTGGCCCTGCACGATTTCGAATTCGACCTTGTCACCTTCCGCGAGGGATTTGAAACCCTGCGATTGGATTGCACTGAAATGGACGAACACGTCCGGGCCACCCTCATGTGCGATGAACCCAAAACCCTTTGCATCATTAAACCACTTAACCGTTCCCTGAATCCGTGCCATGATGTGGCTCCTCGCGTCCCGCCGGTCTTGCATTTGAAGCGCGAGCGACGAACCGTCCCTCGTGCAGCGCCGTGACACACCAGCGGTGAAGTGTCCGTGCGCGGTGGTGCGTTGACTGCTGGTGCATGAAACGCGCCGCGGCGTCCGGATGATCCAGACGCCGCGGCGGGCCCAACTCAGCAATCAGTTGTCAGCGCCTCGTGCCAGCGGCGTCAGGCGGCACCGGCGATATACCGCGCCACACGTCCGCAAGTTTCACAGCGCAGCGTCACGTGGCTGCGTGGCGGTGGTGGCATTAGAGCAGGTTCACGCTCGAACTGCGCGGAAGCGCACGACGGGCAGACCAGTGGAATTCCTGTTCGGTCGCTGGCAATCAGGTTCAGCGCCTGAGCAGGGTTGTACGACGCGGGCCGAGGCTTACGCATGTACCCTCCAAATTGTGGTCCCTTTGGCAGATCGAGCGCCTGGTGCCAATGGGCTATGCGAGAACAGTAACCCCCATCGGAAGGGTGAGAAAAGGGGGCAGCTGGACCCACCGGACAGAATTAGGACCGCGAGTCTTCTCCCTGCCGGAACTGGCCCGGAGACACGTCCAGAATTCTTTTTGCACGATCTGATGGGATGGTGCATGGCATATGTCGCGATACTGGCGATCACGTTTCCGAGATCAGCTGTATTCATCGCCGAAATAGGCACGGCCACTTCTCGATCGTGCACGACCGGGCGCGTCTCGGTATGTCGCACGAAGTAACCATGCAGAAGTCGGCTGCTCCGCTCGCCGACCGCAATGACGGACGATACGAATCCTGCCATTCTGGCGGCATGGTCTCGCACGAAATTCATGAAAATCGTGACAGATATTCTTCAGCGCGGCCCACAGATCATACCGTCGCAGCTGCCGGAGCCGGAACTCGAGGCAGCCGAGGGCGCCAGGCGCACCTCGAGCCTTCGCCACCAGGCCGTCATGCGGCCTGACGCGCAGCCGGTGGCTAGGCCTCGTCCCACCGGAATGGACGCCGCCACAGGCGCCGATCGAGCTGCCACGACTTCCGCGCCGAGACTTCGTCGCCAGACGAGAATAACTCGGCGTCCGCAAGCGCCTCCACGAACGAATCCGCCTTCGCGCTGGTTTCATCTGCCCAGTGCAACAACTCGGCTTCGAGTGTCATCGGTTGCACCGGACTGCCGAATTCCAGCGAGCCATGATGCGACAGAATCATGTGCTGCAGCTCCGTGATCTGACCATCACTCAGCGTGCACGTGCCCGCCGCGCGCGCGCGCGTCACGCGTTCACTGAACATCAGGCAGCCGAGCACGACATGCCCGATCAGGTGATTGCGTGGATCGTAACCGAGCCCTTTGGCATCAACGGTATATGCCTCGACTTTCCCGATGTCGTGCAGCAGCGCACCGGTCACCACAAGATCGACATTCGCCTTGCGCATCGTCTTCGCCATCTGCTGCCCTATCGATGCGACTTCGCACACATGCAGCAGCAGTCCACCGAGCCTCGCATGATGTCCGCGTACGGCGCCAGGCGTGCGCTCGAAGCGACTCCGGAACGCATCATCCGCGAAGAACAGGTTCACCGCCTCACTCAATCGCGGCGTGCTGATGCCAGCGCGGAGTTTGTCGAGCGCGTCCCAGAGCCGCTCCGTGGCATACTCGACGCGCGGCAGGAACTCGTCGATGCGTTCCGTCCCGGACGGCAGCACGCGCACCGGGCCGGTGACCTTGAGCTGACGCGCACCGGTCTTGGCGTAGACCTCCACCGAACCCAGTACCTGCACCACGCGGCCTTTCTCCACACCGTCCACCCAGCCGGCGTTGTCCTTCCAGATCGGCGCCGTCTGCAGCGTACCGCTGGAATTGCCGAGTGTGAGGACCCAGAATGGATCGCCGCCGCCGGTAGTGCGTTCGACACGTTCCAGCACAAGCAACTCGGCCGACACCGAGGCGCCGGCGGTGAGCTGTGGAAGACTCAGAGGTGGCATGTGCGACACGTGCAAAGTGGGAAGGGAGCCAGCGGAGAGCCGGCCGAAAACCAACGGCAAGATGTCGCAGTGGCGCATCCCCTGTCGAGGCAAAGGAAATGCCGTATCATCGTCTCAGCGCTGCGGATTCTCCGCAGCCGACGCATCAGCCATCACTGCGATGAAGCGCTACCGAAATACGATCATCACGATTCTGCTGCTTGCCGGACTTGGCGCCATCTTCTGGACCAAGACGATGTCAGCCCAACTCGCCACGTGCGAAGTGTGCGTCGTGTTCAACGGCCAGCGGAACTGCTCGAAGGCGAGCGGTTCCTCGGCGTCGGAAGCCACGCGCACGGCACACTCGACGGCCTGTGGTCCGATCGCAAGCGGCATGAACGAAAAGATCGCCTGCGACAGTCGGCCCCCCGAAGTCCAGCGCTGCGATCCTCCGACGCAGTAGTCAGCCGCCGCCGCGCGGCCGTCCGCTGACGCACACGGAACTGACGTTCAATCAGTCAGAAGCAGAATCACTTACAAGAACGATCACCTGCAAGAACGATCAGTTGAAGAACAACACGTCGCCGTCACTCTCGAGTGCGAGTTGCAGGTGCGCGGCGCAGACACCACACACCATCTCTGCAATCCAGGCCGCGCCCGTGATGTGATCGGTCGTCTCCGCCGCGCGCAGCTTCAACTTCTTGTACGTGTACTCGCTGCATCGCGGACACGCCTGCGCGCGGGCAATTCGCTCGGCGCGCTCCTTCGTGACGATCGTCATGTCAGTGGCCGACACCAGGCGGCAGGTCACCGGGGGTGCGCGGAAGCAGCGGCTGCGTTGACTTGGCCGGCTCCACGTTCGAGCCGCCTGACGTCCGCGCGAGCAGCTCCTTGATACCGCCCAGCGCACCCATCATCCCCGCCGCTTCCGCCGGGAGAAACACCGTGCTGCCTTTGCCGGCGGCAAGCGACGGCAACATCTCGAGATACTTCTGGCCGAGCAGATACATCGCCACCTGACCGGCCGGTAGCGCGTCGGCGATTCGGCGAATTGCCTCGGCTTCGGCTGACGCCATCGCAAGACGCGCTTCGGCGAGACCGGTCGCGCGCAGGATCGACGCCTCACGTTCACCCTGCGCCTTCTGAATCTGCGATTCGCGTGATCCCTCGGCCTCGAGGATCTGCGCGCGCTTGGTGGCTTCCGCGTTCGTCACCGAGGCGCGACGTTCGCGCTCGGCGCGCATCTGCAATTCCATCGACTGCTGAATGTCGCGCGGCGGTTCGATGCTCTGCAATTCCACGCGCGTGACGTCGACACCCCACCCGATCGATGCTTCCTCGATCGTTTCGCGCATGCGCACGTTGATGCCATCGCGGCTCGTGAGTGTGGTGTCGAGCTCCATCTCACCGACGATGTTGCGCAGCGCCGTTCGCGTCAGCGTCTCGAGCGCGAACGGGAGATTCTGCACTGAGTACGTGGCCTTCTGCGGATCGGCGACGCGATAGTACATCACCGCGTCGATGTCGATCGTGACGTTGTCCTTCGTGATCACCGGCTGACTGGGGAAGTTCAACACCTGCTCGCGCAGATCGATCCGCGAGGTCGACCCGGCCGTCACTTTCTTGACGCCGGACACGTCCTGGCCGAAGAAGCGCACATCGATCGTGCGCGGTCGATCGATGAAGGGGATCAGCACGTTGAACCCCGAACGGGCGATGCGATTGAAGCGACCGAGCCGTTCGATGACCATCACTTCGGCCTGGCCGATGATCTTGAATGAACTCGTGCCGATGAACAGCACGATCACGAGTATGACCAGCGGAAGAATCCACGCCATTGCAGTATCCCTGAGCGGAAGGAAGGAACCGATGCAATGGATTTTAGTGGGCGGTCGCCGAAGTATCGCGTGCGGTCTCCGACGTCGAACGCGCCGCACACCGAAGTCACGGCGTGCGCCGCGCTCCCTGCTCAGCTACATCATGACGTGATTCAGCGCAGACGGCGCTTCCGCACGACGAGCAGCAGGCCGCCGAGGCCCGTGACGAGCAGCGCCGCGGTGGACGGTTCAGGCACGAGCGCCGTGGCGCCGGTGCGGAAGAGGTATTCGGACCCGCGCAGTGCCAGAGCCGCCGCTGACGGGCACACGACCGGTCGAGGTCGCGCCGATCCCGCGCGTGTCGGCGAGGTTCGGATTTCAGACGGACGGAATTTTCCGCTCATGGTGGCGGCGTTCGGTGCGAAGCTGGGGTCACAGTGGCGCCGCTGATGCCACGCCAGTGCACGGTCCAGATCGGATCAATGGCGGCGGCGATCGAGCCGGTGTTGGCCCACCGTGCGCTGGCAGGTGTGCTGCAGGCGGCGAGCAGGGCAATCGCGCCTAGGGAACGGTGAAGCACGGACGGGCGCAGGAGCGTCGACGCAGGCTGGCTCAACGGCGGGCCCGAGGCGAAGGTCGGCGCTCTGGCGCCTCACATCGGGGACGAGCTCATGCGTTTGCGGTCACGGGCGCCAGTCGGCGATGAAGAGGTTCGTCTCGGTCTGCTTCTGGTCGAAGCGATTGGACGCCCAGATGATGTGTTTGCCGTCGGGGCTGAACATCGGGAATCCATCGAACACCGGATTGGTCGTCACCTGTTCGAGTTTGCTGCCATCGAGGTTGACCAGATACAGATCGAAGTTGCCGCTGCGCGGATTCTTGTGGTTCGACGAGAAGATGATGCGCTTGCCGTCGGGCGTCCACGACGGCCCGAAGTTCGCGCCACCAAGGTGCGTGATCTGCTGGTTGTTGCTGCCGTCAGCGTTCATGACGAACAGTTCGACTTTGCTCGGTCGAATGAGTCCGACCTTGAGCAGATCCTTGTACTGCGCGAGTTCCGTTGAATCCTTCGGATGATGCGCGCGATACACGATCTTCGTGCCATCCGGCGACCACCATGCGCCGCCATCGTATCCGGGGGTGTTGGTAAGCTGCGTCACGTTGGTGCCATCGATGTTCATCGTGTAGATGTCGAGGTCACCACCCTTGAGCGACGTGAACACCATCCGCGTGCCATCCGGCGAAAGCACACCTTCGGCGGTGTAGACGTCGTAGTTCGTGAGCCGGCGCATGTCGGTGCCATCACGGTTCACCGTGAAGATGTCGAACTTGTCGAGCGGCCAGACGTAGCCTTTGCTCGGATCAGGCTTGGGTGGGCAGATGCTGTCGTGCATATGGCTGCTGCCGAAGAACAGTCGATTGCCGCCGGGAATGAACCAGCCGCACGTGGTCTTGCCGTTGCCGTTGGACACCCGGTGGAGCCCCGATCCATTGGCGCGCATCACATACTGCTGATCGCAGGTGCGACCGTTGCGCGACGACTGGAACGTGATCCACTTGCCGTCGTTGCTGAAATACGCTTCGGCATTTTCACCACCGTCGGTGATCTGGCGGATGTTGGTGAGATGTGGCTCGCCCGGGTCGCTGGGGCGGGCAATGTTCACACCGGGCGCCGGCGCGGGCGCGCGGCCAGACGGAGAAGACGATGAACACGCGGCGATGGCGAACGTCGCGAGAAGGGCGACAGGGAGAACGTGGGGCACGGGCGTCATGACGAGCGATGGTTGTGATACGACGAGGGGCCGGACACACTGTCCGGCCCCTCGTCAAGTTATTTCCCGGCCGACAACGTCGACTGTCCGTGGAACTACGGACGACGCGTGGTAGTGCTGGCGGGAAGCGTGGCGCCAGCCATGGTGAGCAGGTCGCGCTGCGTGCCGCCGCGATGCAGCAGCGTGATGGCCTTCTGCATCTGCGGGTCTTCGGCGAACTGGCGCTTGGCGACCGTCGAGTCACCGAATGCGGCCTTCGCAATCCGATTCGACAGCAGGCGATCGACATACCCGGGTGCCGCGAAGAATGTCGCCGAATCAACCGGGACCTTGGCCGCCTGGATGCGACGGAAATATTCCGCGCGCCACGCCGGCAGCACGGTGAAGTTGGGGCTTTTCACCTGCGGGCGAAGTTCTTCGGCGTACTGCGCGAGCGTCAGATACGCCTCCTGCACCTTGCCGGCGATCTGCTTGGCGGCTTTCTGTTCGATGGTGGTGAGCGTATCGGGACGCACTGTGATGTCCGGCGAGATACCGCCACCGCCGTAGATCACGCGGCCTGCGTCACTGCGAAAGGCCGGACGGGCCTTCTTCGCACTATCGGATTCGAGGGAGTCCGGTGCTTCCTCTTCCACGAAGCGACCGTTGAGGAACTTGCGCGGCCGCTGAATCGAACGGCCGCTTGGCGTGAACCACTTGGCCGTCGTCATCTTCAGTGCGTAGCCGCCATCGAGGCGGAACAGCGACTGCACGAGACCCTTGCCGAAGCTGGTCGTCCCGATGATCAGCGCACGGTCATGATCCTGCAGCGCACCGGCGACGATTTCCGACGCTGATGCGGTGCCATCATCGACCAGCACGACGACCGGCAGGTTCGGCAGCATCGGTTCTTCCTGCGCGATGAATTCCTGATTCATGTCAGCGCGGCCGCGATAGCTGAGAATCTCCTTGCCCTTGGGCAGAAAGAGATTGCTCATGACGAACGCCTCGTCGAGAATTCCGCCCGGATTGTTGCGCAGATCGAGGATCAGCGACTTCATGCCTTCGCGCTGCAGCTGCTGAATGCCGCGGATGGTTTCGGCCGACGCGGTTTCATTGAAACCCTGCACCGGGATGTAGCCGATGCCGCCATCGAGCATCGTGACGAATGGCACGGCGGGGATGTGAATTGTCGCGCGTACGAACGAGGCGTTGATCGGTTCCGGCACGCCGGGGCGCTGGAAGCGCACACGCACGCGTGTGCCCGGTTCACCCTTCAGCTTGGACGACACGGAATCGACGATCCATCCGCGCGTCGACGCCGAATCGATCATGATGATGCGATCACCTTCCGCGATCCCGGCGCCCGCGGCCGGTGTGTTCGGAAAGACACGATTGACAGTGATGTTGCCCTTGATGTCTTCGATCTGCATGCCGACGCCGGCATAGCGACCGTTCGTCCCCTGCGTGAACGCCGCGAATTCCTTCGGCGTATACAGCGTGGTGTATGGATCGTTGAGCTGCGCGATCAGACCGCGCGCTGCCTTTTCGTAGAGCGCGGTGGCATCGACCGTATCCACGAACCGCTCCGACACGCGACGCAGAACCTGATCGAACAGCATGGCACCGTCTCGCGCCTCGCGGCTCTGCCAGACGAAACCGCCGGCCACGAGTGGCACGGCGACGAGGATGGCGCCGACAACGGCGCGACGCGTACGCGACATGAAAACCTTCCAGCAGGAAAGGGACGGACGTCGGAGTCTTCCGAACGGCTACTGTACCGGGACGCACAAGGCAAGTTCCGGATTGCCGGCGGCGTCTGTGGCTCTACGCGCCGGGGGCGGGTTTCGTCACGTCCACCGGTATTCCATATACCACGAGCGGCCGTCCTGCGTTTCCTCGGCCGCGTGCACGATACCGGCCGCGACAAGCATTTCACTGGCCGGCTTCACGACGCGCAGGATATGACTCGGGTATCGCTGCGTGAGAGGAAGCAACTCGGCGAGCGTATCAAGCGACACACGCCAGCGTCCGTCAGCACCTGCGGCAAGCTGGACCGCGAGCAGGCGATAAATGCGGCGTGCGACCGGCGAGAGCAGCGACGAATAGCCACCGAGGCGCAGTGAGGTGACGTGGCCCGCGTCGAGGTTGCTGCGAACCTGTGGCGCCAGCGTGACGCGCGCGACACCAGGTTCGGCGGCGGTCACGCTGGGGAAGAGTGACAGCTGATCGCGGTCGGCGGCGCGGCGACGATCGACGGTGGCCGCGCTGAGCAGTGTGAACGCGCCATCGAGTGGCCTGGCATTGGCAGCGTCCCAGTAGCCGCCGGCGCTTTCAAGCGTGGTGCGTTCGAGTCGCGCCAGTGCACCGCGCAATTGTTCGTACGTGCGCCCGTCGACACGACGACCCATCGCGCGCAGAAACGCATGCAGCGTGAAGGTCAGCACGCCGTCGGATGGACGACCCGATTCCTGATACCGATACAGGAGCTCGATGTAGACATCCTGATCGAAGGTGCCAGGCAGCCGATCACCAGGCGCTGGCAGCACACGCCAGCGACCACCAGATGGTGCCGCGTACGCGATGGCTCCTTCCTCGTTCGAATCACTCAAACGGAAAAGCGGCAGCGCTTCGAGCGCACGATCGAGGTACACGAGTCGCGAGGCCGCCCGCCGCTTGTTCGCCGCGCCGCCGGAAAGATCACCACCACGCGATGCGCCGGCAGCATGCTGCGATGCCGGTGTCACCGGGAGATGCTCGGCAGGCGTGAGCACGATCAGCTTCTGGTTTCGGCGCGACCGAGTGCGGCACGAATCGCTTCACGCATCGCGACGACAGCCTCGTCGCGCGCGCCCAGTGCGTCCGTGCGCACATGCAGTTCAATGCCATCGGCAATCGGCACGCGCCGCCATTCCGCGATGGGCTGCACGTCATCCTGACGCACGGTGACATCGGCGCTGTGCGAGAGTGCGGGAGCAAGTGCCGTGGCGACGCGTCGTTCGAGCTGCTCACCACTGACGCCGGCGAGCTCCTTCTTGATCACTTCGAGCGTCTGGCCTTCACGCTGACGGATCTTGATGGCGAGCAGCTGCAACAAATGCCGATAGCCGTAGGTGGCCGTGGTGCCGGCGCCTTCCGGTCGATCGAGCAACCGTTGCGCGACGTAGAAACGGATCGCGCGCGCACTCGGCGCCGCGCGCGCCGATGTGTTCGTCGGACGAAAGCCGGCGGCATCGACGAGCGCAGTGGCGTGCGCGGCAAGGCCACGCGCATTCCAGGGGGCGTGCCGACTGTGGGCACGAAGTAGTGCGACCGGAGAATCGGTCATGCGTGGGGAGTCTGACGAGGTGCGCGCGCTGACTCATACCTGCGACACGGCGCGTTCCGTAAGAACACGGGAACGCGCCGTCACTGTCAAGCCTCTGCTGTGATGCTGGCAGATATGAATTCACAGAGTGTGAAGGACAGACATGGCGGAACAGACCCCTTTCCAACTGATCTCCCCCCCTGCTCACGCCATGCCCGCCTTCACACAATCCTGCGAACGATCACGACGCCGAGAAATCACTCGGCGACAGCGCGGACGAAACACCGTGATCGCGCGCGAGTTTCGAGATCACCGAGAGGTCAACCGGCTTCTCGAGGAAATACGTCGCATTCAGACGTTCGGATGCGTGGCGGTTGTCGTCATCGGGAAACGCTGTCAGCACGATCACCGGTGTGTGCTGGTGCACGAGACCCGCAGCGGCAAGAATCTGCAGACCACCGTCGCGGTTCCCGCCGAGCCGCAGATCGGTGACGATCAGGTCGAACGATGTCTCGCTGAAGATTGCGACCTTGGCGTCGGCGAGGGTCGCGGTCGCAACGACGGTGACGTCGTCGGAGGCGAAGAAATCGACGAGTGATTCCCGGATGGAGATCTCGTCTTCAACGATCAGGACATGTTTGGGCACACCAGGAGTAGAGCGAGGAGTGTGCCACGTGCAACCTGGGGCGCAAGTCGTTGCAGGACAGTGGTTTGGCGGATGTCAGCGATTCCCTACCGGCGTTTGACTGTCCGCTTTTCAGCCAGCTTCTGTGGTACTGTCCGGTTTTCGGACCGGGCAACGTGCCGGCTCGAGCTACCCGTTCGCGCGCGCCCGCAGCTTCTCGTGTAAGGTGGAGCGCGCGATGCCAAGCAGCTGGGCCGCCTTCGCGCGATTGCCGCCGGTCTGCGCGAGCGCTGCATCGATGGCGCGCGCTTCGGCCACCGCAAGTGACGATGCAGACGGATCAACGCCTGGCCCGTGCGCGCGACGTGTCGACGGCAGCGCCAGCATCGCGGCCGTGATCGGCGCACCTTCCGCAAGAATGGCCGCGCGCCAGAGGGTGTTCTTCAACTCGCGGATGTTGCCGGGCCATGCGTATTCCAGCAATGCCTGCTCGGCACCCGCGGCGAACGTCGCGTCGCGCGGAAGGCACTGTGCCGCGAGTGCCGGCAACTCGCTTCGACGCTCGCGCAGCGGTGGCATTGTGATGGTGAGCACTTGCAGGCGGTAGAACAGATCGCCGCGAAATCGCTGTTCCGACACCCGCGTCTGGAGCGGTTGATTCGTCGCGCAGATGACGCGCGCGGCGCTGCGCAGTTCCGTGGTCCCGCCGAGTCGCCGGAAGCGCTGCTCCTCGATCACCTTCAGAATCTTGGGCTGCACATCGATCGCCATCTCGCCGATTTCGTCAAGAAAGATGCTGCCGTTGGCGGCCACTTCGATGAGGCCGCGTTTGGACTGTCGCGCATCGGTGAACGCGCCGCGCTCGTGCCCGAAGACTTCGCTCTCGAAGAAGGTGGTAGACAAAGATGCGCAGTTGATCTCCACGAACGGCTGCGCTCCGCGCGCGGAGCGATCATGAATGCGTCGGGCGATGTACCCTTTGCCGGTTCCGGTTTCGCCAAGTATGAGCACGGGGGCATCGTCATTGCGGGCCGCGAGTTCGATCAGCTTCTCGAAGGACGGCTGCAGGACCGGTGGTGCGCCGGTGGTACCGGCATCGCGCGCGCGCAGCACCGCCACTTCGCGCTGAAGGCGCACCATCTGGACGCCGCGCATGACCGCATCCCGCAGCGCCTCGAGATT
Source organism: Gemmatimonadaceae bacterium (assembly GCA_031367535.1). GTDB lineage: Bacteria > Gemmatimonadota > Gemmatimonadetes > Gemmatimonadales > Gemmatimonadaceae > JACMLX01. Next base: position 45,069 of record JANLPZ010000027.1, read on the forward strand.
CACCGGCTTCTCGAGCACATCGATGGCGCCGCCCTGCATCGCACCGACCGCGGTGCGCACGTCCGCATGTCCGGTGAGCAGAATGACGGCCGCATCAGGATCTTCGCTGCGCAGCTGTTCGAGCAGACTGAGTCCGACGGCGTCAGGCAGATGCAGATCCATCAGCACCACGTCGGGCAGGTGTCGGGCGACGGCATTGCGGGCGTCGGCTGCCGTGGCGACGGCGATCACCTGCATGCCGATCAGCTGAAAAAATTCGGTGAGCGTCTCGCGCACCGTATCGTCATCGTCGACGATCAGGATCGAGGCCGCGATCATGCCGACGTCCGCGGCGGCAGCAGCACGGTCACGGCAGTGCCGCTCTCCGGTTGGCTTTCGATCGAGATAGTGCCGCCGTGCTCCTCGACGATGCGCTGACAGAGCGCGAGGCCGATGCCGGTGCCGCCACTCTTCAGCGAGTAGAAGATTTCGAACACGCGCGGCAGTGCTTCCGGCGGAATGGCCGGGCCGGCATTGTGCAATCGGCAGCGCCAGCCACTGGTGGCGCTGTGCACACTCGTGTGCAGCGTGACGGTCGAGCCGCGCGGCGCGGCATCGAGCGCATTCGCCAGAATGTTCAGGCAGACCTGGCCAAGTTGTGCCGGATCGAAGTCGATCAACAACGGTGGCGTGCAGCGCACACGCGTGAACGTGAGTTCGGCGTCATCGATGCGCCGACGATTGGCGTCGATCACGTCGTCCCAGACGCTGTCGGGGTCGCCCGTCACGGCGCGCAGCGGTTGCGGCCGGCCGTACACGAGCAGCGACGTGAGCATGTTGTTCAATCGCTCGACTTCGCGCAGCATGCGGCCGACATTGCGTTCGACGGCGGGATCGTCGCGACCGCGAAGCCGGAGCAACTGTGCCGCCGATGAGATGCCGAAGAGCGGATTGCGCAGCTCGTGCGCCACGCCGGCCGCGACTTCGCCAATGGCTTCGAGGCGTCGCTTCTGCTCGACGCGCCGCACGAGAAACGCCCGATCGATCGCGGCCGCCGTCTGCGCGGCGATGGTACGCAACACACGCTGCGTTTCCGCGAGCTCATAGGTGGCTTCGATGGAGCTGAGTCGCACCGTGATGGCGCCGAGCACACCCTCCTCACTGATGATCGGCGTGGTGACCTCTCGTTCGCCGGGGTTGGGCCGGCGGACAATCGTGGTGCCGGATGCCAGTGCTTCCAGCCACTCCGGTCGCAGACGCGTCGCGACCTGCTCGGGCGACTCACTGAATCCGCCCGCCTGCACGCCGGACATCGCGAGGGTATCATCGTCCGCGACGGCAATGATGTAGGCATCGCAGCGCACGGCACGCCGCAGCTGCTGACCGACCTCGCCGTACACACGCGCCAGATCGATGGAGCTGGCGAGGGCGAGTCCGGTGGAGATCAGCGCTTCCCGCGCGCGATGTGATTCCGTGACGTCGGAGAGCGCGGCCACATACCCGACATGCTCGCCATCGGCGATGCAACGGGTGAGTTGCACGAGCATGACATGTTCGCTGTCACCCTCGGCGGTCGCGAACTCCCAGCGCACCAGTGGTACCGCGGCGTCGCGAAGCGCGATGAACGCCCGGTCACACTGCGCTGCGTTGGCCTGATCGCCCAGGATGTCCTGGAGTGGCCGACCGAGTGCCATGCCGACGGCGTGGGCGGCGGCGTGCTGATTCTGCTGCACGATCCGGCCCTGCAGGTCCGTGGCGAAGATCATCAGCGGAACCGCGTCGAGGATCTGGTGATCACGAACGGACATGACGGAAACATAGACCGGCGGAACGGAGCGAGCTCCATTCCGCCGGTCGTTGGCGCAAGTCAGCGTGTCCGCAGCGCGCGCGATGTCACGTCACACCGCTGCGCGACTGCCGACTCTGATCAGCGTCCCTTCTTCTTCACTGGCTTGGCCTTCTTTGCTGGTGCCTTCTTGACCGGCGCCTTTTTGGCGGGCGCCGATTTTTTCGCTGCTGCTTTCTTCGCCGGTGCGGCCTTCTTCGTGGGCGCCGCTTTCTTCACCGGCGCGACCTTCTTCGCCGGCGCCTTCCTGGCGGCGAGCTTGGCTGGCGCCGCAGCCTTGCCCTTCGGCGCCGGCTTCGGAGCTGGTGCGGACTTCTTTGCAGCGGGTGTTTTTTTGGCAGGGGCGGCCGCTTTCTTCGCCGGAGCTGCCTTGACGGGCGCTGCGGTTTTCTTCGCCGGGGCAGCTGGGGCTGCCTTCTTTGCCGCCGGCTTCACCGGCTCGGGTTTGGCCGGTGGCGGTACCTTGGGCGCCGGCTTCGCCGGCACCTTCATCGGCGTCGTTACGGCTGGCTTGGTCGCTGCCACAGGCTTGGCGGGAGCCGCGGGCTTGGCCGCCGGCTTCGCGGCCACCGTCGTCGCGGGCATCTTCACGGCCGCCGGTGCCGTCTCGGGAGCAGCCTTCGCAGGCGCTGCCTTCGGTGCCGCGGCCGGACTCGGAGCGGCCGCAACCGGCGCGGCAGGTGCGGCGACGGCCTTCGTCACCTTCGGGACAGGCGGTGCCTTGGGCAGCTTGGGTGCCTTGAGCGCTGACGACGCGCGCACGGGTGCGATCGGCTCCACTGCGGCCAACGCCTTCACCTTCGGCGTGGGTGGCTCGTCGCCAAGGTCGTCGTCAAGACCGACTTCGTCATCCAGACCGAGGTCGTCCTCTTCGGCAGGTTCGACATCGTCGGTACCGAGTTCCGCATCGACTTCCTCCTCGATCACCTCACCCGTGTCCTCCTCTTCGTCCTCGTCCTTCGCTGCGTCATCGGGATCGTCGAAGAGCGACTCCCGCTTGCGCTTGAGCGTCGGCGTGAAGCCTTCCTCGTCCTCGTCCTCCTCCTCCTCCTCTTCCTCGTACATGGGATCGGAGTCGTAGTAATCGTCTTCATCATCATCACGGCCACGGAGCCGGAAATTCACATCATCGTTTTCGCCGAAACTCGGCATACCTGCCTCCAACGCAGAAAAGGGCGAGCAGGTGTGGAAACCAGTGCAAGGGTGCGAGCACACGGTTGACCTGTCATGGTGTCTTCAAATACCCGTAGCCGGAATAACAGCGCCGCCACTGAACGTCAAGCAGTGGCGGCGCGAATTCGTGCACGAAGTGGCGAAACGACGGTCGTCAGTCGCCGGCGACAGGGCTCGGATGTGGCACAATCGCCGGTGTCGCGAAGCGCTTTCGCAGGGCGACGACCAAATCGTCGAGCAGTGAATAGACCGACGGCACGACGAAGAGCGTGAGGAGTGTGCTGGTGATCAAACCACCGATCACAGCGCGCCCCATCGGCGCCCGCTGCTCCGCACCTGCACCAAGCGCGAACGCGAGCGGCAACATTCCGGCGATCATCGCGACCGTGGTCATGATGATCGGACGCAGTCGGATGCGGGCCGCTGCGAGCAATGCGGTGCGGGTATCGTCCCCGTGTTCGCGGCGGTGATTCGCGAAATCCACCAGCAGAATGCCGTTCTTCGTGACGAGACCGAGGAGCATGATGATGCCGATCATCGTCATGACGTTCAGACTGCCCTTGGTTGCCAGCAGTGCGATCGCGACGCCGATGAAGCTGAGCGGCAGCGACAGCATGATCGCGAGCGGCTGCAGGAACGAGCCGAAGAGCGATGCCAGAATGAGATAGATGAAGACGACCGCCAGGATCAGCGCCTCGCCGACATACCCCTTGGTCTCGGTCAGATTCTGCACGTCGCCGCCGAACACCGTGCGGTAACCCGCGGGTAGGCCCATGGAATCGATCGCGACCTGCACCTTGGCCGCCACGTCGCCGACGTTGTAGCCGGGCAACACGCCGGCGCTGATCGACACCTGGCGTTCGAGCGACGAGCGCTCGATGGCCTGCGGACCGATACCAGCGCGGATCGTGGCGACCTGTCCGAGCGGAATCGTGGTGGCGAGCCCGGTGCGACTGTCGACGCCCGACCCGGGCACCGGCAGTTCGGCGACGTCGTCCGACGAGCGGCGCAACGAATCAGGATAGATGACCACCACGTCGTGCGAGTAGCCCTGCGGATCTTCCCAACGGGTGGCGCGCTGACCGGTGAACAGCGGCTGCAGCGTCGTCGAGATCGTGCCGATGCCCAGACCGGCGGCCCACGCCTGCTCGCGATCGACCTGCACGTCGAGCTGCGGAATTTCGCCGTCGTCGCTGGAGTTGGGCTCTGCCAGGCCTCGTACACCCTGCATGGTCTTGAGCACTTCGGCCGCGGCGAGCTTGAGACGGGACGGCTCCGGTCCCTGCACCTTGACCTCGATCGGCTGGCGGTAGCCGCCGAAGATCGTCGGTGTGCCGGTGATGTTCGGCCGCACCCCCGGAATCTTCATCAGCATCGGTCGCAGCACGGTCTGCAACTCGGCCTGCGACAACTTGCGCTGATCCTTCGGCTTCAACTTCACCGACACAGACCCACCACTTGGTGACCCGCGGAAGCCACCACCGATGTTCAGATAGGTGGAGAGCACTTCCGGGCGCTTCTCGAGCAACTTCGCGATTTCCTGCCCCTTGCCGATCGTGAAGTCGATGGCCGATCCGGGCGCGACGCGATAGTTGACGCTGAATTCACTGCCGTCGACATCGGGCATCCAGGTGAAGCCGAGCTTCGGCACCAGCATGATCGAGCCGGCGACCGTGACAAGCGCCGCGCTGAGCACGATCAGGCGGTGATTGAGCGTCCAGGCGAGACCTTTCGGATATCGATCCGCCACTCGTTCGAACCAGTCGTTGAACGCAAACGCGACGCGACGGATCGGGTTCCTCGAGGCACGCAGCGCGGGCTGATTCTTCTCATCCACTTCCGGATCGTGCCAGATGCTCGAGAGCATCGGGTCGAGCGTGAAGCTGACGAACAGCGACACCAGCACGGCAAAGGCGACCGTGACACCGAACTGGAAGAAGATCTTGCCGATCATGCCGCCCATGAACGCGACGGGGAAGAACACCGCCACCACCGCCATCGTCGTCGCGAACACGGCGAGTCCGATCTCGCTCGTGCCCTCGGACGCGGCGTGTTCATGATCCTTGCCCATCTCGAGGTGGCGCACGATGTTCTCGCGCACCACGATGGCATCGTCGATGAGGAGTCCGATGGCGAGTGACAGCGCCAGCAGCGTCATCGTGTTGAGCGTGAAGTTGAACGCCCACATCACGAAGAACGACGAGATCAGCGAGATCGGCAGCGCGAGACCGGTGATGATCGTCGAGCGCCAGCTGTTGAGGAAGAAGTAGATGATGACGATGCAGAGGATCGCGCCGAGGATCAGCTCATGCTGCACGCTGTCGAGCGAGTCGCGGATGCGCTGCGAGTCGTCGCGGATGACCTGCAGCTGCACGTCGGCAGGCAGCGTCTTCATCAGTGTCGCAACTTCTTCGCGCACACGATCGGCGACTTCCACCGTGTTGCTGCCGGCGATCTTCTGCACCTCAATCGAGACGGCCGGCGTGCGACCGAGATACGCAGCACTGCGCTGCTCGGCGCTGCCATCGACCACCTTCGCGATGTCACTGATGCGCACCGGCGCACCGTTGCGCACGGCGAGTGTGATGTCGGCGAAACGGGCCGGATCGATCACGCGACCGGTGACACGGATCAGCTGTTCACGGCCGTTGCGGCGCACACGACCAGCCGGCACTTCGCGATTCTCGCGATCGAGTGCGGCGATGACAACCGGCGGCGCGATGTTGTACGCGCGCATCGCGTCGGGATCGAGCTGGATCTGGATCTGGCGTGTTGCGGCACCGGTGATGTTGGCGCCACCGACACCGGGGATCGACTCGAAGCGCGTCTTGATGACTTCCGTCGCGATGTCCGTCAGCTCACGCAGCGGACGTTCACCGCTCGTCATGGCGACGGTGATGATCGGACGGTCGTTCGGGTCGAAGCGGAGGACGATCGGATCCTCGATGTTCGGCGGCAGCGAGCGACGGATGCGCGCCACCTTGGCGCTGACTTCCTGCTGCGATGCGATGACATCGACGCCGAGATTGAACTGCAGGCGCACCAGCGAACTGCCTTCGAGCGAGGTGGAGGTCACCTCCTTGATGCCCTGCACGGTGTTGAGTGCTTCCTCGATCGGCTTCGACACTTCGCGCATCACGACTTCCGGCGACGCGCCCGGATAGGCCGTCTGTGCGACGACCGTGGGATAGGTGATGTCGGGGTATTCGTCGATCGCGAGCCGGTTGTAGCCGATGATGCCAAGCACGACCAGCGCCACCATCATCATGGTCGCGAAGACCGGTCGCTTGATGGAGACATCCGAAATAATCATGACTTCCCGCCCGCGATGGTGACCTTGGCGCCGTTGCCGAGCGCGCCGACGTTGCCGACGATCACGCGATCACCGGCTGCCACACCTTCCTTCACTTCGGCCACACCGGCGGCATCATCCACGACGCCGAGTGTGACGTTGCGCTTCTCGAGTGCCCCGCCTGTGATGCGCCAGACGAACGGCTGTGAATCGGCGCCCTGCGACTGACGAATTGCCGTCGTCGGCAGCAGCAGTGCGGAGGTGCGGCGTTCGCCGATCACCCGACCGCTGACGAACGTGTTGCCCTTGATGGCGCCCTTCGCGTTCGGCACGCGTACATAGACCGTCACGCTGCGTGACACCGGATCGACGGTCGGACTGACACGCGCCACTTTCGATTCAATGGTGCGGTCGTCGAGACTCAGTCGCACGTTCTGGCCGGGCTGCACGAGATTTGCCATGCGCGCCGGTACGTTAGCAGCCAGTTCGAGCGTCTCGTTGCGCACCAGTGTGAAAAGCGCCTGGCTGACATTCACGCGCTCGCCCGGCTGCACCGAGCGAATGTCGATGATGCCGCTGGACGGCGCGAGCACGCGCGTGTCGCTGGACACGGCCGACGCGGTGCGCAGACGCGCTTCGGATGCGGCAACCGCCGCCTGCGCTGCAATCACGGACTGCTGCGAGGCCCGATTCTCCTGCTCGGCGATTGCACCCGCCTTGAACAGTGCGGCGGATTGTTCGGCGGCCCATGTGGCCGTCTGCAACTGTGAACGCGCCGCTTCGCGGTCTGCTTCCGCACCGCGGCGTGAACTCTCCTGCTGGCTGGACTCGAAGCGAGCGAGCACCTGACCGGCGCTGACCCGTTCGCCTTCCTGCACATAGACGGCGTTGATGTCGCCATTGAGTCGACTGCGAACCTGGATCGTTTCGATGGGACGCAGATTGCCGGACACCGCGACGGCGTTCTCGATCACGCCGTTCTTGAGTGTCGCAACGTCGGTCGCCGCCAGCACGACGCCACCGCGGCCGCCGCCGCTGCCGGCACGAGGGGCACCGGGTTTTGCGCCGGTGCTGCTGCCACTGCCAGCGCCGGTGGCTGGTTTCGCTTCCGCGTCGCCGGCTTTCGAACAGGCCGTCGCCAACAGCAGCGCGGCACAGGTGAGGATCCGCACAGGCGGAAAGACGTCAGCGATCCGTCGTGACACGATCGGCTCCACGGTCAGTGATGCGCATCGCGCCGCCATCAGGCAGCGGAATCGGACGACCCGTCGTCCGCGCCAGTTCGGCGGCGGCAAGAAATACATCGTAAATCGCGCGCGCGGCGTTCACTTGCGAGCGCACGAGGTTGAGCTGCGCATCCGACACATCGAGCGTCGTGCCGACGCCGCGTGTGTTGCGCAGGACTGCGAGATCGTACGCTTCCGTCGCCTCGGCGACCGTCTGGCGGCGCGCATCGAACAGTGTGCGCGCGCGACCGAATTCCGCGCGCGAAGCCGCAGCCTCGATCGCCACCTGCTCCCGCACCTGCGCGAGCTGCACTTCGGACTGATTCACGAGCGCGTGTGCGTTGTCGAGGTTCGACTTGGTGCGCAGGCCATCGAAGATCGGCCATGACACCTGGAAGCCGAAGTTGCGATCGGTGAACCAACCGTTGTTCTGACAGACGCGACCCGCCACCTGGGGCACGCAGTTGGCGGCGCTGGTGCTGCCACCCCGTGTCGGCAGCCCGTTGCTGGCCGGCAGCGCGAGATAACCTGACGTCAGCGTCGCGGTGATTGACGGAAACAGATCTGCGCGCGCGACACGGACACCGGCTTCGCGTGCGGTGCGCGTCAATTCGGCCGCGCGCACCGAGGCGCGCACTTCGCCGACATTCGGCGAAGTGTCGACGGTGGAAAGCAGGCGTTGCAACGAGAGTGTGTCGAGTTCCGACGTCAGCATCAGCGGACGCTCGGCCGGCACATTGACGAGGCGTCGCAGTGTGAGTACCGCGATCACGTAGTCGTTCTGGGCCTGCACCAGGTCAGGCTCGAGATTGGCCCGCTCGACCTTGAGACGCAGCACGTCGTAACGCGATGCACGTCCAGCGGTTTCGAGTTGCTGCGCCTGCATCACGCGCTGGTCGGCGAGCTGCAGGTTGGCGCGCTGAATCTCGATCAGTCGACGTGTGAAAAGCGCGTTGAGATAGGCGCGCTCGACGTCGACGACGACCAGACCGCGGACCTCAGCGGTCGAGGCGCGCGCCGCACCGCGAACCGCGCCGGCGGCTTTCGCGCCGGCAAAGACACGCCCGCCAAGGAACAGCGGTTGCGAGAGTTGTGCGGAGGCGCTGTAGTTGTACGCCTGACCGAACACCGAGCCGACGATCGTGGCGCGCGCGTTCTCGACGACCTGCGAATAGGTGCTGGCGAGCCGAAGCTGTGGCAGACCGGTGGATCGTGCGACACCGATCTGCGCATCGGCAATGTCGACAGCAATGGTGGCGGCGCGGACTTCTTCGCCGTCACGCAGGGCTCGCGTGATTGCGGCGTCGAAGGTGAGAGGGAGGGTATCGGTGGCCAGCCGTTCAGCGCGCGAAATCGGGGCGCGCGTGGATTGTGCGCCGGCAGCAGAGGAAGCGACGGCGAGGGTTACGGCGAGGGTTACGGCGACGAAAAACCGCCCGCGCCGATGCGCCGGGCGGTATCTGATATGCTCTGACATGGTCCGTGGTGTACGCCTGAAAGGGCCGAATCGTTTACCAAATCAGACGATTCGCGCCGCCGGGAGCCATTCCGGCTGGTATATCAGGCGGCGGCGAGCCGACGCATCATCACGACCTGCAGCGCCCGGACGACCTGCGGATCCAGCAGGGCGCCGGCGACGGTGCCAAGGTAGGCAAGGGAATCGTCGGCCCGCATCGGGTCACGGTAGGCGCGCTGGGAGGTGAGCGCATCGAACGCGTCGGCCCCAGCCAGAATGCGTCCGCCGAGGGTGATGCTGTCGCCCCGGATGCCCCGCGGATAGCCGCTGCCGTCCCAGTGCTCGTGGTGGTCGTGGATGAAGTCGAGCACGTGATCGAGCTGCTGCAGCGGGCGCAGGATCTCGATGCCGATGCGGACGTGCTGCTTCACGTGCTCGAATTCCGTGACCGTGAGCGCCGACGGCTTGTTCAGGATTTCTTCGCGGATTCCGATCTTGCCCACGTCGTGCAGGCGTCCGGCGAGGCGGATGCGTTCGACGATTTCCGGCTCCTGCCCCATCTCGATCGCAATTTCGGTGGCCAGGTCGGCGACACGCTGCGAGTGGCCGCGCAGGTACACGTCCTTCGCTTCCATGGCGATGATCAGCGTCTCCACGACGCTCACAGACAGCCGGCGCAGCGACTCCTTCTCCTGCTCCAGTTCGGCCGTGCGCAGCTGCACTTCTTCCTGGATGCGCTCGTCGAAGCGCTCCTTCTCCATCCGCGATTGGCGGCGGGCGAGGGCGCGGATGACGGCGTCCTGCAGCGCGCGCAGCTCGATCGGCTTGACCAGATAGTCAATCGCCCCGCCGGCCAGCACGTGTGCGGCCGTTGGCGCGTCGTTCACCGCGCTGAGCATCAATACGGCGAGGTTCGGATCGTGCGCGAGGACCCGCGGCAGCAGCTCCGGGCCGGACAGGCCGGGCATGCGCACGTCGCAGATCATGGCATCGAACGCGTGCGACTCGAACAGGAACAGCGCGTCAGTGCCGTTGCCGGCGGACTCCACCCCGTACCCGCACCGCTGGAGGAACCGCACCATCGCGACACGAATCGACTCGTCATCATCGACGACGAGAATCCGGGCGAGGGGTGCCGGTGGTGGTTTGGGAGCCAGCGCCTGCATTGCAGTCGTCACGGAAGCAGCGGGACTGTGTTTACGAGCCAATGCGGAGCGGAATCGCGAGACGACGAATTGTGCGACCGTCGTCCGTGCGGATGACGGAAATGCTAGCACCGTGAAGCTCCCCCTCCGAGGGGATGATTCCGATCGGCACACCGTCGTCCGCGACGGTGAGGACGGCCAGCCCGCCATCCTGTGCCGCTCTGATGTCGATCCGTCGTCGCGCTGAACTCAGCAACGCGGTTTCTGACGCGACCAGAGCGGAGGCGAACCATTCCCGGAGCGCCGCCGCCGCCCAGGGCACCGGCGGCAGCCCGGGATCCACCGACACGTTGACCGTGATCGCCAGCGCCCGCTGCGACTCGGCGCGCTCACGCAACATGTCGTGGATGAGCACGTCGACGGCGACGGGATCCGGCGGTGCATCGGAATCGTCTGCCAAACCGCGCAAAGTTCGGGCCGCGTCCGATGCCCGGCGGGCGCTGCGCTGGATCAGTCCGACGAGTTCGAGGATTTCGGGGGTCAGATCCTCGTCGGCCAGCAGTTCGGACAGCGCGCTGATGCCGGCGATCGGCGAGGTCAGATCGTGCAGACGGCTGCTCAGCGTGGTGCGCAGCGCGTGCAACGACTCGAGCCCCGGATCGATCGGCGTCCGCGCCACACGTGCCGTCAACACACCGAGTGCGCGTGCGACTGTGCCCGACTGTTGCTCGATGCGCCGCATCGCATCGTACGGGACCGGACGATCGGGATCGAAGACGACATCGATGCGCCCGATCGCGACATCCTTGTCGATCAGGGCGATCGACGCGCCGGGCAGCGCCGGCACGAGTGAGCGCCAGCCATCGGGGACGACATGGCGTGCATCGGGCATCTGCACGGCACGACGCTGTCGGGCGAGATGTTCGGCGCGGCTGCTGTCGAGTGGCGTGCGCACACCGCGCAATGCCGCCAGCGCACCAAGTGCCGCCGGAAACCGCAGCGTACCCGAGGCGCGATCGCGCACGGCGACGCTGATGCCGAGCAAGGAATGATCGTCGAGACGATGAATGATCGCGCTGGCGAAATCATCGACCGTGACGGCGGCCGCTGCATCGAGCAGCATCGGCGTGACGAAATTCGAGTCCGGCTGTGCGATCGGTTCTTCCGTCGCGACACGTCGTGCGGGATCACGGCGGCGCAGCACGAGCGCGGCAAGTGATCCGAGTTCGTGTGCAAAGGTGCCGTCAGCGACGGTGAACAGACGACCCGGACCGCCGACGACGGAAATGATGCCGACTGCGTGTTCACCATCGACGAGGAGGGGTGCGGCGACTGCGCGCACCGGCACACGCGCGATGACCGTATCACTCCAGCGCACGCCGGTGCTTGGGTCGGCGAAGACGGCCGAGTGTGCGTGCAGTGCGCGCGCGGCAAACGCACGATCGCGCGGCACGCGCGCGCCAGGTTCGACGGAGACTTCACCGGTAGCCGCGACGACGACGAGCGCGTCGGAATCCTCCATCGTGAGGCCAATCCACGCGCCGGCGCCCTGCAGCGTTTCGACGGCAACAGTCAGTAGTCGTGCAAGTGCAGCGTGTGTGGTGGGCAGTGTCTCGATTTCATTCGCCAAAGCGCGCAACCGACGCGCGCGTGACGAATCATCGGCCGTTCCTCCGCCACGGGATGCGCCACCCGCCGGTGCATCGATGACGGGTGGTTGCGGGCTCAGCGCTGGCGCGGATGGCGCCGGCACGTCGACGCCGCGAATCGGCTGCTCAGGCATCGCCACTCACCGGCATTTACTCGGCGAACTCGACGGTGACGGCGTGCGGAATGATGCCGGCTTCGGTACCACGCTGCAGAAACAGCTGTACCGCTGCGCGACCGGCGTCGCCGTAGTCGAGCGTCCACTCATTCACATACATGCCGATGAATGTATCCGCTTGTCCACGATCAAGTCCACGCGCGTATTTCATCGCATGGTCGAGTGCGGCTCGGCGATGTGTCAGTCCGAACGCAATGCTGTCACGCAGATGCCGACTGATCATCGAGATCAGGTCGGGGCCGAGATCCTTGCGGATGACGTTGCCGCCAAGGGGCAGCGGCAACTTTGTCTCTTCATGCCACCAAACGCCCAGGTCCAGCAGCATGTGCAGGCCGCGCTCGCCGAACGTCAGCTGTCCTTCGTGAATCAGCAGGCCGAGATCGACGGTGCCATCGAGCACGGCATCCTCGATCTTGTCGAACGGCACAAACACCGCCTCGAAGTCGGGCTCGAACAATCGCAGTGCGAGATACGCACTGGTGAGCGGACCGGGCACCGCGATGCGGGCGCCCTTGATGGCAGCGGGACCACGCTTCATGCGTCCGACGACACGCGGGCCGTACTTGTCACCCATCGAGGCGCCGTGCGGCAGCAACGCGTAGTGCTCGGAGATGTAGGCGAAGGCGTGAATCGAGACGGCGGTGACTTCGAGTTCCTGCTTCCGCGCGCGCTGATTGAGCGTCTCGATGTCCTGCAGCTCGTGTCTGTACGCGAGCCCTTCGGTGTTGACCTTCCCTTCGGCGAGCGCGTAGAACATGAATGCGTCGTCGGAGTCGGGGCTGTGTGCGACGGTGATGGTGCGAGTCGGGGGCATTGTTGGATTGGTCACTTGACGTTCCGCCGGGCGCGGGCGAGCGCGCTGTCGAGATCAACCTGCGTCACCTGATACTCCGGCAGGTTTTTCGCACGTTCGGCCTTGGCGGCGGCGATGAGGCGACGATCGTAATCCGCCTGCTTCGAAAATTCCTTCTTCATCCCGGCCGCCGAGCTGGCCAGTGCGAGGCCAAGCAGGTGGGTCGGTGAGGCCTTGAGCAACGTGTCGGCCTGCGCGGTGATGATCTCCTTCACTTCGGCCAGCTCCGCGATGCGACCGAGTTCGAAACGTTGCAATGCGGTGGGTGTGGGCAGACTCTGGAACGACATCAGTGCCATCGGTGCGAAGAACTGCACGGAATCGCGCTTGCCCTGTTCGGCGAGCGACACGACGCGGTTGAAAAGTCGGAGCGCACGTTCGTCCGGCGACATGGCGGAGATGTCCGGCGCACGCACCGGACGCTCCGGACTGGTCGAATCGGTGGCGGCTGCGGCGTTCGGATCCCCGCCGGCAAATGGTCCGGCCACTTGCGGTGCGGCCGAGGGTGCCTCGGCGACGGCGGCGGGCTTGCGACCGAAACGCTGGCCGGCGACGAGTGCGATGAGCGCGAGCAGCGCAATCGCGGCGACCGCCCAGGGCAGTGTCTGATTGGAGGACTGAATGGACGCCGGCAGCGGAGCCGCCGCAGGACCGCCGGCGGCGTACACGGCCTCGCCGACGGGCTGTCCGCATCGGTGACAGAAACGGGCGCCGGATGTGAGCTGTGCGCCACAGGCCGCACAGAATGCAGACGACATGGAGGGATCAGGATTGGACGGACATGACGCAGGACTGCGCCACAATTACCGAACTGCGTAAGCCGAGCAATGTAGTGTTAACTGTGGTTCCCTCGCTGCCGTGCCAGCGTCGGGCGTAGCTTTGCGCCATGACTCCAGACTCCCCGGCACCCAACGATCTGCGCAACGCGGCGTCGGGTGACATTCAGGTGCTCCTGCGCGAGCACGACATCCGCTTCCTGCGCCTGCAGTTCACCGACATTCTCGGCGTGATCAAGAACGTGGAGATCCCGCGCAGCCAGTTCGCAAAAGCACTGGCGGGTGACATCCTGTTCGACGGCAGCTCGATCGAAGGGTTCATGCGGGTCGAGGAGAGCGACATGCTGCTCAAGCCCGACCTGACCACATACCGTGCGCTGCCGTTCGGGCCGCCGGGTGCGCGCGTGGCGCGCCTGATCTGCGATATCTCGTTGCCGGACGGCTCGCCGTTCGCCGGTGATCCGCGCGGGCGTCTGAAGGCGGTTCTGGAACGGGCGGCGCGCCTGGGCTTCACGATGAACGCCGGCATGGAAGCGGAGTTCTTTTTGTTCAAGCAGGACGCGAGCGGCAAGGCCACGACCGACACACACGATGTCGGTGGATACTTCGACCTCGCTCCGGTGGATCTGGGCGAAGAGGCGCGGCGCGCCATCGTCGACACGCTCGAGGAGATGGGCTTCGAGGTCGAAGCGAGTCATCACGAAGTGGCGCATGGCCAACACGAGATCGACTTCCGCTATGCCGATGCGCTGACGACCGCCGACAACCTGACGACGTTCCGTTTTGTGGTGAAACAGGTGGCGCAGCGTTTCGGCCTGAGCGCCAGCTTCATGCCGAAGCCGATCTTCGGGCAGAACGGCAGCGGCATGCACACGCATCAGAGCCTGTTCAAAGGCAACGAGAACACCTTCTGGCAATCGGACGCGCCGTTCGAGCTCAGTCAGACGGCACTGTTCTATATCGGTGGTTTGCTGCGCCATGCGCGCGGGTACTGCGCCGTCACGAATCCGCTGGTGAACAGCTACAAACGCCTGGTTCCGGGCTTCGAGGCGCCGATCAACGTGGCGTGGAGCATGCGCAACCGCTCGCCGATGCTGCGCATTCCGGCCAGGCGCGGCACGGGCACACGCGTGGAGCATCGATTGCCCGACCCGAGCGCGAATCCGTATCTGGCGCTGGCGGTGATGCTCGCGGCAGGTCTCGATGGCATTGCGACGCAGGCCGATTCACGCGAGCCTGTGGACACGAACATCTTCGAGATGAGCTACCGCGAAAAGCGGCGCCTGCGCATCGACGATCTGCCACGCGACCTGAACGAAGCCTGTGATGAACTGGAGAAGAACGATGTCATTCGCGAGGCACTCGGCGAACACATCTTCCAGCATTTCCTGGCGGCAAAGCGGGCGGAATGGGAACAGTACAGCGGGGCGATCCATCCGTGGGAAGTGGAGCGGTATCTGATGAAGTATTGAGGGACGGTTGTGAATGTCCCGGCCGAAATGGCAGCACAGCTGAGTTCGACGCGACTCTGCTGCGCGCCTGCATCCGGCAGCTCAACAAAGGTCAGCAGCACGCAGGCGCCGCAGTCCACGCCGGACTATCGTAGAAAGCACGGGTTCGCGGATTCGGCCTTGAATGACGAACTGACGCAGATACCAATCAGGCTCATCCATTCCGTTGCGCGAATCTCGGATCGGTAACAGTGTTGCCCGATATGGAAACAGTGTTACTCGATCAAGAAAGGCCACGATTCAGCAACTTTCATTGAATGTCCGCCGTCAAAAACACACGATCCGGCGACGGTCGCGATCGATCGGCTGATCAGATCAGAGCAGACGCGTTGGCCTGCGCCGTGCGTTTGCTGACGGCGGGCGGCGCTGACGCGCTCTCCGTACGGTCGTTGGCCAGTGCACTCGGAACCTCCACCAAAGTCATCTACAGTCATTTTGGCGGGATGGATCAGGTGCTCGCCGGCGTCCATGATCATGGGAGTCGGTCGCTGAGTGAAACACTGGAAAAAGGCGACGACGAGATGGGATCACGCGTCGAGCGCCTGTGGCGCGTGGCCCGCGGATACCGTGCGTTTGCGAAAGCGAATCCCCATCTGTTTACGCTGCTGTTCCAGCCTCGCGCACTGGAGACGATGTCAGCGGAATCACTGGTCGAGGCGAATCCGGCGACGATTCGCCTCGTGTGCCGGATCATTGCGCCGCCACAGGCGAGCGGCACGATCAGCGACGCCACGCAGCAACAGGCCCGCGCGTTCGTTGCCACCATGCACGGACCAGTGAGCCTCGAGGCGAATGGGTGGCTCGTGCCCAACGCCGATGATGTGTTCGAGACGGTGGTGAGTCAGGCAATCCGATCGGTGATTGCGCCACCGATTCGTGTTGGTCGAGCGTAGCTGAAGGACTCGTCCTCGACGTGATGCGCGGTCTGCCTCCTGCGCGGGTGGGGCATCGCGTCGAAGATCGACGGCAGCGCGTCGTGTCAGGTCGAATACTCAACGGACACGCCGTCAGGAAATCGTCCATTGACGGCTGGTGTGATGCCGCGACCCGAGACACTCACCTTCCGCAGCCGAGGCAGCGCCGCCAGCGCCGCCACTCCGTCATCCGTCACACCGGCACACGAATCGAATGTCACCTGCTCGAGCGACGCGATACCGGCCAACATCCGCGGCGTGTCGTCCGTGATTTGTGTGTAACTCGCGAAGTACGACGTCAACTTCGTCAGCTGCGTGATGTGTGTCGTCGCCACGTCCGTCGTATCACGACAGTACATCAGCACCAGACTCTCGATATCACGACAGTGCCCGATGTGCCGGTAGCCCGCATCCGGAATATCCATCGGCATCAGTTCGCGCAGTGCAGGAAACGATGGCAGTTCCGCCAGCGCCGCATCGCTGACGTTCAGGCAGCTGACTGAGAGCTTCGCAAGCTTCGGCATTTTCGAGAGTGCCGCGAAGCCGCCATCACTCAAGCCGTGACAACGACGGCCCCAGATGCTTTCGATGGACTCGGACGCGCCGAGACCCGCCCAGGCAGCATCACTGGCGGTGGAATCCTGACAACTCAGAAAGCGCAGTCGTGACAATCGCGCGATGACACGCATTGCATCGTCCTTCGCATCGAACGCCAGCTTGGCGAGGCTCGCCATACTGAAGAGTGGCACGATCGCGCGACCTGTGAGATTCAGACTGGCATCGTCGATGTCGAGCGCGAAGAGTCCGGACAACATCGACAGGCTGCGCATACCGCGGTCCGTGATCGCACCGCGCAGCGTGAGGCTGTTCGGCTCGGCCCCGTTACCCAGCAGCGACAGCACTTCTTCTCCGCCGCGCCACTGCTTGAACACCGGGTAGTCGTGGAACACCGGCAGTCCGGCACTCGTCGTATCGTGGCCGCTGGTGAAGTGCCGGAGACTCGGCTTGTTGGCGAAGGTCCGGATCGCGCCATCACCACACGCCGTGCCCATCAGATCGATGCGCTCGAGTTGGTTGAGCGTCTCGAGCACTGCCACGCCGGCATCGCTCACGTTGGTCCACGCGAGCGACAGCGACTTCAGTGATGTCAAATTCCTCAGCGACGTGAGGCCGGCGTCCGTGACGGATGTGCCCTGCAGATCCAGATGCTCGAGATTCGGCAATGCAGCAATCCAGCGCAGACCCTCGTCGGTGAGCTGCTGCGAGCCATCGAGCTTGAGCGTGGTGATGTGTGTCAGCGTCGAAATTTCCTTCGCGCGTATGTCTGTCATCTGGCCGTGTGCGTGCAGCCCGACCGCAATTGGATCCGCGAGTTGGCGCAACACGCTCCGCCAATCGCGCGACATGGCCCGTGCACTTTCGCGATCGGTGGTCGCTCCACCGAGCACACCCATCGGCTTCGTGATGAGTTCCTCGGGTCGCGCCGCCTTGGCGACGAGCTGCGTCAGGTCATCCCAGTTCGCGAAGTCGTGTTCGCGCGCCACAAGCCACCGGGCATCGTCGAGCGTGATCTCGACATCGGGGCCGGCGACGCGACCGAGATCGATCTGCACATACGTGCGCATCGCACTCCACGTGCGCCGATGCCATGTCAGGTTCCAGTGGCGTTCCATCGCCTCCGGTGTGCCAAGCGTGTACGCGTCGAGTAGAGCATGCGCCTTGTCGTCGTAGTGCGCGAGTGTATCATCGTGCATGATTCCTTCCTGCGATACGCCTGACGTCCGCTGACTACAGGCAGGAAGAAGGCTCGGCGCAGGCAGAGCACACACTTCGATGTGGGTGGGAGAATTCCCATGCCGCGGACAGGAGGCGCTCCAGAGCGCACTGACCGGATAGTGCGCCAGCGGTCAGCGGCGCGTCAAGTCACGGCAGCGCGATGTCGACCCGCACGCTATCGAGGATGACACTGCCGACACGCTCACGCATGCGCACCGATGCCACCTCGCCGACGAACACCGCGTCGGCGACCGTGCGACCGGGCCTCGCGACCTGAACGCTGACGCAGTAGACCTTCGGCTCGAGCGGTGAGGTGACTTGCTTGCGATACCGACCGAGGCTGTCGGTGAGCGGCGGCGCACCCCCGCTCAGTCCTCCGGGCGACCGACATGACGTCGAGTCGTCTGTCACCTGCGGATTCACCCAGGCGTTCACGACGGGTGCGCCGGTCGCGTCAGTGACGCGCCCATAGACAATCGCGACGCGCAGTGTGTTGCCTTCGTCTTCACCAAACGGTCGCAGCGCGTCGCACGCTGTGAATGCGAGCAGTGCAACGGGCAACAGGGAGTGGACAGATCGTCGCATTGGCAGCAGATACGCGAAGAATGACACTTGTGTCAGGTGCGGCTCATCTGGAAAAATATCCGTGCCCCTGGACTGTACGCGTCATGACGCGCGACAAATGATACCCCATGCTGGAACGCGACGTCACATCCGCTGCAGTCGCGGGCTCCGTCCCGCTGACTATTCGTGACTGCCACCACAAAAGAATCGCAACACAGATCAAGCGCCGCACGGTCGCACTTCGCAGATTGTCGCGCATGAAGCCCGACACGCGATCCTTCTATCTGCAGTCCGTGCAGCGCGTCGTGACAGCGCTGGTCACGCACCTCGACGAATCGGCTGATCTCGATGCGCTGGCCAGTCTTGCGTGTCTGTCACCGTATCACTTCCACCGCATCTTCCGCGGTATGGTGGGCGAGACCCCGATCGAACTGCTGCGCCGGCTGCGCCTCGAACGCGGCGCACACATGCTGCTGCACACCGACGAGCCGGTGACACACATCGCATTCAGGGCCGGCTACGAAACGCACGAGGCGTTCACACGTGCCTTCCGCGCGGCGTTCGGTGAAGCACCGTCCCTCTTCCGGCGGCGCACGAATGCCCGCGCGATGCTCTCGGCCATCTCGGGCCTGCACTACCAGCACACGGGTACGCCCTCACACTTCATCGCCTGCGACACCGGAGGCCACACCATGCAGATCGATATCGACACACTGCCCGCACTGCGACTCGCCACGGTCGCACACGTCGGACCGTACAACGACATCGGCTCGGCCTTCGAGAAACTCGGTGGAATTGCCGGACGCGCCGGACTGTTCGCCAATCCGGACGCGATGATGATCGCCACATACGATCAGGATCCGGACGGTATTTCGGTGGAGGAACTGCGGTCGCGTGCGGGCATCACGATTCCGGAGCATGCGGCATTGCCGGACGGAGCAGAAGAGCAGCGCATCGCGGCGGGCAGGTACGCGCGCTACACGCATATCGGCGGATTCGAGAACCTCGGCGTTGTGTGGTCGCGTTTCATGGGCGAGGCGTTGCCGGCGAGCGGGCATCTCGTTGCGGACGGGCCGGCGATCGAGATCTATCGCAGCGATATGCGGACGACGCCGAAGGACGAGCTGCGCACGGATCTGATGGTGCCGGTGCGGTGATTGGTTCGCGTTTGCACGGCAGATGACGGCAGCGTGATGCAACGATTGCGCAGCGCTTCATGATGCGCGCGTCACGCACTGTTAAGCTTGCGGCAATCGAGACGCACATTGGTACGTAATGCACCGAAGCGATGGTTGTGAGGTCAACGCTCGATCTCACATCCGACGATCAGGAGAGGGTGCATGCTCGATCAACTGCTGGAAACGAAGCGGGCGACGCAACGGAAGCCGGTGGGTACAGTCGTGTCGGTGGTGCTGCATGCGCTCGTCATCGCGGCGGCAACTGCGCTGACGCATCGTACGGTATCGGCGTACGACAAGCCGCTGCCCTTTATTTTTCGAATTCCGATCGAGCCGAAGGCGGCAGTGCCAGTCACGAAGCGCTCAGCGCTGGCTCCTGCTCACGCGCCGTCCCCGTTCGGGTCGCAGCAGATCCAGCTGGTGGTCGACATCCCGCTCGACATTCCACCGGTCGACCTCGGCGCGACGCACACCGACGTGCGCGACTGGACGGGTGTCGGCGCGACCGGTGGCACACACACTGGGCGCGGGTGACGCACCGGTGCACGTCGGTGATCAGCCCTACTTCGATTTTCAGGTCGAGAAGGCGGCCGCCGCGCTTCCCGGCTCGCCGGCGCCTGCGTACCCGGAGCAACTCAAGGCCGCCGGTGTGGAGGGCGAGGCGCTGGTGCAGTTCGTCGTCGACACGCTCGGCCGAGCGGAACTGGGGTCGTTCAAGGTGCTGCGGTCGTCGCACGATGCCTTCGCGCAGGCGGTCCGGACGACGCTGCCGCGGATGAGGTTCCTGCCGGCTGAGATCGACGGGACGAAGGTGCGGATGGTGGTGCAGCAATCGTTCGGGTTTGCGCTGAACCGGTAGCCGGTGGTCGAAACCGGGGGGAGTCGGCGGCCGTATCATGACCGTCGCTCCCCGCCTGTGGAGGCACCTTATGCGTCGCACCGCCCTGTTCGCCTATTCTGCCGCCGCGCTCGTGTCGGCAGCATCGCACGTTCACGCGCAGCAGCGTGTCAGCGCCACCGCCGCGGCTGCCGCCGCATCGCCGCTCGCACCAATGACGATGCCCGTCGGCCAGTACCAGTTCACGAGCACCGATGACGACGGCGACATCACGACCGGTTCCGTCTCCTGGAACGGCCCGCAGATGCGCATCGACCTGGATCGCAGCCGCAATCGCGCGCGCCGTGGTAACAGCAATGGCGTGAAGCTGAGTACCGGCGGCAATCGCCGCGGTGAATACATGCTCGTCGATTTCGCGACCAACACCATGCGCACGGTGAAGCCGGAGGAACACGAGATCAGCGAGATGCCGCTTGCGACGTTCGAACAGATCATCGGCAAGGCACTCGGCATGGTGGGCAGTGTGGTGCAGATGCAGGTGCGTGACGCGGGCATCATCGCGAAGGAAGTCGGCCCCGGCGGTCAAGTGGCCGGCGTCCAGACGGAGCAGTTCCGCGTGATCGAGGAGTACAACGTGCGCATCGGTGTGTTCGGCATGAACGCCGAAGAAAAGCATCACCGCGTGGTCACGGACTACTGGGTGCCGACGGATGCAGGGACGCCGCGCAATCCGATGTTCGAGCTGCTGATGCGCAGTGCGTCAGCCACCGCGCAGCAGGACGCCGTGCATCAGACGAACGTCGCGCGCGCCCGCTCGGCGCTGTTCCGTGCGTCACCGGTGAAGGCCGTGGTGACGGTGAACGAAGGGGACGACTCACCGAAGCGTTCGACAGTCGAGATCACGTCGCTCTCCGCAACCACCCCCGACGCGGCACTCTTCGTGCTGCCAAGTGGGTATCGCGTGAAGAAGAACGACATGAACTTCTCGCTCTAGGTTCTGCCGGAAAAGTTTTCACGCGGGGGCCGCGGGGGACGCGGGGAAGTACAAAAGAAGTGGTTGAACTGCGCTCGCACGGGAGCATCCGTGGCCGAACAGTTTTCGCGCGGGGCCGCGGGGGCGCGAAGACGATCCTGCGCGAAGTGAACGTCATTTGCACCGCACAAAAACGCTTCTAGAAACTGCGACTCGCGAGCACAGTGCCTACAAGCTTTTCGCACTTCCCCGCGTTCACCGCGGCCCCCGCGCGAAACCTGTTCCGGCAGAACTACCGGGCCTTCTCGAGTGCGTCGGAGAGGGTACGGTCGTGGCCGTAGACGTCGTTGAAGTAGCGCATGGAGCCATCGGGCTCGGCAACCGCGGTCTGATAGACGATGAGCACTGGGATCGGGCGCGGTACGCGGACGAACATCTCGACGCCGGAGTTCATCGCTTCGGTGATCTTCGAGTCGGTCCACACCGGCTGGCTGCCGAGCACGTACCTCGCCATCGCCATCGGATTGCCGAGTCGCACACAGCCGTGACTGAAGTCGCGACGCACGCGTGTGAAGAGGCTGCGTGACGGCGTATCGTGCAGGTAGATGTCGTACGGATTCGGCAACAGGAACTTCACCTTGCCGAGTGAGTTGTCGTCGCCTGAACGCTGGCGCACCATCACACCGGTCCCGATACGTGCGATGTTCCGCGACGTGTTCGGCAGCACTTTGCCGGAGCCGGTGGTGAGCTCGTAATTGTGCTTGTTCAGATAGCCGGTGTCGTTGCTGGCGGCGGGAAGAATCTCCTTCAGCATGATCGACTTCGGCACATGCCACTGCGGGCTGAACACGACCTGCGTCATGTTGGCGGCGAACACCGGTGTGGCGTTCGAATCGGCGCGGCCGATCACGACATTCATGCTCAGCGGGTCCGCGGAATCGCCCTGGAAACGCGAATAGGTGTGCAGCCGATATTCCGGCAGGTTCACGACCAGCGGTTCATTCGAAAAGCTGCGCGGCAACCAGCGCCAGCGCTCGATAGCCATCGCAAGGCGATCCTCCCGCGCACGATACTCGTCGAGCAATGCAGCGACGACCGGCGCCGTCAGTGTGCCCGTGACGCGGCCCTTGTTGAGCTTGCGATTCTGCCAGCGTGCGATCGCGTCGAAGAGTGGCTTGGTGTAGGTGTGATGCACCGACGCCACTGGAAATGACTGCGGGAGCTCACCGAGTCGAACGAGCACGGTCGCGAGCGCCTGCGCGTCTGGATACTTGCCACCGGTGTTCAGCGCCCGCGATGGCGGTGCGGGCAGGTGAACCACGGAGTCGGCGTCTTGGCGACGTGCGTCGGCCAGTCCGGCCACCAGCAACTCGTACGACCGTGTCTGTGGTTCGAGCGCAGCGAACGTTTCGTCAGCTCCACCACCGGTCAGGAGGGCGCTCCACAACTTCGCGACGTCGAGATCGGCCGCCGCCAGCGACCACTCGGCGTGCACGCGCGTCGGGTCGATGTGACCCTGCCGGTGCACGAACGCATGACGTGCGACGATGATGTCGACACCAAGATCGAACAGCCCACGCTCGGGCGGCGCAGCGTGGCTGGTCTCGAATCGCCTGGCGATGCCGTTGAGGATGTCGGCATCGGTCCGATCCGCACGCGACGTTTCCGGATCGCTCAGCAGATGTGTGAGAGCAGCGCGAGACGCAGCGGTCGCGACACCGTCTGTGGTGCTCCAGCGCAGTCCGGCGGTGGAATCGGCCAGTCGCGCGTCACGTACCACGCGCTGCACGTCGGCGAACCGTCCGCCGCCGGTGAGCCACGGATGTGCGCCGAGCAACAGTGTGCTGGCGACTGTATCCGGCCTCGCTTGCGCGTCGACAACTGATCCGACGAGAGCCGCCACAACGACAAGCGCGAAGCGGAGGCGTGCGGCAAAAGCCGTCACTACGAGAGCAGGCGACACGGGAGCAAAAAAGAGGAGTCGAGCGCGTTCACGGAAAGATGACGGGCGGGGGCCACATTAAGTAGCACCCCGCCCGTTCACTCCGCGCTCGCGCTCGTTCCAGCCCGATGATCAGACCGGGAAGAGGATCTCGCGATACTTGGGCAGCGGCCAGATGTCATCAGCGACAATCAGTTCCAGCGCGTCGCAACGATCGCGGACAGCCAGCGCCGTATCCGTGCCTTCGCTGGTCAGCATCCTGGCCTGCGCGGTCGGGTCGTGGTGCAGCCCTTCAGCGCGGTCGATCACGCTCACGAGTGCATCGCGACGCGTCTGCAGTTCCTGAATCATGGTGCCGATGTGATTGGCCGACGCCACCTGC
This sequence comes from Gemmatimonadaceae bacterium, assembly GCA_031367535.1. GTDB lineage: Bacteria > Gemmatimonadota > Gemmatimonadetes > Gemmatimonadales > Gemmatimonadaceae > JACMLX01. Next base: position 68,718 of record JANLPZ010000027.1, read on the forward strand.
GGTACCACCGAGATACCGGCGGTGTGTGCATTTGCGGCAGCCTTGGCCAGCGTGCCGTAGTAGGCGAAGGCGGCGGGCAGGATGAGCGTATCGACGATTTCCTTGAGGGTGATCAGCTCGATCATGACATCCTTCACATAACGCTCCATGCGCACATGGAAGCGGCTTTCGAGTTCCGCCTCGGAGAGGATGCCGAGGCCGGTGAGCACCTGCTTCGAGGTTTCGGTCATGAGCTGTTCGAGCGCTTCCGGCGTCTTGCGGAAGTTCGGCAACCCGCGCCGTGCGGCTTCGTCCACCCACTCGGCTGAATAGCCGTTGCCTTCGAAGCGCACGGCCTTCGTTTCGCGGAATGCTTCGCTGACAACGGCCAGCACGGCATCGTCGACCGGAGTGCCGTCGGCAATCTTCGTCTTCAGGCTGACGGTCATTTCTGCAATCGCTTCAGCCGCGACGGCGTTGAGCAGCATGACTGGGAATGCAATCGACTGCGACGAGCCGACGGCGCGGAATTCGAACTTCATGCCGGTGAACGCAAACGGCGACGTGCGATTACGATCGGTGTTGTCCTGCGCGACTTCAGGCAGCTTGTTGACGCCCAGATCGAGCATGCGCTGTGCGGCAGTCTTGCCGGCGGCGCGGCCTTCCGCGATTTCGTCGATCAGCTTCGTGAGCGTTTCGCCCATGAAGATCGAGATGATGGCGGGCGGCGCTTCGTTGGCGCCGAGGCGATGTTCGTTGCCGCTGGTGGCGATGCCGGAGCGGAGCAGACCGGCGTGCTTGTGCACTGCCTTCTGCACGGCGGCAAGGAACAGCAGGAAGCGCACGTTCTGATGCGGCGTCTTGCCCGGCTTGAGCAGGTTGAACCCGTTCAGCTCCGGGTTGCTGGCGGCAATGGCGAGCGACCAGTTGCAGTGTTTGCCCGAGCCGTTGATGCCGGCGAACGGCTTCTCGTGCAACAGCGCCTGCAGGCCATGGCGCAGCGCGACCTTCTTGAGCACCGACATCACCATCTGATTGTGATCGACGGCGACGTCGGTGTCTTCGTAGCGCGGCGCCATTTCGAACTGGCACGGCGCGACTTCGTTGTGACGCGTGGTGATCGGCACGCCGAGCTTGTAGAGCTCGTGTTCCACTTCGGCGATGCAGGCCTGGACGCGCTCAGGAATACCACCGAAATAGTGGTCTTCGAGCTGCTGACCGCGCGGTGGCGGTGCGCCGACGAGTGTGCGGCCGCCCATGACGAGGTCGGGGCGCATCGCGTAGAAGGCGCGGTCGATGAGGAAATATTCCTGTTCTGCGCCCATCGTGGTGTAGACGCGCTGCACACCCTTGTCGCCGAGCACTTCGAGCAGCTCGATCGCCTTGGCGGAGAGGACGTCGGTGCTGCGGAGCAGCGGCGTCATTTCGTCGAGCGCTTCGCCGTTGTAGCCGATGAAGACCGACGGGACGCAGAGCGTCTTGACGCCGGCGGTTTCGACGATGAAGACGGGGCTGGCCGGGTTCCAGGCGGTGTAGCCGCGGGCTTCCCAGGTGGCGCGGAGGCCGCCGGACGGGAAGCTGGAGGCGTCGGGTTCGGACTGGATGAGCTGATCGGCGCTGAAGCTCTCGAGCGGCGTCATCGCGTCGTCGAACGTCAGGAACGCGTCATGCTTTTCAGCCGTCGAGCCGGTCTGCGGCTGGAACCAGTGTGTGAAGTGTGTCACGCCGAGCGCCATCGCCCATTCCTTGATGGTCTGGGCGACGACAGGGGCGATATCGGTGTCGAGCTTTTTGCCGAGTCGGATCGAGGCGGAGAGCTTCGCGTACACATCCGGGGGCAGCTTGGCGCGCATCTGCCGGGCGCCGAAGGTGAGGCTGCCGAAGTACTCCGACGTGTGCGGCGGCAGGCCCGCGTTCTCGGTTTGCGTCGGGCGGGTGGCAATGGCCCGAAGCGCTGACGTGCGCGGCGTGTTCGACGAGGACATGGGTGCGAACGGGAGAGGGGATATGGCGCGGGATCAGCGACGCGGTGAAGTGTGCGCCGATTTGTGCCGGAAGAGCAAAACTAACGCGATTCCGAAGCAACTTCAGCGTTGCCGACCATGAAATGTCACACAGATCGTGCAGAATCGGAAACTGGCGCGTACGGATGAGTCCGTCTGTCTTTTCGTGCCTGTGTGGGGGCACGACCGTTATGACTGTGCTCGGATCCCGTTCGCTGGCCCGAGTCGCTGCGGCGCGCCATGAGAGCACAGCTGCCTCTGCCGAGTTGCTCTCGGGCGTGACAGTACGGTAGTTGTCGGGAAATGCAGTCTCTGTGTCATAACGGCCGCTCCCTCCGGAGAAACGAGCCCCATGCGCCTTCGACTTGCCGCACTTGCCCTGGCCACGTTGCAGCAGGTCGCGACGCCGCGATCGCTCGGCGCGCAGCTGGATACGATGGTCGTGACCCTGCTCGGCACGGGGACGCCGAATCCCCGTCTGGCGCATCTGGGACCGAGTACGCTGGTCGAAGCGGGGGGACTGCGGCTGCTGTTCGACGTTGGACGCGGCACGACCATTCGACTCGAGCAGCTTGGCGTGCGCACGGCAACGGTGTCGGCGGTGTTCTTCACGCACCTCCACTCCGATCACACGAACGGATTGCCTGACCTCTGGCTGACGGGATGGTTGCCACCATTCGGCGCGCGGGCGACTGCACTTCGGCTGTATGGACCGATCGGAGTGGCTCGACTGGTGCGCGGCCTCGAGCAGGCTTTTGGCGATGACATACGGATCCGATCGGCAACCGAAAAGCTTCCGGTGTCCGGCGTCGCTCTCGAGCCCCACGAATTCTCATCGGACACGGTGGTCTTCGAAAGCAACGGGGTTCGTGTGTCCACGTTCCTCGTCAACCACACGAACGATTCGATCAGTCTCTCGGTCGGATACCGGGTCGACTTTCGGGGTCGATCGGTCGTCGTGTCGGGCGACACGCGATACTCACCGAACCTGATCGCCCATTCGCGCGGCGTCGACGTGCTGGTGCACGAGGTGTCGATGGCGCCGGAGAGCATGCAGAGCATTCCGGCGATCCGCACGATCATGAATGGTCACATCCAACCGGTGGACCTGGCGCGCGTCTTCACGCAGGCGCAGCCGAAACTTGGTGTGCTGACTCACTTTGCCATACCGCCGAATCGGAATGGCCCGGACCTGACGCCAGCTGATGCGGTGGCGGGCATCCATCTCGGTTATGCAGGTCGCGTGGAGGCCGGCGAGGATCTGATGCAGATCGTGATCGGCGACTCGATTCGTGTGGTGCGCACACCGGCGAACGTGGGACCGTCGCCGACCCGGCGCGTGCCCTGATGGCGCTCGCGGTGGCGCGACCAGAGTGGCGGTCGCGACCGGTCAGTCCGTGAATCCGGCGGGCCAGAGCTCGGTCTGCGGAATCTCGGGCTCGAGCCGGCGGCGGATGGCCGCGGCGATTTCCTCGATGGCGGCCGGGTCCCGGAGGAGGTCATACTCGCGGATATCGAGCGCGAGGATGGGGCAGCGCCGGAACTGGCCGATCCAGGTGGCGTAGCGGGCGTGGAGCGCCTTCCAGTAGCTGGGTGGCATGTCACGCTCCGCCACTCGGCCACGCTGGCCGATGCGGGCGACGACGAGATCGAGTGAGCCGTGGAGATAGATGAGCAGTCGCGGCGGCCTGGCGGCGGGCCCGGTGAGCAGCTCGGTGTAGAGTCGCTGGTACAGGTCGAACTCATGTCGCGACATCACCTCGGACTCATACAACCCGCGCGCAAATATTTCGGCGTCCTCGTACCAGGTACGGTCGAGAATCCATCCGCCGCCCTGTGCACGCATCTTCCGCATGGCATGGAATCGCGTGGCGAGAAAATGCAGCTGCAGACGCAGTGCGAATTGCTGTTGCGCGCCCGGCTCCGTGCCATAGAACGGCGTCAGCCACGGATTGTCATCATCCACCGGCTCGAGTGCCAAGGCCAAACCGAATCGCGACGCCAGCGCACGCGTGAGTGTCGTTTTGCCTGTGCCGACCATGCCGGCAACGGCGAGGAGCATGCTCTTCGGCGGCATCAGGTGCGAACGGCGCGGGTGGGACGGTGGTGACGACGTGCACGTATGTGAGTCGTGTGCGAGAAGAATATCGGGGCACGGTCACGGGTGTGCCCTTGTCGCACAGCCGGTGCGGGACGACCTTTCCCGTCCGCCGATTGTCAGGTGGCGGATACGGCGCGGTAGCCAAGTGGTAAGGCAGCGGTCTGCAAAACCGCCAATCGCGGGTTCGATTCCCGCTCGCGCCTCTCGCAGATCCAGAATATTTCACACGCACCTTCGGCTGTCGCTGCGGGTGCGTGTTGCGTTCGGACGGTGGCAGGCGCGCATTGCGGTGTGCGATGACCCACGGGGAGCCCGCGAGTATGGTACACTTTGCGTTGACGCTCACCGCGGCTCCACTCCAATCGAACGCTCGTCGCCATGTCCGCATCATCCGCTGCGCCGTTCTCGCTTGCCGGAAAGACGGCGCTGATCACTGGCGCGTCGCGGGGCATCGGCCTCGCGATTGCGCAGACCTTTGCGCGCGCCGGCGCGAACGTGGTGCTCAACGCACGCAAGGCCGATGTCCTCGCGGCCGCAGTGGATGGCATCACGTCGGAAGGCCATCAGGCGAAAGCGCTGGCGATGAATGCGGGGCGTGTTGAAGATGCGCCGGCCCTGATCGCGGCGGCGGTGGCGCTGTTCGGCGGCCTCGACATCCTCGTGAACAACGCGGCGGCGAACCCGATCTACGGGCCGGTGGAATTGGCGACGCCGGATATTTTCGCGAAGATCATGAACGTGAACCTGCACGCGCCATTCGAACTGGCGAAGGCGGCACGTCCACATCTGGCGGCGCGCGGCGGCGGGTCGATCATCAACATGTCGAGCATCGGTGGACGCAATCCTGAACCGGGGCTTGGCATCTACAGCGTGAGCAAGGCGGCGTTGCTCAGCCTGACGCAGGTACTGGCGAAGGAATGGGGCGCGGATGGTATCACGGTGAACGCCATCTGTCCCGGCCTGATCAAGACCGATTTCAGTTCCGCACTCTGGTCGAACGACAAGACGATGCAGCACATGCTCCGGCAGCAGCCGATTCAGCGCATCGGCGAAGGCGACGACATTGCTGCGATGGCGCTGTATCTCGTCAGTGATTCGGCACGATTCACCACGGGCGCGACATTCACCGTCGACGGCGGATATCTGGCATGACCGGCATCACACTCGAAGATCTCGTCGAACGACTGCGCGCACTGTTGGATGGGCCCGGTCGCGCAGTGGAAGCCGTTGTGCTGCGCGATGGATGGAAAGCTGCGCTGCCGCAGCTGCACGGGTTGCGACTGGAAGTGACGCGCATCGGTGGATGGGCGCCGCACCTGTCCACCGAACATGGCGGCATGGGGCTGTCGCTGGTGCAGTTCGCGCAGGTCAGCGAAGTGCTCGGCCGCTCGCCGATCGGACACTGGATCTGCAACTGCCAGGCGCCGGACATCGGCAACATGGAGTTGATGCACACGCACGCCGATGCGCCACTGCAATCGCGTTGGCTCACGCCGCTGATGCATGGCGACATTCGGAGCTGCTTTGCGATGACGGAGCCGGAACACGCGGGTTCGAATCCGGTGTGGATGTCGACCACCGCCGTGCGTGATGGCAACGACTACGTGATCACGGGGCACAAGTGGTTCACGACGGGCGCCGATGGTGCAGCGTTCACGATTGTGATGGCCGTGACCGCGCCGGATGCACCGCCGCACAAACGCGCCACGATGATTCTGGTGCCGATGGATACACCAGGTTTTTCCATCGTGCAGAACATCATGGTGATGGGCGAGCGTGGCGGCGACCACGCATCGCATGCGGAAGTACGTTTCGACGGTGTGCGCGTGCCGGTCACGAATCGTATTGGTGGCGAAGGGCAGGGGTTCGAACTGGCACAGGCGCGACTGGGTCCGGGGCGCGTGCATCATTGTATGCGCTGGATCGGGATCTGCGAACGCGCCTTCGACCTGATGTGCACACGCGCAGTGCAGCGCGAACTGTCGCCGGGTGAACCGCTCGCGCGCCGAGATACGGTGCAGCACTGGGTGGCGGAATCGCGTGCGGAGATCGATGCGGCGCGCTTGCTGGTACTGGACGCTGCCCATGCACTGGAATCGCGCGGTCCGCAGGGCGCTCGCGAGCAGATTTCAGCGATCAAGTTCCACACGGCCGCGGTGCTGCAGCGCGTGCTCGATCGTGCAATCCAGGTGCATGGCGCGATGGGGCTGACCGATGCCACACCATTGGCGTTGTGGTGGGCCCATGAACGTGGCGCGCGCATTTACGACGGGCCGGACGAGGTGCACAAGCAATCGCTCGGCCGTGCCATCCTGAAACGGTACGCTGCTTCGTGACCGTGTCTCCTGATGCAGTGAACGTCGCTCGGCTGCGCGAATGGTTGATAGTGGAAGTGCCGGCGCTCGGCGCGACTGACACCACGCTGATCGACGCGACGCGTGTCGGCGGCGGCTATTCCAACCTGACGTACGACATCACGATCGGCGGCGGGGATGACGCGCGGCACGTGATCCTGCGCCGGCCACCGGTAGGTGTGCGCGCGGAACGCGGCGCACACGACATGCGGCGCGAGTTTCGCGTGCTGTCGGCGGTGTTTGGCTCGCCGGTGCCGGTGCCGACTCCGATTGCCCTGTGCGAGGACGAGTCGGTGATCGGCGGCCTGTTCTTCCTGATGTCACGCGTGGATGGTGTGGCGGTGCGACGACTGGAGGACGCACCGGCACTGCGCGAGCCATCGGTGATGCGTGGCATGAGCGAAGCGTGCATCAGCGCGCTGGCCCGATTGCACTCATTGCCGGTGGAAGCGATGCCGCTCTACGATGCGTCGCGCGTGGAGGGATATGGCGCGAGGCAGGTGGAAAACTGGCGCAAGCGGTGGCTGGCGGTGCGGCCAGCCGACGTGCCGGACACCGATGCCGCGGTCGTCTTTGAGTGGCTCGCATCACACCTGCCGGCGCCGATTGCGCCCGCGCTGCTGCACAACGACTGGAAGTTCGACAATCTGCTGGTGGATGTCGCGGATCCGACGGTGATTCGCGGCGTGCTGGATTGGGAGATGGCGACCGTTGGCGATCCGCGCTTCGATCTGGCGACGGCGCTGGGATACTGGGTGCAAGGTGATGATCCGGCGATGCTGCAGGCGCTGGCACTTGGCGTCACGAACGCACCTGGGTGTCTGACACGCGCCGAGGTGGTGGCGCAGTACGCGGCGGCGCGTGGTGTGCCGGTGGACGATCCCGTGTACTTGTGGGTGTTCGGATTGGCGAAGGTGGCCGTGATTGTCCTGCAGTTATACGCGCGGTACGTGGCGGGGACGTCACGCGATGTGCGATTCGCGTTTCTCGGCGGCATGGCGGCACTGCTGATGCAGACGGCGCGGACGGCTATTGAGCGGAATTCGCTGAGTACGACGTGAGCCGATCAACGTTTCAAGGGGTCAGAGCACTTGAACGCGTTCATGTGCTCTGACCCCTTGAAATCGCGCAAGCAAAACGGGCCGGCGTCTGGTAGAGACGCCGGCCCGTTCTTTTGCTTGCGAGCTGAAACAATTACGGCGCGGCCTTCGCCTCGTTCGCCTCGACGTCGATCTGCATCGTGATGTCGTCGGCAACGACCGCGACGCCTTCCGTCACACGATCCCACATCAGGCCGAAGTCCTTGCGCTTCACCGTGCCGGTGAGGCTGAGGGCGGCGAGCCAGCCGCGCGGCGTCTGACGCGTGCCGGCCAGTTCACCGTCGAGGGTGACCGGCTTGGTCACGCCACGCATGGTAAGGTTGCCGTTCACCTTGTACTTGTTGCCGGCGAGCTTCTGAATGCTCGTCGACACGAAGGTGATCTTCGGGAAGCTGTCGGCCGCGAAGAAATCCGACGACTTGAGATGGGCATTGCGGCGGTCGTTGTCGGTATTGATGCTGGCGACATCGATCGAGATCGTCGCGTTGCTCGCGGTGCCCGACGCTGGATCGAGCTGGAACGAACCGGTGAACGTGGCGAACCGCCCGGTGACGGTGCTCAAGCCGAGGTGGCGCACCTTGAACTGCACCATGGTGTGCGCCGGATCGAGGTTGAACGTCACATTGGCCAACGGCGCGGCGGCGCTGAGCGGCGCGGCGGTATGCATCACGACCGGTGATGCGATGACGGCGCCGACAACTGCGGCGGATGCGAGAACGCGAAGGAGCATGGAGAGGGCCTGGCAACGGTGGAGGGGATCGGTGCCGCGAGTCGTGCGGGCACCGATTACGGCTACACCGAAGATATGACGTTCTTTCCCTGTCCGGCATGCCCGGCCGTTATCGCCCCTCGCGACAAGTCATCTCTCGGCCCTGTCTCACGCCGATCAGCCGTTCAATCGACGGGGAATTCCGCGGCCAGTTGCGCAGCGCGCGATGGCGCAGGCAACGAGATCCGGAACGTCGAGCCGGTCCCCGGTTCGGAACACGCGAGCAATAGCGAGCAACCCACCATGTCGCACATGGCCCGTGCCAACGCGAGACCAAGCCCGGTTCCGCGGCCCGCAAGTATGCTCGAGCTCGCAGCGTGCACGGATGGTGCAAATGGCGCGAACAGCGTCGCCTGCGCGCTGTTGTCGATGCCGACGCCCGTGTCATGGACGTCGATCGACACCGGTTGATGGTGCTCACCCTCCACCACCAGCGCGATGGTCACGCGTCCGCTGTCGGTGAAGGCCAGCGCATTGGCGATCAGATGCGAGAGCGCCTGACGCAGTCGCAGTGGGTCCACGAGAATCGGCGCCGCCGCATCGGGCAGCGTGACGGTGATCGGCGTGCGTTCGTGCTGTGGATGATCGGCAAACGCGGCGACGCTTTCGCGAATCACGTCACGCGCATCGACGAGCATCTGGTGCACCGGCATCTCGCCCGCTTCGACGCACGTGTAGTCTTGCAGGTCGGACACAGTGCCAAGCAGGTGCGTGCTGCGCGCAATCATCTCGTCGAGCTGTGCCAGTTCGCGCGCCGTCAGCCGGTGATCGCGATTGGCGCGCACTTCGGCGGCGGTGCCGATGATGCTGTGCAGGGCGCTGCGGAACTCGATGCTGACGCGTGTCAGAAACTCGTTCTTGACGCTCGTGGCATGCTCGGCTTCGTCGCGAGCCGTGATCAGCCGCTGTTCCGCCTTCTTGGCCGCGGTGATGTCGGTGGCGATACCGAGCAGCAACAGTGGCGCTCCGGTCTCACGGCGACTGAACACACTGGCGCGGGTGTGCATCCATCGCCAGTTGCCGCCTTCGGTGGCCATGCGGACTTCGTTCGACAACACATCGCTGTCGCCGTACGCCGCCGCCATGCGCGAACCGGCGGCGCGGAACTGCGCGCGATCATCGGGATGCACGAGGCGGTGCATCTCGCGACGACTGAGTGTACGCGCATCACGTTCTGCACCACCGAGAAAGGCGTGCGGACAGCGATTCATCCAGACGATGCGCTCGTCGGTGGGATCGTAGAGATAGATCAGGTCCGGTGAACTGCGCGTGATCATCTCAAACAGGCGCTGACTCTCGCCGAGTCGCGCGGCGGCCTGTCGCTCGATGCTGACGTCACGAATCACGATCGTGAGCGTGCTCGACGGCGCGTCGGCCGATGGCGTGACGAGCACCGTCTGCGAGGCCGGGAAGATGCGGCCGTCGGCCGTCTGCAGCGCGGTATCGCAGGTGGCGGATCCGAAACGCAGCGCGGCCGGAATCACCTCGTTGAGCAACAGCTCACGCGCGGCCGCCGTGTGTGTCGGAAAAAGGCACCCGACCAGCGCCGCGTCGTCATCGACATAGCCGAGCAGATCACGGCCGGCCCGATTGAGGAATCGCAGCGTGCCGTCGAACGTGGTGATACAGACGATGTCGGAGAGGGCGTCGAACACCGCGAAGGACTCCGGCGCCTCAGTCTTCGGATACTCGGCCTGGCCAGCCGACGCTCCCTGCGGCGCTGCTATCGCGATAGCGGACACCGGCGCGGGCGTCGGGTTGTGGCGTCGGGGGCGGGTGAGATGGGTCACTGTCCGTATAGTTTCGGCTGCTTGAAGCGCCACTTGATCCGAAACCGATGCATTTCCGGGCGCGATGCGGCGCGACGTATCTTCCCCGCGACGCCTCTTCCTGACTTTCTCGCGCCATACCCTTTCGCCAACGGTGGCATCGCATGGTTCACGAAATGACGACGACGGCCTTCACGATCGAGGGCTACCGTGTGACAAGAACGCTGGGCATCGTGCGTGGGATCGTAGTGCGCTCACGGTCGATCTTCGGCACGCTCGGCAGTTCGCTGCAAACGCTCGTCGGCGGGAACATCACCGGCTTCACGAAGCTCTGCGAACAGGCCCGCGGCGATGCCTTCGACATGATGGTGAGCCACGCCGGGCATCTGGGCGCCAATGCGGTGATCGGCGTCCGGTATGACGGCGGGGAGATCATGCAGGGCGTGAGTGAAGTGCTCTGCTACGGCACCGCGGTCTTCGTCGAGCCGCTCTGACGATCGATCTGACCGGTGCGGTCAGATCGACAGTGGTGGCGGCGCGAGTTCGGGACTGTGCCGGCCGCGCGCGCCGACGTGCCACCAGGTCTCGACGATATCGCCGCGCACGCCCAGCATCGCGTCGAACTGCTGGGTGACGATGCAGGCGTGGTTCGGCACGATGCGCACCTGCTCGCCGACTTGCGGGCGCCAGAGTGAGTCGCTGATGTCGAGAATGCCGTGCTCCTCGCTCATGCGGGCCACGCTGACTTCGGGATGATCGAGCACGGCGCCGTACCCGCCCCCTTCGCTGACGCGGATCGGCTCGCGGCCGAGCGCCTTCACACCGGCGTCGATCACCACCTGACCCGGCACGGCGTCACTGATCACGGTGGCGAGCACGGTGAGCGCGCAGTCCTCCCACGTGCAGGCGCCCATCGAGAACGTGTCACGATCATTGAACACGTAGGTGCCCGGCCGGATTTCCGTGAGCCCCGGAATGTGATGCATGCGGAATGCGGCGGGCGTCGATCCGCCGCTCACCACTTCGGCGGCCAGGCCGGCATGATCGAGCGTCTCGAGCACATGCCGCAGATCACCGCTGAGTGTGTCGATGTGGCTGTCCATCTGCTCGACGTTCATGCGGATGTGGCCGGGATAAAAGCAGATGCCACGATACCGCAGGCCCGGCTGACGACGCACGGCACCCGCCAGCCGCACCACATCGCTCGGATCAGTGACCCCCATGCGCTTCATGCCAAGATCGACTTCGACGATCACGTCGACCGTCTGATCGCGCTGTCGACAGGCGGTGCCGAGTGCTTCGATCGCGAAATGTGAATCGACCGATACGCGGAGCTGCACGTCCTCGGCGAAGGTCAGCACACGCCGGATCTTGGCACCGAGTGGCGGATGTGCAAGAAACACATCGTCGGTGACTTCGCTCATGACCTGCAGCTCACGCGGCGTGGCGACGGTCAGGCCGGCCGCGCCGAGGCGCATCTGTTCGGCGGCGATGCGCGAGGACTTGTGTGTCTTGACGTGCGGGCGCAGTGCGAGCTGATGCAAGGCAGCGTAGGCCGCCATGCGATCCAGATTCACCGAGAGGCGATCGAGATCGACAAGCGGGACGGGCGTCTCGATGTCGGTGAATCCATAGGGCATATCTGCTAACGTGCTGGTGTTCGCGGCAGGCGGCAAGGCACAGTGCCGATGAGACGCCTCACTGCGGTACGCCATCGCACCTTCACAATGACTCCGCTAAGGTTGTCGGCATGACGATTCTCTCCCGTGTTTCATGGCCGCTGGCCGCCGCCGCCGCGCTGCTCACTGCGTGCAAGGAAGCGCCGCCGCCAACGCCGGCCGTGTCCGGCAATCCCTCGGCGCTGGCCTTCGCGCCGGCGCTGAACGTGAAGCTGGACTCAACCGAACTGCGGCCGAGTGGCCTGTATGTGCACGACATCGTGGTGGGCACCGGGCCGGTGGCGGATTCGATGACCACGGTGGAAGTGCACTACACCGGGTGGCTGGCCGATGGCACGAAGTTCGACAGCAGCCGCGACCGAAATGAGACGCTGCCCTTCACCGTTGGAATCGGACAGGTCATTTCCGGTTGGGACGAAGGGGTGCGGGGCATGAAGGTCGGCGGCAAGCGTCAGTTGATCATTCCCCCGAAGCTGGGCTACGGTGACATTGGGAGCGCGCCGGTGATTCCGCGCATGGCGACGCTCGTGTTCGAAGTGGAGCTGGTGAAGATTCGGCCGGCGTCGCCGGCAGGGGTGCGCTGATGGAATCGATTCCCGTTCACTCGATGTCCGACCTCGAATTGACTTTCGAGCGTCCTTCTCCCGCCACCTACGGCGAGTTCTATCACAAGTACATCGCGCTCGTACCGGATGGGGATCTGCACCGCCTGCTGCCGATGATCTTCGATGCGAATTTCCGAGCGCTGCGGACGATTTCGCCGGAGCAGGAACGCCATCGGTATGCCGCCGGCAAATGGTCGATTCGTGAGTCGGTGGGACATATCGCCGATGCGGAGCGCGTGTTCACGTATCGCGCGATGCGCATTGCACGCGGTGACACAACACCGCTGCCATCATTCGACGAAAATGCGTACGTCGATCAGGCGCGCTACGACGACATTCCGCTCGAACAGATACTTGGCGAGTTGATGGCCGTGCATGCGTCGACGATTCTGCTGTTCGAGAACATGGCCGATGCGGCGTGGAACCATATCGGCACGGCGTCGAACAATCCGATCAGTGTCCGCGCGCTGGCCTACATCATCGCGGGGCACGAGCTGCATCACATGAATGTGCTGCGCGAACGGTACGGCGTACTCGACTTCCAGTAATTCAGTGCGAGACGATTCGATCCAGCGTTTTTGCGTGCGCGATCCACGACGCGGCGGTGGCTTCACCCGGCACTGAGCCGGTGAGTTTGAGCGTCGCGTTCACGTCCGCCATTTTTGCGGCGAGGTTGACGGCGTTGCGCTGTGCGAGTTCGGGCACCGAGTCGACACCGGATCGCTCGAGCAATTCGCCGTACTCCTCACCGACGCCGTGTACGCGGTGCAGATCGGCCTGGTTGACCCACTTCAGCAGCACCACTTCGCTGATGCCTGTGGCCGCCGCGACCGTCTCGCGTCCTTTCTTATCTGCTGCCTTTGCGAGCAGGTCATCAGTGGTCTTGATGCCGACCGATCCAAGCTTGTCGGCGTACGTCTCCCCGATGCCTTCGATTTTGGTGATATGTGCCATGTGCGTCCGGTGTGCTCGCCAGCGCGCCATCCGGCGGCGATGCCGGACGTAAACTCAAGGAAAATAGGCACAGCGGTCGGTTGCATTGGAAGGGGCCAATCTTTCCTGGCACCGCCAACCGGTACTGCGCTGGCTCAGAGCGAGTCGAGCAGGTCGTCGATGGCCTTGGTGTCGGCTTCGTCGAGCGGACCGCCGACGATGATCTTCTGGAGGATGTCGACCGCCTCCGCCGCGAGATCGTCGTTGTGCTTACGGTCGCTTTCAAAGCGGACGATGTGCCCCAGCAGCACGGTTTCGCGACGCTCGCGCTCGCCGTCCTCGTCGGCATCCCCGAAGAGTTCGCCGTCTCGGTCGTCAGTGGCGCGCGACTGCTCGTAGCTGGGCACGCTCTCCTTCCACGGCTCGTCAGCGGAGTCGGCGTCCTTCAGCTTCTCGTGGGGCACGAGCGCGAACAGGCGGCACTGCAGGCCGGGCTCTTCCTCGTAGGCGAACAGGCCCAGCGGCACGGGCTCCGCAAAGAGGTCGAGCTTCAGCAGATGTTCGATGGCCTCACTGGGCATCGCGCAGCGCGCCACCAGTCGTTCCCCGATGAATGCGCCGAGGCAGACGCCTTCCGGGGCGCGCTCATCCTCCATCCGCTGGACCGTGATCGGGATGGCGGTGGTGGTCGTGACGAAGACGGCCGGGCGATCATCGTCGCCGCCGGTCTCACCGTCGAATGGCTCGGCCCCTTCGGGACCCTCGTCTGCGTCGTCGTCGAACATGCCTGAAGATAATCCGCCCGGCTCGGGACGACTCAGTTCTGTGTGGACGGAATGTCGGACGGTTCGAGCTTGTCGAGCGCCGTACCCAGCAATCGCGCCAGACCGAGCCATTCGAGCACAGCAACCGCCAGGCCGAGCGCCAGTGCCAGCGCAGCAACCGCGATCATCGGTACCCGGGTGCCGATGAGAAGGAGCCAGACACCCCACATGGCCGCCACCGGTGCCGCGAGCAGCAGCGCGAGAGTAACCAGAATCCCGATCAGGGTGATGTACACCTGACCCACCACCGACGCACCACCGGTGGATGCGCCGCCCTGATTGAGCGGTACCCACGCTGGCAGCCAGAGCGCCACGGCGTTGTAGAGCGTGATGTGCAACAGGTTCACGCCACCAAGGGCCAACCCCGCACCGATGATCGCTGCGGCGAGACCGCTGTCCCGCAGTGGGCCACCGACGCCACGCAACAGAAAGAAGCCTGGAATGCCGAAGAGCAGCGCCATGCCAACGGTCGTCAGCGCGGCGGCGGTGAGAATTTCGGTGGCGATGATGGTGTGCGCGGGAAGCGGCGCCGTCTTGAGAAACGGCAGGTGCGCCAGGTCATGCCGAAGATCGAGTCGGAACCACGCAGGTGCCGTGAGCACGGCCGCCGCGAAGACACTGATGAACGTCGTGACGAACGCCGAGCGAAGTCCACCGTCCTGATACTCGAATCCATTGTCGCCACGACCGGACAACACGGCGATGATCACCACGACGATGATCGCCAGCACGAGTGATCGCGGCCGGAACGTGCGCACGGCAGCGGTGACGTTCTTCCATGCGAGTGCGACGGCGGGTCGGCCCTGCAGCGCGAGCTCCCATCGAAAACGTGATGGCTTGAGAGTGGTGAGACTGTTGCCGCGACGCATGCGTGCCACGCGATCGGCGAAGCGTGCGCTGGAGCCGATGGCGAGTTCCTCGAACGGTTGCGGGTCGCGCAGAATCCAGAGGTAGTGCAGCGAGAGGACGATCAGTGCGCCGGGCATGGCGAGCAACCAGACGCCGGAACTGTGTGCAAATGCCGGAGCGGTGGCGGCGCGAATCGGCCAGATCAGCGCGTGCACCACCGGATCGTTGAGGATCGCCTGCACGGCGACGCGGCCGGCGAGCATGCGATCGATCACACGACTCGTGTCATACGACGTCAGCGCGAGCGCACTGCGCCACATCGCCAGTGCCATCGGCGCGGCGCGCACACTCGCGAGCGACAGTGCGGCGATGAAGATGACGGCAATCGTCTTCGCGACCGGCGTGCGGCGCGGAACATCGGGTGCATGGGTGCGCGCGAGTGTGGCGCCGAGTCGATGCAACGAGACAGTGGTGAACAGCGTCCACAATCCGATTGCGCGCAGCACACCAGGCAATTCGCCGCTGCCACGTCGCAACAGCAGCGTCCAGATGAGCACCTGCATCAGCAGAATCGCCTGCACGCTGAGCAATCGCGCCTGCACCAGCGTGCGACGCTTCACTGGCGCAGGAAAGAGGAAGTAGACCTCGGCGTTGCTGAATGCGAGCGCGTTGTCGCTCGGCGCGGCAAGCCACCATGCTCCCACGGCCATGCTCAATCCGGCGATCGACAGCAGCTGTCGGATGTCGAGCAGATTCGGATCGGCCGTGACGGCACCGCGCGCGCCCTGCGAAAAGAGCAGGGAGCCGAGGTACCCGAACATGGCGAGTGCGCCGACGATGTAGCGCGGTTGACGCAGGCGTCGGAGCTGCAGGCGCATGCGGTTGTACCAGCCGCGCGAATACAGATACCAGAGCGCACGCCAGGGTTGCGCGAGCACCTCGCTCACGCTGCGTGACCCGCGGGCGGTGCAGCGGGCGGTGCCGCAGGTGGAGCGTCGTCGGTGAGCGCGATGAACAGATCTTCGAGCGATGCCGTGGCGAGTTCCGGACGGAGCGCGCGGAGATCGCTGATCGTGCCGAGCGCGGCGACGTCACCGCGGCGGAGCAGCAGCACGCGTGTGCACAATTCCTCGACGAGGTTGAGCAGGTGCGAGCTGAGAATGACCGCGGTCCCGCGTTCGGCGCGTCGGCGGATGGTGTCTTTCATGCGACGGATGCCGGCGGGATCGAGACCGGTGAGGGGTTCATCGAGAATGAGCACGGCGGGATCATGCAGGAGCGCCGACGCCACCGACAGCTTCTGCTTCATGCCGCGCGACAGTTCACTCGGCAGCACACCGCGCTTCTCGGTGAGGTCCATTTCGGCGAGCAGTTCCGGAATGCGCGTATCGGCGTTCGGCACACCGTACAGTCGCGCGGTGAATCGCAGATGCTCCTCGACGGTGAGATAGTCGAAGAGGTGCGGTTCGTCGGGAATGAACGCCAGCCGGCGTTTGGCCTCGACGGGCGAAACCGAGAGGTCGTAGCCGGCGATGGCGAGGGTGCCTTCGGTAGGCCGCAGGATGCCCGCGAGGGCCCGCAATGTGGTGGTCTTGCCGGCGCCGTTCGGGCCGACGAGGCCGAGGATCTCTCCCTGCGGCACATCGAGATTGAGGTGCCGGACCGCCGTGACGGCGCCGTAGCGCTTGCTGAAGTTGCGGACCAGGATCGCGGACGGCGGGGCGGGAGCGGCGGGGGTGACGGCGTCGGAAGGGAGCATTGAGCGAAGGGTGGCCGGACCCGGAGGCGCAGGCAAGCCCGGACGGTCAGCGACCGATACTGATATGACACGCCTCTCATCCGGGCCGCTCACCCGCGGTGCCGGGCACGACGTCCCGCTTGCCGCATCTCACATGTCTGACGCCATTGTCGCCCGCCAGCCGATTTTCGATGACCGACAGAAGCTGGTCGGCTTCGAGTTGTTGTACCGCCACTCGGAAGATGCGACGTCAGCGCGCGGTGCGACGCCGACCGTGATGGCGTCGACGACAGTCGTGCAAGCGGTCCTTGGTATCGGACTCGAACGACTGACGGAAGGTGAACGCGTCTGGATCAATCTCTCGCGCGACCTGATCGTCGAACGCGCGTGGGAATTGCTCGATCCGAAAGCGGTGGTGCTCGAGATCCTCGAAAGTGTGGAGCCGGACGCGGACGTGCTTGCGGCGTGTGCTGACGCGCGGAAACGTGGCTACCTGCTGGCGCTCGACGATTTCGAATGGGACGAGAAATGGGTGCCGCTGCTCGAACTGGCGCACATGGTGAAAGTCGATGTGCAGGGCAAGACACAGGCGCAGCTGCAGCCGATCGTCGCCAAGCTGAAGACGTTCGGCGTGAAGCTGCTGGCCGAACGGGTGGAAACCGATACGGTGCGTTCCGAATGTGCGGCGATCGGTTTCACACTGTTTCAGGGCTACTTCTACTGTCAGCCGGAAACGGTCGTCAAACGCGATCTGTCGGCGGCGGAATCGAGCGCACTGCAGCTGTTGAACATGGTGCGCAATGAGAAGACGCCGACGAACCAGGTGGAGCAGGGCATCAAGCGCGATCCGGCAATGACGTTCAAGCTGCTGCGGATCGTGAACAGCGCGGCGATGGGTTTCACCGGCATCGAATCGATTCCACATGCCCTGCGCCTGCTGGGTCGCACACAACTCGAGCGATGGCTGACGTTGTTGGTGATGGCGAGTTTCTCGAGCGGCGGCGCACGGCAGCGCGAGCTGTTCAAGCTCAGTCTCACCCGCGCACGATTACTGGAGCTGATGAGTGACGCGGGCGATCGTGATCAGCGATTCCTGGTCGGCATGTTCTCGATGTTGCACGTGCTGCTGCAGGCGCCGATGAAGGATGTGATCGCGACGCTGCAGTTGTCGGAGACCGTGTCACAGGCGCTGCTCGAGCGCACGGGTCCCCACGGGCCGCTGCTGGCCGGACTCGAGGCGTACGAAGTGGGCGACTGGGATCGCGTCGAACTGGTGACGGGCAACGATGACCGGTCGCTGGTGCAGATCGCAGCGCACTATCCGGCAGCACTTGGCTGGGCAATCGAGCAAGTCAAGACGACCGGCTGATCTGCTGGCCTTCGTAGCATCGCGAACAGTTTTCGCGCGGGGGCCGCGGTGGACGCGGGGACGTGCAACTGGGTTGGAACTGCGCGCGCGATACGATGATCTACGTAGTGAGTGACATCGTCAACAGTGTTCGCGCGGAGGCACGGAATCGCGGAGACGTGCGAAGAGCATGTTGAAACTGCTCTCGTTTGGTCGAGGTCTACGCCATTCGTAGCTGAAAAGTTTTCGCACGGGGACGCGGGGGCGCGGGGACATCCGGGCGCGACATCGGGGCGACGACGCGTTCGACAAAACGGATTGCTGTTGGAACTGCGTCTCGAGACGCTGTTTCAACAGCATTTTTGGTTGTTCGTCCCCGCGTCCTCCGCGCGCCCCGCGCGAAAACTGTTCAGCGCGAACGGACGCAGAGCTCAGGCTTTGGGAGCCGGCGGGCCGGTGACGGTGGAGGAGTCCGGGGCGTTCTCGTCGTCGAACGCGCGGAACGGCAGGAAGATCGAGATGCGACGATTCGTCGGATCGAACGGATCATCCGGATTGCGCAGATCACGATCGGCGAGGCCGCGCACCTGCACGAGGCGATCGTTGGGAATGCCGGCCGCTGCGACGACGCGACGCGCGGCGTTGGCGCGGTCGGCGCTCAGTTCCCAGTTGCCGTACGATCCCCCGACGCCGAAGGGTGCACCGTCGGTGTGACCTTCGAGGATGATCGGATTCGACAGCAGTCCGATCTCTTCTGCGATCAGTGCAATCGCGATGACGGCGCGCGGACGCAGAACCGCCGAGCCGGTCGGAAAGAAGTCGTCGCCACTGCCTTTCTCCACCAGCTCGATGCGGAGTCCATCCTTCGTGATGATGATCTCGATCGAGTTCTTGAGGCCCTTCAGCGCCTGGTTGCTGTCGATGCGCGCTTCGATACGCTTCTGGAAGTCCTTGAACTGCTGTTCCTCGACTTTGCGCACGATCAGCTTGAGCGCTTCCTTCGACACGCGCGCCGGAGACGCACCGGCGGCGATTGGTGACTTGCCGCCGCTGTAGCCCTTCTTCTTGCCGATGGGGTTGTCGAAGTAGCCTTCGACGGCGCGCTTGGTTTCGGGGTCGAGACCCACCAGCCAGAGCACCATGAAGAAGGCCATCATGGCCGTCACGAAGTCGGCGTACGCGAGTTTCCACGCGCCGCCGTGGTGACCGCCGTGGCCACCACTCTTCTTCTTGACGATGATGATCTTCTTTCCGTCCTTGGCAGCCATTACGCAGCCTTGGCGGCTTTCGCGAGGTCTTCCAGTTCCGCGAACGTCGGACGATCACCAGGCTCGATGTTGCGACGCGCGAATTCCACCGCGGTCATCGGCGCGTCACCGCGTGCGAAGCTGAGCAGCGCCGTCTTGACGCACATCAGATATGCATGCTCGCTCGAATTCCGCATCTCGATCGCTTTCGCGACGGGGCCGAAGAAACCGTAGCACAGCAGAATACCGACGAACGTGCCGACGAGTGCGGCCGCGACCTTCTCGCCGATTTCCGCCGGCGGTCCTCCGATCGCGCCCATCGTGATGATGACGCCGAGCACGGCGGCCACGATGCCGAAGGCCGGCATCGCATCACCGACACCGGCAATCGCATTCGGCACGAGCGCCGATTCGTGATGATGCTGATCGAGATCCATGTCGAGGATCTCAGCCAGATTGTGATCCTCGATCGTGCCGGTGAGTAGCACCTTGAGCGTATCCGCCAGCAGTGACACGGCGTGATGATGATGCATGAAGCCGGGATACTTGCTGAAGATGTCGCTCTTCTCCGGATCTTCGATGTGCGATTCGAGACCGACAAGGCCATCCTTACGCGCCTTGTTGAAAATCTGGAAGAGCACCTGCAGCAATTCGCCGTACGCCTTCTTGTCGAAGGGGTTCGGCTTGAGGAGCCCCATCACACCGGCGGCGATAGCCTTCAGTACCGCAGGCGGATTCGCCATGATCATGGAGCCGATGCCGGCGCCAAGAATGATGATGAACTCGGTAGGTTGCCAGAGAACGCCAACCTTACCATGGTGCATCATGTATCCGCCGATGACGGATCCAATGACGACCACGAGACCGATGATCAGGAACACGGCAGATAAGTCCAGGCAAAGGGTCAGCGGGCGATTTGCGGTCGCCATCCGAGTTCGAGTATCGGCCGGGATTGCCGCGAGCTGGACTGCAGGTCGTCGGCCGCACCCATGACAGTCACGGAGGCCGGTATCCGCGAACCGTCGTGGGGCGACGTCCAGCTCTGGTTCGAGACCATCGACGCGATCGTCAAAGGGCTTGGCCACGGGCTGAACAACCGCGCGCTCGCCCTCTCCGCCACGATCGAATCGCTCGATCCGAAGCGCCCGGTGGGACAGCAGGTCGCTGGCGCACTGACGCGCGAAGCGGAGCGCCTCACCGAACTGCTGCGCCAGCTGCGCGTCCTGCCCTTCACCAGCGACCGCGAGGCGATGCCGCTGCTGCTGCGCGACGTGCTCACCGGCGCGACGCAGCTGCATCGGGCCCACGCGAGTGTCGGCGATGTGCCGGCATATCTGGAAGGGTCGGCCGACACGCCACCGGTGCTGGCGCCAGAATCGTCGTTGCTGCACGCGGCGCTGGTGACGCTGACGGCGCTGAAGCGATTCGCGGCGCCGAACGGCGTGGTACGGATCAGCTGCACCGGCACGCCGGATCAGGCGGCGGTGCAGTTCCAGGCGATGCGCGACCCGGGCGACTCACACGTCCCCGTCAGCGCCTCGGCAATGGTGCGGCCCACGTCTCTGGCAATCGCACTGCTCGGCAACGGCCTGCTCGAGATCGAGCAGAAGATCACGCCGGACACGGCGACGCTGACCTGGCTGCTGCCGAGTCTGAAGGTGACGCGGCGACGGAGTCGTGAGGCGGCGGTGTGAGGGTCGATCAAGGGGTCACGGATCAAGGGGTCAGAGCACTTGAAAGCTGGTTCAAGGGGTCAAAACACTTGAACGGACAAGGTCATTCAGGACGCTGACCGCGTGAATTTTCGGGGACCCTGACCGCACGAACGCCCGAAATTTTCAAGTGCTCTGACCCCTTGAACGGGTTCAAGTGCTCTGACCCCTTGATCGAGGGCGGCGCAAACTGCCGGAGAGGCGGCAACTCCCGCCGCGCCGGTGCGGGAGCGGTGCGTTGGCAAAAATCGCCAAGCCATTGAACCACATACGTTTACGCAACGGCACAGCTCGTGCTTTAGGCAACCGGACACCCGATCGCCCAAGGATCCGAGGACTTACATGTCGATGCCGAACGTCGTGCACCCGTGGTCGTTCACCGAGCAACCGCTGACGGAAGTGCTGCCCGTGCCGGCAGCTACAGATCTCGGGCCGATTGCCTCCGCCCTGTTCGCAGCCGGCTTCGTGAACTCCGCCATCGTACTTGCGACCTCCTCGACCGATCGGGAGTTGCAGGCAATGGCCGGCGAATGGCGGCAGACGATCGCCCTTGATGATGCCGTCGCGACGCTGATCGCGCGTGGCTCGGGCCCGATCATTCCTTCCGTCACCGCACGGCCCGATGGCTCGCCGCGTTTTGTGGTGCAGATCACCGACGCCGACTCGGCCACACGCGCCGTCGCGCAGGAACATGGTGATGACGGTGTGTCAGCCGAACTGCGACTCTTTCTCGACGAAGCGCTGCGCGATGGCGATCGCTTCGTGGATGCGGCGCCCGCCGATGGTTTCGCGGCACTCAGCGCCGCCACCTGCGGCCGTGCGGTGAGCGTGATCGTGCTCTGCGACGATACGGAGCAGCGCGTCGCCCTCGAAGCCAGTGCGGAATGCAGCGATGTCGCTGATGCCATCACGGCTCACGAGGCTGACACACTGCACGCGATCTCGTTTACGCCGACGTCGCCTGGTGCGTCGACGCTCCTGCATGCTGGTGGTGCGGCGGCCGTCGCATCGCTGCTGATCGGTGCGCGCGGTGCACTCGAGCGTCGCGAGATCGGTGCCGTCGCATGGCGATCCGGTCGCGCGAATGAAACCAGCCGCGATGCCGAAAGCGTGCAGATTGCTGCGTCAGTACTGGGCGTCTTCGGCTTTCAGCATTTCGCGCTGACGCAGGGTGACAGCGGCAGGGAACTGGTGCCCGCCGACGCGATGGCGAGTAACGAGATGATCTTCTCGCTCGAGCCCTCGTTCCTGATGCGGTTCACGACATGACGGCGGCGCCGCTGCGATTTCCCACGGCGGCAGTGAAGCACGACCTGACGGCGGATGCCACTGCGCTCTTCGGCGCCGTCGCGTCGGCAATGTCTCCAGACTTCGATTCACTCGGCCGACTGCCGACCGCCGCCGAAGTCGCGACGGCCGCTCTCGAAGAAGCGTGGCCGCATGTGCGCGTCATCAGTTTCGACATCTTCGACACGCTCATCGTGCGCAAGGTGGCCGTGCCTCGTGATGTCTTTCTGCATCTCGCGACGCCATCGCCATTCTGCGACTGGGGACTGGACGCCGTGCAGCTCGCGGGTCTGCGCCAGGAAGCGGAGAACGAGGCGCGTCGACGTGGCGCTGTCGCACGCGGATCCGCAGAAGTGACGCTGCAGGAAATTCACGCGGTGCTTGCGCAACGTCTGCAACGCACCGCGTCGGACGTACCGGCAATGGTGCAGGCCGAGCGCCTGATCGAGCGCGCGTTGTGTGTGGCGCATCCGTATCTGCGTGGAGTGTTCGATGCCGCACGTCGCGATGGGAAAACTGTGTGGTGCGTGAGCGACACCTATCACGACACGCCGTTCCTTCGCGAACTGCTCGAAGGGTGTGGCTTCAATCTCGATGGTGTGATGCTCGTGAGCTCTGCCGATGCGCGCATGTCGAAAGGTGAAGGCAAGCTGCTGACACATCTTGCAACGGAAGCGAGGATTGCACCATCGCAAGTGCTGCACATCGGCGATCATGCGCAGTCCGACGCCGCGATTCCATTGAGTCACGGCTTCATGGCGATCTGCCATCCGTGGGCGGCCAGTCGTCACGATGACAAGCCAGCCATCGCACCGGGCGATGCGATTGCGCTCGGATTGTCGCAGATCGGATCACGCACGGTGGAGCCCGCGTTTCCGTACTGGTGGCGATTCGGCTACGCGGTGGCCGGCCCGTTGCTGAGCGGCTTCGCGATGTGGTTGCATGAACGCATGGTGGCCGATGGTGTGCAGCGTGCGTACTTCCTGCTGCGCGATGGCGAAATCATTCTCGATGTCTATCGCGCGCTGGTGGGTGACCGCGCAGGTCCCGTCACAGAACTGCTCGAGTCATCGCGACGCGCGTTCATGATGCCGGCGCTCGCGTCGGGACGCAGTTCGATCACGTCGCAGCTGCTCGCCGCCGAGAATGTGCGGCCGGCACATGAGTTCCTCGATCGCGTCGGGCTCACGTCCAAAGATTTCGCGGCGTCGTTCCGCGCGGTGTCACTCGATCCCGGTGAACTGATCACACCGGGCAACATGGCGCAGTCTGCGAAGCTGCTGGCGCTGATCGGCCGCCGTGATGTGGTGCAGGCGCTGCTGCAACGCTCGCAGACGGAACGTGCATTGCTGATGCGCTACCTCACTGAACACGGGGTGTTTGCACCGGGTCGCATCGCCGTGGTGGACATCGGCTGGAACGGCACGATCCAGAAAGCCGTCGATGCCGTGACCACACTCGAGACGCAGCCGCTCGACCTGATCGGCTACTACCTCGGCACACTCAGCCCCATCACGCAGGACCTCGGCAAGACGACGGCGAAAGGCTACCTGTTCGATGAGGGCGGGCCGGCGGATCGCGCGAACACCGTGCTGCAGCTGCGGCAACTGGTGGAGTTCATCTGCACGACGACGCGTGGCAGTCTGCGCGGATTCCGCGTGGATGGTGTGCGGGTTGTACCCGTACACGCGAGTGTGGATCATCCGGAGTCGCAGCGCGTACACATCGCGCAGCTGCGCGAGGGTGCACTGGCGTACGCGCGCGGACTGGCGCAGGAACAGCAGGTGTTCGGCGCGCAATCCATTTCAGCAGCGGCGGCGATCCGGCAGCTCGCACGGACGATCCTCTATCCGGCTGCTGAAGACGCACGCGAGATCGGGGATATTCATCACGGTGATGGCCTGGGCAGCGACCGCTTGCGCGCGTTGGCGGCGTTCAGCGATGAGCCGTTCACACGCGCCTCGCTGATGCGCGACTATCACACCACGTACTGGCGTCAGGGTCTGCTGGCGCGTCGTGAACCGGCGGCGCTGGCGTTGCGATCGCTCCTCTGGATGCGCGATGCCTGATGGGGCGCTGCCGGTGCTGGTGTTACCGACCGGCGCTTCGACTGCTGCACGCGATCGCACGACGCGGTCACTGGCGCAGCAGAGTGTCGCCGTCAGTGCCACATGCACACTCGCTACGCTTGAGACACATGCTCACGCGTTTATCGCGCTCGTGTTGACGGGGGTGGAGTTGGATGCCACGGCGTGTGAACGCGCGGTGTGGTTCCTGGCGACGCGACCCGGTGTGGCGTGTGTGTCGGGTGCGGCGGTTGCGACAGAATCGGCGCCGCCGGCGATGTCGAGTGTGGCGCAGTTTCTGGTCGTGCGCGCTGATGTGTTGCGGCAGATTCTCACACCCGCGAATACCGTGTCGGCGACGACGGCCATCGCAGTGGCGATTGCCGTGCGACAGTTGACAGGTCGCGGACCGGCGTGGCTGACGGAGCCGGTGATCCGTGTGTCGGCCGATGCCGCGATTCTCGCGCCGATTGAGTCTGAGGCACGCGCCGCGATGCATTCACTTGGTTTCGATCACGCCGCCCTTGTCGACATGCGGCCGAGTGCGTTGCCGACGCGACCGCAGCAGTCGCTGATGCAGATCACGACGCCGGCACTCACGGCGCGCCTGTCGCCGGCGCACGGCATGCGGGTGCTGGCGCTGCTGCAAGGATTTCCGATGGGTGGCTACACGGCGTTCAACGCAGATCTGTTGCCGCGGCTTGTGGCGGCCGGCTGTGCGGTGACGACGTGTACCACTGAGTGGTGGCGCACGGAGTGGCGACTGGATCAGGTGCGCGCTGCCGCACCGGACATTCACCACGCGCACGCAACCGTTCCACCGACCGCGGTGCCGTCGTACATCGACTGGCTGATTACATCGCGCGCGATAGACGTGGTGCTGCTCAGCCACAGCCTGCTCGCCTTTCATATGCTGCCGTGGCTTCGCGCGCGTCATCCGAACGTGGCGTTCGTGGATTACGTGCACACCGACTGGTTCGAGACCGGCATGTACGGCAGCTACGCGACGATGGCGGCGCAGTGGGAGAGTCAGCTCGATGCGCAGCTGGCGACCAGTGATGCGCTCGTGACGCAGTTGGTGCAGCGAGGCTGCTCGGTTGATGCCGTGCGCGCGGCGCACATCGGCATCGACACGACTGCGTGGCAGCACACGGGTCCGCGCATGCCCGAGATCCGCGCATCGATTGGGGCCAGTGCGGAGACGCTGGTGCTGTTGTTCTCTGGGCGAGTGTCGAGCGAGAAGCGGCCACACCTGGCAGTGGATGTGGCGGCGCAATTGCGGAGCGAAGGACACGACGCGGTGCTTGTCGTGGCCGGCACCGGTGCGTTGCTGCAGGCGACCCACGAACGCGCAGTGTCCAAAGGCATCGCGGATCGCTGCAAGTTCGTCGGCGAATTGGATGAGCCGACGCTGCGCCACGTGTACGCAGCCGCCGACGTGTTCATTGCGCCGTCGGAAATCGAAGGCATCGCACGATCGCTGTACGAGGCGATGGCGATGGGCTGCATTCCCGTGGTATCGGATGTGGGCGGGCAGCGCGAGCTGGTCGTGCCGGGCACGGGGAGTCTGGTGGACGCGACGCGTGATGACGCGGCGTTGTATGTCGACGGTGTGCGCCCGTTTCTGCATCCGGCGGCGCGCGCTGCGGCGAGTTTGGCGGCGCGCGCACATGTGGGTGCACACTTCGACAGTCAGCGCACGGTGGCGACGGTGTGTGACACGCTCACGCTGGCGCGCACACGGCGACGCGATCGGCAGTCACTGCTGCCATCGGCGATCGCCGAGACGCTGGTGATGTCAGCGATCGAGATCATCCGGCGACACGTGATGCGCGCCGCCGCTCGCTGAACGAGAGTCGGCCACAACTGCTCGGCAACAACTGCCTGCACCGTCGGAACTGCCGCACAAGTGATCTGCTAAGTCATTGTAAAATAGAGACTTGCCTCTGGCACTGATCGTGCTCTACAACCGCTATGCGGATTCCGTTGATGGAATCCATTTCCTCGGGCCCGATCAGATCATGCCGCTTCCGCTGCTGGAGTCGTCGTTCAGCGCGCCGCGCGCACGCGCACGCGCCGCGCCGCGTGCGCCGCGCGTCTGTTTCTCGTTGCCGTATGCTGGGCAACTGCTCGACGGTGGCCGCGGATACTTCGGCGGCGCCGAGGTGCGCGGCACGACGTTTCTGCGTGGTCTGGCGAGCCGGAATCTGTTTGACGTGCGTGCTGTGGTGATCGGTGGCACGCGGGCTCCAGTGACCAGCGCGGACGGCTTCACCGTACACTTTCGACCCGATGTGCCGTGGCATGTCGGACAGCAGGATGATGTGGCGCGTTCCGTCTGGGCCGACGTGGACGCTGACGTCTACGTTGCGTTCGGCGCCAATGAAGCGACGGCTGAGCTGGCGCGATTCTGCATGGCACGCGGTCGCGCGCTGGTGCTCTCGATCGCGTCCGATGCGGCGTTCGATCCGTTCGTGTATGAGGGATCGACCGAACGCGATCCGTACGGCATTCCCGGCCACTTCATCTGGTACGCGATGCACCACGCGGACGAGGTGGTGGTGCAGACGGAACGACAGCAGTCACTGTTCCAGGCACGCGAGGGTCGCGCGGCGACGCTGATTCGGAATCCGGCGCCCTCCGTTGCGCGATCCGATGCTCGCGTTGCGCCTGCATATGGTGGGCGCATGTTGTGGATCGGTCGGATCGATCCGAACAAGCGTCATGCGGAAGCGCTGGCTCTGGCGGCCGCACTGCCGCATCGCACGATGATCATGGTCTGCAACGATATCCACTCGCTTGGTCAGCGCAGCATCGATGAGCTGGAAGTTGCGCTGCCGAACCTGATGCTGGCCGATCAGGTCGCGCTGCCGGATATCGATGGGTTGTTCAGGTTTTCCGATGTCCTCGTGAATACGTCGGTGGTGGAAGGCTTTCCGAACACCTTCCTGCAGGCGGGGATGCACGGCATCCCGATCGCGTCGATGTCGTTCGATCCGGACGGCATGTTGTCGAGCCATGGCTGCGGTCGTGTCGCGAACGGCACACGCGCCGACCTCGCGCGCGTCGTCGAGTCACTCCTGACGAACACCACCGACTACGCACGTGCGGCGTCGGCCAACGCACGCTGGCTGCGTGAGCGGCACGATCCCGATGGTCGCGTCACGGAGCTGGCGAGTGTTGTGGAGCGCGCGTTCGCGCACCACGCACGCCAGCCCGGTGCTGTCACGCGCTGACCCAATACCTCACGACCCTCGACTGTCATGTGTGGAATTGCCGGAATTCTTGCACCGTATCCTGCCGACCGCCTGCGCGCGGGTGCCGTTGCGCTGGCCGATGCGCAGCGCCATCGCGGGCCGGATGGTGCGGGTGTGCATGTGCAGGGGCCGGTTGCGCTTGCGCATCGCCGTCTGTCCATCATCGATCTCGAGGCTGGTGCACAACCGCTCGCGAACGAAGACAACAACGTCTGGATCACGTTCAATGGCGAGATCTACAACTATCGAGAGTTGCGCCGCACGCTCGAGCAGCGCGGACATCACTTCCGCACGCAGTCGGACACGGAGGTCATCGTTCATGCCTACGAGGAATGGGGCGACCGGTGCGTGACACAGCTGCGCGGCATGTTCGCCTTCGCAATCGCCGATGCCCGCCGGCAGCGCGTGTTTCTCGCGCGTGACCAGTTCGGCATCAAGCCGCTGGTGTACGTGGATCAGCCGGGGTTGTTCGCGTTCGCGTCGGAGTTGCAGGCGTTCCACCGCCTGGCTGAACTGCAAACAGACCTTGATGTACGAGCACTGGATGAATATCTGGCGCTGCAGTACATCCCGGCGCCGCGCTCCGTGTACAAGCAGGTGCGGAAGTTGCCGCCGGGTCACACGATGAGTGTCGACTACGACGGTCGTGTGCACGGGCCGCAGCGCTATTGGCGGCCGGAGTTCCGACCCGACACATTCCGCAGCCAGGCCGAGTGGCTCGAGGCGTTCGATGCGACCCTGCGTGATTCGGTGCAGGCACACATGATCGCCGATGTGCCCGTCGGGGCGTTCCTGTCCGGCGGACTCGATTCGACCGGCGTGGTCGCGATGGCGCAGGAAATCGCGACGCAGCCGATTCACACCTACAGCATCGGCTTCACGGATCCGGCGCACGACGAATCGGCGTGGTCGGCCGAAGCCGCAGCGCGACTGAACACGGTCCACACCTGCGAGGTGCTGGAAGTGGACGCGTTGTCGTCGCTGTCGGCACTGGTGCAGCACTACGGCGAACCGTTCGGTGACAGCTCGGCGGTGGCGACGATGGCGGTGTCGCGGTTGGCAGCCAGGGATGTGAAGACGGTGTTGACGGGTGATGGTGGCGACGAAGGACTGGCCGGCTATCACTCGCACATGCTCTGGTTGCAATGGGTATCGCAGCAGGGTGGAACGATGCTCACGCGTCCGCCCGTCGAAGCGTGGCAGCAGTTCATCCAGTACTGCGATCCACACACACGCAATCGGTTGTGGGCCGGTGCACATCATGACGAGACGCTGTTGCCGATCGAGAGTTTCGAGCAGGCGTGGACCGAGGCGCGTGATCTCGGGGTCGTGCAACGCGTGCAGTATCTCGATGCGATGACCTACCTGCCATACGACATCCTCACCAAGGTGGATATCGCGAGCATGGCGCACTCGCTGGAGACACGCACGCCGCTGGTGGATGTGGCGGTATGGGATCTCATCACGCAGATGCCGGAGAAGGCCAACATCGGTGTCGATCCGCTGGGCCAGCTGACGGGCAAACATGTGCTCAAGCAGTTGCTGTCCCGCTACTTCCCGGATCGGTTCGTCCATCGGAAGAAGCAGGGCTTCGGTGTCCCGCTGGCGCGCTGGTTCGCGCCCGACGGTGACGCACGCGCCTTCGTCGAAGACCGCCTGCTTGGCCAGGACTCACGCCTGCGCACGTTGTTCGATCCATCGCCGGCGCGCGACCTGTTGCGCAACGGACAGCATGGTCCGGTGTGGGTGCTGCTGGTGCTCGAGGAGTGGCTGCGTCAGGCGCAGGCGCGATCATCGGTGGCGACGACGTCGTTGGCGTCGGAGTCGATCACGGTGAATTCGCGTGTGAGCGCGCAGCCGATCGCGCTGCGTCCGCGTGTTCTCGTGATTGCCGATGTTCCGAACTGGATCTTCGAGCGACATGCGCGCACGCTGCAGCAGGTGCTGGGTGATGAGTTCGATATCACGGTCCAGTATCACACCGATGCGTTCGACGAGCGCGCGTGGGACCTGATCTATGTCATGGAGTTCGGCCTCGTGCCGGCGGCGAAGATCACGATGCCCTGGAAGTACGTCACGGCGCTGCGCTCGCATGTGTCATGGAGTGCGGTGCCGGCGCCGGAACTGGCGCGATTCCTCCGCGCGAATTTTCAGCGCACGCATGTCGTGTCGGAGCGGTTGCGTCGCGAGTTGATGCCGTGGCTGCCGACGGTGGTCTATGTCACGCATGGCATCGACGGCACGCGCTTCGGAAACGTGTCGCGCACTCGGACGCCGGGCCAGCCGTTACGTGTGGGATGGGCCGGCAACCGGAAGACGCCCGTCAAGGGATTCGCTGAGTTCATCGAGCCGCTCGGTGAACTCGACGGCGTCGAGCTCGTGTTCTGCGGCTACTCGGATCGCAACCTGACGCTCGACGAAATGCCGGCCTGGTACGCGAAGATCGATGTGTATGTGTGCGCGTCGCTCACCGAAGGCAACAACAACGCGTTGCTCGAAGCGTCCGCGAGCGGCTGCGCCATCGTCACGACCGACAACGGCACCGTGCCGGAGTATCTTCGCAACGGGGAGAACGCGTTCATCGTCGATCGGGAGCGCGAGGCGTTCCGGCGCGCCGTGACAACATTGCGCGACGATCTGGCTCTGCGCGAACGATTCGGTACCGCCGCCTCAGCGGCCGTGCTGCCTGCCTGGACGTGGGATGTGAAAGCGCAGGATTATCGCGCTTTCTTTCGGAGTGCGCTGGCACAGCGCGCTGAGGCGGAACGTCGCATGACACAACCGCGACCGACTGCACGCCTCTCGATGGCCTCGCTCAACGAGCAGCTGCAACAGGCCGTGCAGTGCGGCCAGCTCGACACGGCACTCGAACTGGTCGGGACGATGCTGCGACTCGAGCCAATGAACGCCGGCCTGCTCGAAGTGCGCACGGTGCTGCTCGGCGAACGGGCGCGCGCGCGAGTGCCGGCCTGTGACGTTGCGGCCCTCGCCACCTGAACGGCGCACACGCCACGATTTCCTCGACCGCTCATCACCGGACTCCCGATGACTGCTTTGCCATGCTCACCCGTACCGTTCGACGAACGCAGCGTCGACCGTTTCGGCTTCGGCCGCAATTGGCTGGACTACCAGACGTCCATCGATCAGGCGCGACTGCTCGCGGCGCGGGCAGACATCGAACGATGGCTCGGCACAACGTCGCTGCATGGTTTACGCGTACTCGATATCGGATCGGGGTCGGGATTGCATTCGTACTGCATGCACGCGATGGGTGCGCGTGAACTGGTCTCGTTCGACTACGACTCGCACTCGGTTCAGGCGACCCGCGAATTTCACAGCAAGGCCGGTGCGCCCGATTCGTGGTCGGTGATTCAGGGTTCCGTGCTCGATGCAGATTTCCTCGCGTCGCTCGGCAAGTTCGATCTCGTCTACTCGTGGGGCGTGCTGCATCACACTGGACAGATGTGGCGGGCGATCACCAACGCGACCGGTCGTGTGTCATTCGGCGGCACGTTCTTCATTTCCATCTACGCCAAGGGCCCGGAATTCCCGGAGCACCTCGCGCTCAAGCAGCAGTATCACCGCGCGTCGCTATCCGGCAAACGGAAGATGGAGTTCGACTGGATCACCGAGCGGTACGCCTTGCGCGCGAAGAACGGCGAAAGTCCCGAGGCCTGGTGGACCGAGGGCAAGGAACGCGGCATGGACGCGTACTGCGATCTGGTGGACTGGCTTGGTGGACTGCCCTACGAAGTGGCGACGCTGCCGGAACTCGTGCAGGCACTACGCACGCTCGGCATCGGGATCACGCGCAGCCGCGAATGCCCGGGCGATGGTGGCTGTCACATTCTGGTGGGGCGACGTGATGTCGCAACGTCAGGTCATGCGGTGCCGTCAGCGCCGCAAAAGTCCGACAATACGAAAGGCAATCGGATCTCGCTGCGGCGCTCGCGTCGGTGAAGGCCAGGGAATCGCTGCGGTGATCCCTATGTCTGTTTTGGTGACGAGATCTTCGGCGCGAGCGCGCTGCCGCTGGTGATGATCGGCGCAGCCGCTGCGTCGCGTCGCACACTCGCGAGCTTGTTCTGCGCGGCCACCTGCTCCACCAGTTCGGCACGGAGGATGGTCGTATCGGAGGGCGCCTCGATGCCGATGCGCACGCTGCCACGATCACACTGCACCACCACGATCCGGATTCCACCGTCGATGACGATCGCGTCACCGGCCTTCCTGCTCAGGATCAGCATCCTTGCTTCCCCATCAGCGAATTGTGAGTCCTGCCAGGCGCCGACTCCGCGCCGCCTGTCCCGCGAACGAACTACCGCACCAGGCCCAGCAACGTCTGTGACAGTTCGTCGACGACCGCAATCAGTTTGGCCGCCGCGGCGTATGACTGCTGGTACTTGATCAGGTTCACCATCTCCTCGTCGACCGATACTCCCTTGATGCTCTCACGGCGCGTATCGCCGAGTGTTGCGAGCGTGCGTGCGGCAGTCGCCAGGCCGCCGGCGCTGTTGACACTCGTTGCGATGCTCGCGACGACGGTGCGATACCCTTCGTTGATCGACGCCGTCTGACCGTTGACGGTGGTCGTGACATCACGCAGCTGCGACAGCGCCAGCGCGACCGTGTTGTCGCCCGACTCGTTCGGAATGCCCGACGCCGCCACGTTGTCCACGTTCGCGACGATCGTGCTGTCGAGTCGAATCGTGCGGGCGCTGGTGCGGGTGCTGTCGAAGAAGTTGCCGGCCTGCGTCGCGCCGATGAAGCCGGTGCGATGCACCGCGTTCGTCGCCGCCACGAGGGCCGACGCGACGCCATCCAGCTGCGTCTGTGCGGCGGGATAGACGTTGTTGTACGCGTCGAGCGTGCCGGCGAGTTGGCCGCCGATCTGATACATCGTTTCCGTGGCGTTGCCACCAGCGGGAAGCGCACCGAGCGCGATGCCGAGCTTCGTCGGATCGCTGAGCAGCGCCTGCACGCGCACCGGTTTGAAGTTCGCACCGTCCACGATCGTATCACCACCGACCGTGATGTGCACCGATCCATCCGACTGCGGATACGATGTGCCGCCGATCAGTGTCGCCAGTTCGTCGGCCTTGAGGTCGCGCTGGTCGCGCATGTCAGGCGACTGATTGCCGGCTGCTTCGGCGGCAACGATGCGCGCGTTGATGTCAGCCACCTGCGCCGACAAGGCATTCACTCGATCCGCCGTTTCGATCAGGCGAGTGCGCGCCACCGTCTGAGCGTCGGCAATCTGGTTGCCGTATGCGTTGAGTTGCGAGGCAACCTGCGAACCACGCTGCCGCACGAGATTCTTTGCCGCGCTTGAATCGGGGTTGGTGGAGAGATCACTCCACGAGGACCAGAACTGTTCGAGGCTCGAGGCGAGACCCGTGCTCGACGGCTCACCAAGCACGTTTTCGACAGCCTGCAAGGCATCGCGACGTTCTTCGTGGAACGACGCATTCTGTGTGTCGCGACGGTAGGTGGCGTCGAGCAGTTCGTTGCGCATCCGTTCGACACCATCGATCATCACACCAGTCCCAAACGTGCCTTGCGGCAGCCGCTCCGGATAGTTGGGCACGAGCAGCGTGCGCTGCCGCGAATAGCCCGGTGTCTGCGCGTTGGTGACGTTCTGCGATGTGGTGGTGATCTGCGCCTGGGAGGCCGCGAGGCCGGACCGGGCAATGCTCAACAGGCCGCCGAAGTTCATCCGATGCTCCTTAGACCGAACGATCGAGGAATCGCGGCGCCGTCGGCACCATGGCGGGCGTGAGCCGCGCCGTGGTGGGTCGCAGCGCCGCCGATGCTGCCGTCGCATGCGGCGCACGTGGCGCCTGCGGTGCTTCGTACGTTGCCGTCGGCTGCGGATTCCCGAACAACTTCTGCACATAGTCGTTGCCGTTGTCCATCGCGGAGCGCAACACCTGCTTGTTGGTGTCCACCTCGCGACTGAGCGTGACGGCCGCATCCTGCAGCGCATTGCGCGCCGCAATCACAGCGGGTGTGGCGCGGTCGCCGAGAATCTCCTCGAGGTCATTCACGTTCATGTCTTCCGCTTCGCCAAGCAGGCGATTCACACTCTTGCGACGACGACGCGCTTCGCCGAGCGTCGCCAGCACGCGATAGGTCGCGAACACGCTGTCGTCGAGTGCCTGCAGATCATCGGACGCCACGGCGGCACGCTGCTTCTGCATCACGTTCACGAGTTCCTCGAGGAGCCTGCGCTCCGTGCCCATGACATCCGACAACACCTCCACCGCGGTTTCGCGACGGGGCGTGGCAGGTGCGTACTTCGGGGCGTATGTCGGCAACATGGCGAGTCTCAGGGAATCCGGACGGGTGATGCAAGTGGTGCTGCGGGAACTGCAGTGCCGGGAGCCGACGGCGAACCCGGGGCATCGAGCCCCGCCTTCTGACGCAACGCCCGGTAGATCGCGTCTCCCAGACCGCGATGCCACCGCGTACCAGTATCGGCGGCAAGGCGCTCATCCATGAGTCCGGCGAAGATGTCCTCGCCCTGACTCCGCTCCACCAGGCCACCCTCGGTCGGCACACTCTCGCGCATGGACTTGTAGAGCTGCTGCACAAACAGGCCCTGCATGTCGGCCGCAGCCTTCTTCATGCCGGCTTCGCGCGGATCGATCGGCGCCCGACCGGCACCGGAAACAGATGGCGTCGTCATCGGATCACGACTTCCGCTGAAATCGCACCCACTTCACGCAGCGCACTGAAGATCGCCGCGATCTCGGCCGGCGACGATCGCACCCCATGCAAGGCACTGGCGATGCGTTGCACCGAGATACCCGGCTGCATACGCACCTCGCCCGGACTGACGGCCGACGTGTCAGCGCCACCGCCGATCGTGAGCGTCAGCTGGCCGTGTGTGACGACGGCTTCACCGACTGTCACATCACCGCCGGCGACCACGGTACCATCGCGACCATCGATCACCACCTTGGCGCCGCGTGTGATGCGGATCGGCAATTCGCGCAACTTGGCCACCGACGCGCTGCGCGCTGAACCGGCGGTGTCCTTGAGCGTCAGTGTCACGGAGCCCGGATCGTCCACACGTGCCGTGCCGGCGCCCAGCGCACTGTCGATCACCGCCGCGATGCGACTCGCCACCGCGATATCCGGTTCGCGCAGCAACAGTGCACCGGACGATGCGGCGTAACTGGCGCGCGGCAGCTCGACTTCCACCACACCACCGGCCGGCACACGCGCACTCGTTTCAACACGTGTGCCGTACGACCGTGCGCCACCGCGATCGCTTCCTTCCGACAACATCACGCCGCCCTGCGCCGTGGCCATCGGATTACCACCGACTTCGGCGATCAATGGTGTCATGTACAACACACCACCGCGCAATGACGGCGCGTCCCCGATACTCGACACCTGCACATCGAATCGTCCGCCGGGCCGCAGATAGGCGGACACTTCGGCGGTCACCAGCACGGCTGCGACGTTGCGCGTGCGCAGCACGTTCGGTGGCACGGTGATGTCGAAACGGCGCAGCAGGTTCACGATGCTCTGCACCGTCTGCCCGCCCTGCGATCCACCCATCCCGCGATCACCGGTGCCATCGAGACCGGCCACCAGTCCATACCCCACCACGCGTACCGGCGCCGCACCATCCGCCAGCACCAGGTCGCGAATCTTCGACTGCGCATGCAGCATTGACGCGGTCATCAGCCACACGATCGACATCACCACACAGGCCAGCGCCACACGTCGCACACGACGCTCGGCCATCGCGGCGCCCTTCCGCAGTTCGATCATGGCCAGAACGCGCCGAGGATCTTGCTCAGCATGCCCTGCTTGGCCTTGCCCAGACTGCCCTTGTTCACGATGTCGAGTTTGGCGTCGGCGACGAGTGACGACTCGATCGCGTTGTTGCCGCTCAGATCCTGCGGACGGATCGCACCGGCGAACGTGATGGTCTGCTGTTCCTTGTCGACCCCGATGCTCTTCGTGCCCTTGATCGTGAGCACGCCGGAAACGGGATCGATGCTCATCACGCGCACCGTGATTTCGCCGTTGAGTCGCAGCTGGCGTGAGCGATCACCGCGCTGTCCACTCTGGCCGTTGTTGGTGGTGTTGAAGCTGGCGCCCATCGCCGTGACAGCGCCAGGTGTGACCAGCTTGAAGTCGGTGTTCTTCTTGCGGCTCTGCGTCGCGTTGTCGGTCATGTTGGCCGACGCGAGTGTGTTCTCGTCGATGCGCACGATGATCAGGTCACCGACCGCGTAGTTGCGACGGTCGGACGTCCAGTTGAGGCGCGCCGGCCGCGCATTGAGCGCCGGCGTCGGTGCCGATGGCGCCACGACCACGCTGTCGCGTCGTGCCGGAGCCTGTGCGCGTGCGTGATGCGCAAGGAACAGCGTCAGTCCGATGAGGGCGGTCAGTCGGATCATGTTTCCCTGGGAAATCGTCATCAGTCGAGCCTCACAGTGTTGCGTCCCGTGGCGATGCCGGCGAACCGCCGACCGCGATCGAGACGAATGGCGACGCGTCCGCCAAGAGACGCGTTGTGCAATGCCGTGCCCACCAGCGCGAGCCGCACGCCGTCCCGGATGATTTCTGCGGTCACGGTATCGCCGGCAAACACGACCGGCGCCGACACGATGTCGATGGCGCGAATCGTTTCACCATTGCGCAGCACGCGCCGCGCTTCCGTGCCGATGATGCTGGTCAGTGGAAGCGGCACGTCGGCATCCGGTGCGCCCCAGACCAGCGAATGCTGAAGCAGCAGATCGTTCTCGCCGAGAATCGCGCCGCGCGCGATCTGACGCGCGGCCACCACTTCGTCGCGTTCGCGACCGACGCGCAAACGACCCACCAGCACCGGTGCCGCGAATCGTTCGCGACGGACGGTGATCGTGTAGATGCCGACGCGTTCACTGCCGCTGATTTCTGCCGCCGCAGCCTGCAAGGCCGAGCTGTCGCCGCGCACCACGCTCCATTCGGCACACCAGCCGCCGCGCGGAGGTGTGCCCCACGCATGTGTGATGCGTGCCACGAGCGAATCCACCACCGCCTGCGCATGCACAGGGGCGGGTAATGTCGTGGCCAGCAGCATGGAGAGCGCGACGCGCAACATCAGCGGACCAGGCCGTTCGCGATCTGCAGCATGTCGTCGCTCGTCTTGATCGACTTCGACGTCAGTTCGTAGGCACGCATGGTGGTGATCATGTCGACCATTTCCGTCACCACTTCGACGTTCGACATTTCCAGTGCGCCCTGCTGCAGGCGACCGGTCCCTTCATCCTGCGGGAAGCTGACCATCGGCTCACCACTGGCGGGCGTGGCGCTGTACATGTTCTGACCCAGCGACAACATGCCGGCGGGATTGCTGAAGCGTGCCAGTTCGATGCGGCCCAGTTCCTCGGGGATCGAGCTGCCGGCACGCATCACACTGACGATGCCCGACGGCCCGACGCTCAGCTGCGATGACTGCGGCGGCACCTTGATGTTCGGCAGCACCGGATTGCCTTCGGCCGTCACCAGCACGCCCTGATCCGACATCTGCAGCTTGCCGTCACGCGTGAACGCAATCGCGCCACTCGGCAGCTGCACCTGAAAGAACCCTTCGCCTTCGATTGCGAGATCCATCGGGTTCTGCGTCGTTTCGATCGAACCCTGTGCGTGATCCTTCTGCACACTCGAGAGACGCACCCCACGACCGATCTGCACGGCGGGCAGTGTGTTCGCGGCGGGGCCGCCGATCACCTGCGGGCCGGTGACGGTTTGGTAGAGCAGGTCTTCGAAGTTGGCGCGGCTGCGCTTGTAGCCCGTCGTGTTCACGTTCGCGAGGTTGTTCGCGATCACTTCCTGGCGGGTCTGCTGTGCGCGCATGCCGCTGGCGGCGGCGCGAAGTGCTGGATCCATCGTATTCTCTTGGTAGACGTGATCAGATCGGCTTGCCGATCTGGTTTGCGGCGATGCCGCGGATGTCATCCATCACCGAGATCGACTTCTGCACGTCCGCGTAAGCGCGCACGGTGTCGATCATCTCTGTCAGCGATTCGATCGCGTTCACGTTGCTGCTCTCGAGTGCGCCCTGCATGACCTGTCGATCGGCATCGGCGGCCGGCTTGCGTTTGGCCTCGGGCAGAAACAGTCCGGCGCCGAGGTGTTGCAGCGAGGTATTCGCCGGCACACTCTCCATGCGCAGGACCGCGGCCTTGAGGCGCGTCGGCAGCTGACCTTTGCCAGCGCGGGTCTCACCGTCGGCGGGTGGCTGCACCGTGATCACACCATCGCGACTGATGCCGACATCTCCCATCGGCAACCTGATCGGACCGTCCTCTCCCAGCACGACGTGGCCCTGTTGTGTGACGAGGCGACGCTGATCGTCGAGGCGGAGGGCACCACCGCGTGTGAGGCGTTCGCCGTCCGGCGTCTGCACCACGAGAAAGGCGTCGCTCTGCACGGCGACATCGAAGGCGTTGCCGGTCGGCGTGATGTCGCCCTGCGAGCGATCGGTGATCGCATCGGCGGCGGCAACGGCGTCGTCCACCATGCGTCCGAACACGCGCTCCTTCTTGAAGCCGGTGGTGTCGACGTTAGCGAGGTTGTTCGCGATCGACTGCTGGCGGCGCTCATAGAACTGGAGGGCGGCGGCGGCGCTGGTCAGACCGGAGTTGCGGAGGATCGGGGGCATGGACGGGAGGCAGGGGTCTGCCGAGTCCATGTGCAAGGGGGGGACCGCACGTCGATACCACTCTAAGTCATTTTATTGCAGTCACTTATGATTGTCATGTTGTCTCGGTTTCTCAGCCTTGACTGGGTAATTCGTGCCGCTTACGGCAGGGAGTGCCGGTGCGTGATTGGCCGAGTTCGCATCCTGCATGCCCTAGCCTTCTACTAATTTGCGCTGAACTAGGATTTGACTGGCATATAACTGCGTCACGTCCTAATCTGGTAGAAGTTAGGATTTGACTGGGAGTTGAAAGGAACGCCAATCGAAGCGCGCTCAGATGAAGCTGCCCGTACCGCCGCCGGACTTCAGTAAGCTGCTCCGGGAGGTGTTCTCTCGAACGTCCGGCTCAAACCAGTTTGATGGACTGATGAGCCTTCGCATCGGCGCGGCACCAGACGGCAAGTACAGGCACTGGGACACCTTCCGGCATGCGCCGGACGTCGCCGGGTTCACTCCCGAAGAGCGCTGGCTCGCGGTCAAGTTTGCGCGAAAGGCGATGTACAGACCGCTTCCACTTCGTGATGTGCACGGCCAGCCGTTCCAGTACGCTCTGGCCAACCCTGTGCTCGAAATGCTGCACCAGATCGACAAAAATGCGGGCGGAAACATCCAAGGCAGCGAACAGGTCACGAATCCGGCGACGCGCGATACATACCTGTTCACGTCGGTGCTAGAGGAGGCGATCACCTCGAGTCAGTTGGAAGGTGCGTCGACAACCCGCAAGGTCGCCAAAGCGATGATCCAGGAAGGTCGCGCACCGAGCAGCCGTGGTGAACGAATGATCCTCAACAACTATCACGGGATGCTGTTCGTTCGCGACCACATCCGGCAGCCGCTCACTCCCGCGATCGTGCTCGAATTGCAGCGGCGGCTGACGGAAGGGACGCTGGACGATCTCGACGCAGCGGGACGCTTTCGACGGCAGGACGAACACATCGTCGTCGAGGACGAAACCGGGACCCGCCTGCACACGCCGCCTGACGCGAGCGAGCTCGCAGACCGCATGCAGGCGATGTGCGACTTTGCCAACGGACTGCAGCCGGACGAGTTCATTCCCCCCGCGATCCGGGCGATCCTGCTGCACTTCTGGCTGGCCTACGACCATCCATTCGTGGACGGCAACGGTCGCACTGCACGGGCGCTCTTCTATTGGTCGATGGCCCGCGAAGGGTACTGGTTGTGTGAATACGTCTCGATCTCCAGGATCCTGCGGAAGGCCCGCGCGCAATACGCGCGCTCCTATTTGTACACGGAGACCGACGACAACGACGTGACGTACTTTCTGCTGTACCAGATGCGAGTGCTCCTCCGGGCAATCACGGATCTCCACGACTTTCTGGCAAGAAAGGCGGCGGAAATTCAGGAGGCCGAGGAGATCGTCCGACGCGCTTCCGCCGTGAACGCGGAATTGAATCCTCGGCAGCTCGCACTGATCAATCATGCCCTGAAAAATTCGATCGCGCGCTACACGGTCGAGTCACACAGGATTTCGCACGGGGTCAGCTACGAGACAGCGCGAAGCGATCTGCTGAAGCTCGTACGCCTTCGCATGATGGTGCAACGCAAGGCGGGCAAGGCGTTTGTGTTCTCGCCGGCAGCTGATCTGCGTGGGCTCCTGCACGACGACCGAACGACGTCGATTCCCTGAGTCGTCGCCCGGTCGAAGACCCTCAACTCAGCTGATGCGGGCATTGAACTGCGTTCCAAGCGTCCGGCTCTTTGCCACCGGTGCCTGCGTTCGCGGCGCATTCGCGTAGGCACCAGGCGCGGTCATCCCGCGCTCGGACGCCACGCTGCGCGTCGGAGTCTGCGCCGCGGCGGACACTCGTGCTGCCGTCTGCTTCTTCGCGGCGATCTGCGGATTCGCGTTCGCCATCATCATCACCACCGCATCACGCGCGAGTCCGGTCTTGCGTGCGATCTCCATCGCATCCACGCCGACACCGCGTAGCGCACGCGTCGGCACCCTCGAGACCGGCGTCGACACCTTGATCGTCTTGTTCGAGCCTGTCTTGCGGCGCATCCGTGCCGCGACGGCCTGCTCGGCGGGAATCGACTTCATGCCCATCGGTGTCAGCCAGCGCTTGAAACCACTCGGGTTCGACGCGGGCGGTAGTGCGACAGCCGGCCGCCGACGGCCGCGCCAGATGGTGCCGATCGCGAGAAGGAACACCGCGACCAACAGTGCAGCGGTAACGGTCACCACGATCTGATCCGGCGCGAGCAGTTGCTGCCCGATCTCGGTGGCGCTGGTGCGCAACTGCGCCATGTCGATGGTCTGCATCACGCCACTTCCTCACGCAGCGGACGCAGTTCCGTGCGCAACTTCTGAAGTGCTTTGCTGCGGATCTGCGAGACGCGACTCTCCGTGAGTTGCAGGATATCGGCGATCTCGTGGAGCTTCAGTTCCTCGAAGTAGTACAGGCTGAGCACCGTGCGCTCCTGTTCCTTCAAGCGCAGGATCGCGTCGCGCAGGTGAAGCACTTCCTGCTCACGCGTGATCACATCGTCCACCGAGTCATTCGCTTCGTCGGCCAGCACTTCGATCGGCGTCGGGGCCAGCGTTTCTGTCTCGCTCGGGCTGCGATCGAGCGGCACGTGATGCGCACCTTCCACATCCGACCGCCACTTCCACAGCGTCTGCAGATCCACTCCAAGATGGTCGGCCACTTCGCGATCGTTCGGCGCTCGGCCGAGGACACGACCGAGTGCTTCGCGGGCCTGACCGATCTCGCGTGTCTTGCGACGGATCGAACGCGGCACATGATCCTGGCGGCGCAGTTCGTCGAGAATCGCCCCGCGAATCCGCGGCGCAGCAAAGGTGCTGAAGGCCAATCCGCGATCGACATCGAATGCCTCGAGCGCCGACATCAGGCCGATCGAACCGGAGCTCACCAGTTCATCGAAGTCGGCCTTCACCGCCAGCGTCTTCGACATCTGTCGCGCGACGTGGTGCACGAGTCCGAGATGCTCCTTGAGCAGTTGCTCGCGTGCCACCGGATCTCCGGAGGCCAGCGCACGCCAGAGCGAAACCTGCGGGTCCATCGTCGGTTCCTTGCGCTTGGGTGAAGGCGCAGCACCGCTGCGCGTGGTGGTGGTGAGCGTGGAACGCGGCGACCGCGCGACAATCCGCGCGTCGGTCACCGGTACCAACGGGATGTGAGCGTTGGCCGCGGCTTCGATCACGGGCTGTGAGGCGGTGATGGCCGGGCGTCGGGTGCGAGTGGAGCTGGTCATGTGGCCACCTGTCCGGCCACGAGGCCGAGTGAAGCGAGAATGCGCTGTGGAGCGGGCTTGAGATCGGCGGGGACATCGAGTCCGTCGGTCAGCCAGCGCGTCGGGAGGGAGAGCAGCGCAGCGAGATCGGCAACACCGGTGTCACCCGGCACATCATCGAGCTTGGTCAGCAACAGGTGTGTCGGCTTCATCGCGATGTGTGTGTTGTAGGCGGTACTCGCGACATCGGGCCGCAATCCGGCCGGCACAACGAGGTGGATTTCATCGGGGCGCATCGCGCGCAGGATCGGCCACCACTCTTCGTCGCGAGCGCCCGACTTCGGGCTGCGCCCGGGCGTGTCGACGAGCAGCACGTCGACGGCATTGAGGTGCGCGATCGCGCGCGCGGCATCGACAGCGTCGTACGCCACTTCCAGCGGACAGCCGGCGATCTCGGCATAAGTAGCGATCTGTTCTAAACCGGCCACTCGGAAGGTGTCGAGTGTGATCATGCCGACCGTCCAGCTGCCGAACGCGTGCAGGTTCGACGCGAGCTTGGCGATGGTCGTGGTCTTGCCGGCGCCGGTCGGGCCGACGAGTGCGATCACATAGGGGCGATTGCCGTTGCGCGTCGCCGGCAGCGGGAGATGTGTCGGTGTCAGCGTTTCGCGGAAGGCATCGACATCGGCCGCGGCGGCCGCGACGACTTCCACGCCGGATTCGCCGTTCTCGCGCACGGTGCGTGTCTGCAGCACGATCACGTCATCGCCGAAGATGGCTTCTGCGCTGCGTGCAACGGACCCGAGGTCACGCGCACGAAAGGTCTCAAGACGCATACGGCAACTCCCAGGTGGCTACGGACGTGAGATTGACCGACGCCGGAAGTTCGGCGAGGCTGATGACAGGCACATTCGGCAACACCGGTTCGATCAGGCGCCGCACGCCGACGCGCAGTGTGGGTGGTGTGATCAACGGCAGGGGACGACCTTCGACGGAATGCGTCGTCGCGATGCCGTTCAGGTCGCGCAACAGCGTGGCGAGCGTATCGGGATTGAGCAGCGACATGCCCTGCTGTGTGCCGCGCGGACTGAAGAGGCCCATCAATGCGGCTTCGAGCTTCGGACCGATAGTCACGCCACGCACACTGCCGGTCATGTCGAGGAACAGGCGGCTGATCGAGTTCGAGAGCGAACGCCGCACGACTTCGGTGAGCTGCTCCGGATCCTTCGTAGTTTCCGCCGCGTCACCGAGCGCTTCGAGAATCGACACGAGATCGCGGATCGGCACACGCTCGCGCAGCAGGCGCTGCAACACACGATGCAGCGTGCCGAGGTTGATGCGACCGGGAATGATTTCTTCGACGAGCGCGGGATGACTCTTCTTGAGCGCGTCGACCATCTCCTGCACGTCCTGCCTGCCCAACAGATCCGCCGCATGCGCCTTCAGCGTTTCCATCAAATGCGTCGCAATCACGGTACTCGGCTCGACCACCACCCAGCCTGCGGCTTCCGCTTCGACACGTGCCTGTGCGGTGATCCACTTGGCCGGCATGCCGAAGCTCGGATCGACAGTGTCCATGCCATCGATGTCCTGCATCACGCCGCCCGTGTTGAGCGCAAGCTGAAAACGCGGCATGACTTCGGCGCGCGAGACTTCAGCGCCGCGGATCTTGACGATGTATTCGTTGGCGGGTAGTCGGATGTCGTCACGAATGCGAATCGCCGGCACGAGAATGCCGAGTTCCTGCGCGCCCTGCTTGCGCAGCAATGAGATGCGTTCGAGGAGGTCGCCGCCCTGCTTTTCATCGATCAGCGGAATGACAGCGTAGCCGACTTCCAGTTCGATCGGATCGATCTGCAGCAGGTCCTGCATCGGATCGGTGGTCGCGGGCAGTGCGGCCTTTGGTGAATCGGCAATCATCTGCGCGGCTTCGACGCGCTCTTCGATCACGGTGGCGCTGCGTGCGATGAACGCCATCGTGCCGGCCAGTGCGAAGAACGGAAACGCCGGCAGGCCAGGCATCAGGCCGAAGCTGCCAAGCACACCGGCGGCGATCCACAACGCGCGCGGCTGTCGTGCCAGCTGGCCGGTGATCACGTCACCCATGCCGTTGCCGTTGTTCGATGAATTCGTGACCATCAGACCGGCGGCGACGGAGATGATCAGTGCCGGGATCTGACTGACGAGGCCTTCACCGACGGTCAGCATCGTGTACTTGTTTGCTGCAGCACCGATGCTGAGGCCTTTCTGCATCACGCCGATGACGATGCCACCGATGATGTTGATGCCGGTGATGAGCAGTGCGGCGACGGCGTCACCTTTCACGAACTTCGATGCACCGTCCATCGACCCGAAGAAGTCGGCGGACTGCGAGACGCGTTCTCGGCGTTGGCGTGCGGTGGCTTCGTCGATCATGCCGGCGGCGAGATCGGCGTCGATCGCCATCTGCTTGCCGGGCATGGCGTCGAGTGTGAATCGGGCGGCGACTTCAGCAACGCGTCCTGCGCCCTTCGTGATGACGACGAAGTTGATCGCCAGCAGGATCAGGAAGACGACGATGCCGACGACGTAGTTGCCGCGCAGGATGAACGTGCCGAACGCCTGGATGATGCTGCCGGCGTGTCCTTCACCGAGGATCAGCCGCGTCGAGCTGACGTTGAGGCCGAGGCGGAACAGCGTGAGGATGAAGAGAACGGCGGGGAACGATGAGAACTCGAGCGGATCCTTGGTGCTCAGCGCGACGAGCAGCACGACCAGTGCACTGGCGATGCTGGCGGCGAGCAGCAGATCGAGGATGACAGCCGGAAGCGGAACGACGAGCAGCGAGATGATCGCGACGACGCCGATGGCGAGTGCGACTTCCGCGGTGCGCGCGGGTCTGGCGGCACGTGACGGCAGGACCCCGGCGGCAACACTCACGCGCGGGTCTCACAGGTCAGGCGGGCGCCGGGTGCGCCGTAGGTGGTGCCGATGCGCGGTGACGGCGCGCGGAAACGGGTGTCGCGCGCGGCCGGCACATCGAGACGGTTGGTGGCGCCGTTGGTCGGTGCGTCGTAGCGCGAGGTGGTGCGGGCGGGCGGTGCGTCGTAGCTGCGGGTGCGACCGTCGGCCGGCTGGTAGCCGTACCGCGAGCGGGAAGCGACGTGGGTAGAGGCGGCCATGATCTGTTCCTCAGGCCGCGAACTGGGGCAATCCGCGGAACAGCTCGGTCGTGAACTTCACGAGGAGCTGGACCATCCATGGCAATGCGACGAGGAAAATCGCCGAGACGCCGATCAGTTTTGGCAGGAAGACGAGGGTCTGTTCCTGGATCTGGG
Organism: Gemmatimonadaceae bacterium; assembly: GCA_031367535.1. Lineage (GTDB taxonomy): Bacteria > Gemmatimonadota > Gemmatimonadetes > Gemmatimonadales > Gemmatimonadaceae > JACMLX01. Next base: position 113,579 of record JANLPZ010000027.1, read on the forward strand.
TGACGCTCTGGAAGATCGAAACGGCGAGACCGATGCCGAGTGAGACGGCGAGCATCGGAGCTGACACGAGGAGTGAGAGCAGGATGGCGTTTCGAGCGAGATCGACGATCTGTGCGTGCGACATGAGGCCGAGTGGGTTTGGGACGGTCTCAAGCAGAAGCACGGGGGGTGCCAGTTCTATCTTGGTCTTAATGACTCTCGTAAGT
>JANLPZ010000039.1:0-17863 GCA_031367535.1 Gemmatimonadaceae bacterium
GACATCATCGTCGAGAACGACATCCTGTACCAGGCGTACTATGATGGCGGCGTGCGCGTGGTCGATGTCTCGGGCGAGTTGCTCGGCAACCTGGCCGAACAGCGTCGCGAGATCGCGGTGTTCAAGCCGTACGATCCGAAGGCACTGACGGCGAACGCACCATTCGTCATGAACGCGATGCCGTGGAAGGGTCGTGTGTTGTTCACGGACTTCAATTCCGGCTTGTGGGCGGCGAAGCTGGAAGACAAGCCGCCGGTGGTGCCGTAAGGTGATGCGTGTGAAGACCTGGTTGGATGTAATGGTGCGACGGCCGTTGGCAGGATGTCTGCTGACGGGCGTCGCCGTCACCGCGCCAGACTGACCACACCCGCAGCCTGCAGCGCACGCAGATACTCGGCCACCATCGTCACCGGGACCGGACCGTACACGGCACTCACCACATCACGAATGTCCTGCACGGTGCGTGTGCCGTTGACGAGGTTGAGCGTTTCGTAGATGTACTCGCTTCCACCGCCGCGCAGGCCCACATAGTCCATGAGCTTCGGCGTTGGGCCCGTGTAGTGGTCGTGGAAGTAGTCGTATCCGACAAAGAGAGCCATTGGTCCAGTGATGCCCGGTACGCGCGCGAACACAAGCGCACCATCCGCCACTGCCGGTGTTGCAGCGGGAAATGGCGCGAACAGCGTTTCGAGCTGTCGAAGAAACGTGTCCACATCACGCCGAGTGGAATCGGGAATCGCTGTCAACGCCGCGATCGAGGCGACGGCGCCGCGCTCCTCACCGATGAACGTGCGCGCCAGTGCGCCACGCTCGGCGGGGGGCAGCAGCGCCGCATACGACATCAGCGCTGACGAGCGGCGCAGCGCGGCACTCTTCATCTGCGTCCAGAGCGCGGGCACATCGCGTGAGGCGAGGTTCGCGACGTAGTACGCCGTCGCCGCACCGATGAACGCCGCGCGTTCGAGCTTGGTCGGGTCGATGTTGGCCGGCGCATCGAAGTTCGTGTGGATGTAGCGATCGGGCCAGTCGTTGAGATACACCACGGGAATGCGGAACGACCCTTCCGCATAGATGATGTTGTCGCTGCCCATCGCAAATTCGGCGAGGTCGGCCTGCAACGCTTCCTTGCCACCCTCCGGCGACACGAAGTAGTGCGCGCCACCCTGCCCCGACGCAAAGGCATCCGACTCGAGGTTCAGGTACGCGCCGAATGCCTGACTGACGTCGTACATGAAGCTGGGCACACTGACCGGACCGCGCGTGACGTGGAAGATCGCCTTCGTCACCGGCCCGCCGCCGACCATGTCCATCTGAATCGCCGCGCGGAAGTGCGCGCGCATCTCCGGACGCGCGTGGAACAGCGCCATCGTCGCCTCGATCTCGGCCGGCCAGATGAACCGGATCGTGCGGGCCGGACGCGCGAGTCGCCCATCACGAATCAGCGCATTCAGTGAACGCGCCACCTCAAGGATTGTGGCGCAACCGCTGGCGTTATCGTTCGCGCCTGGCCGCTGGTGATCGAGGTGACAGCTGAACACGATCTCGTCGGAAGCCAGCGCCGCGTCGCCACCCTGAATCACCGCCGTCACGACGCGATACGTTCCCGCGTGACGCGCCGCCCGCACCTCAGCGCGCAACGTGACACGTTCACCGGCCGCGAGGCGCGCCTTGTAAACGCGCGCCTGCTTGAGTGACAGCATGAACGTGAATGTGCGGCGCGGCGAGTACGAATCGAGATGACCCCACCGTATCAGATTTTCATCCTCGCCCCACCAGGCCGTGAGCTGATTCTGCGCATAACTCACCATGCCCGCAGCGCCGTACTTGTCGACCGCAAGCAGTGCCGCCGCGGATGGTTGCGACGACACCAGCACCAGTTTCCCGCGCACATCCTTGCCGGTGAAATCAGCGTCGGACGTACCGGCACCAACATCGATCAGGTCAGCGGTCACGCTCCCGCTATCGCTATCCTCGGCGAGCACCACCGGTTCGTCCTCGAAGCTCGCAATGCGCACCACATCCGTCGACTTCGTGCCATCGCGCCGCACCTCCCACAACTCGGCAAATTCCGGATCCCACGCGGGGCGCGACTTCTCGGTGCCGTACATCGTCTTGCCGTCGGCGGGGATCTCGATCACAGTCACGCCGGCGAGTCCGAAACGTGTCAGCTCCGATGCGATGTAGTCGGACGCGATGCGGAACGATCGTGACGCGCGTGGCCGATTGAGGTGCGACAGGAATTCGAGTGTGCGCTTGGCGGCGGACCCGGAGAGTTCGTTATCGAGGGCAGCGACGGTGGCTTCGCCGATCAGCGGAACCGGCGCGACGCGCTGGGCGAGGAGCGGACCGGCTACGAGCAGCGCAGCGAGTGCAGACGCAAAGGTTGGGATGCGCATCGTTCCGGAGCAGAAGGGCGGACTGGGTCGCCTGCAGGTGCGCGGAGTGTGGCACCGTCCGCAGCATCGTGCAATGTGTAGCTGGCGCGTCGCGCTCTGCATGGCGCGAACGCGTCGAACGTTGGAGCGCTTGCGCGGCCGCGGTACGGGTCGCCAGCGTACGCACACCGCCGCCAGGACATCCCTCGTGCAGAACGCCGTGCAGGACTTGTTGATCGCCTTCGAGACACACTCGATGAGCGGCATTCGCGCCGTGCTGGACGACGGTCTCGACATCATCAAACCGATCGGCGGCAAGCCACCGGTGACGCTGCTGACGGAGATGTACACACGTTCCGACCGATTCGTCGGCTGCCTGCGACTGATGCTCGATCGCGGGGCGGTGCTCGATGATCCCGTAGTGGGGCCGGTTCTGCTGAACGACAGCGACGCCCTTGCGGCAGCGGTTCGCGCCGATCCCACGATGCTCTCATATCGCGTCTCGATGGTGTCGACGTTCACGCCGCTGATCGGCGCATCACTGCTGCATGTGGCTGCCGAGTACGGGCATCTGGCGGCGGCGCGAACGCTGATCGAACTCGGGGCGGAAGTGGATGCACGCGCGGCGGTGGATGGATACGGCCTGAATGGCCACACCCCGCTCTTTCACACCGTCAACTCGAACGCGAATCGATCGGCGCCGGTGATGCAGTTGCTGCTCGATGCTGGCGCGAGGCCGGACATTTTTCTGCCGGGCATAACCTGGGGCAAAGGGTTCGAGTGGGAGACGACGTGTCACGACGTGACGCCAATTGCCTATGCGCAACTCGGCCTCCTGCGTCAGATGCAGCGCACCGAGGCTGACACATACGCGAATGTCGAGGTCTTGCTGAAGGCTGCGGCGCGACCGATTCCACCGCTCGTGAACGTGCCGAATCGCTATCTTGCCGAGTGAAGTAGCGCCGCAGGATCCCTAAGCACCAAGGCACATGTACCGGTTCATTCGCCTCGCCGTTGCCTCGATCGCACTGGCGGCACCGCTCGCCGCACAGGCGCGCCTGAGTGTCACGGGTCTGCTGACGGAGTATCGCGCCAATCCACTCGGAACCGACATCGCGACGCCGCGACTGAGCTGGCGCATCGAGAGCGCGCAGCGCAACACGATGCAGGCGGCGTATCAGATACAGGTGGCGCCGAGCGCCGCAGCGCTGACATCGGCGCGCGGTCTGCTGTGGGATTCAGGTCGCATTGCGACCGACGCGTCGCTCTTTCAGCCGTATCGCGGGCCGACGCTCACCTCCTCGACGCGATACGTGTGGCGCGTGCGCGTGTGGGATGCGACAGGACGCGCGTCGGCGTGGAGTGAGCCAGCCTTCTGGGAAACGTCGCTACTCGCGCGTGGTGACTGGTCCGCACAGTGGATCGGACCGCCGCCTGCGGCGCATGATTCGGCCGGTGCGCCATCGCCGATGCTGCGCGGAACGTTCGCAGTGAAGGGTGCGGTGGCATCGGCGCGCGTCTACATCACCGCGCGTGGATTGTACGAGCTGCATCTCAACGGCCAGCGCGTCGGCGAGGACTTCTTCACGCCGGGATGGACGAGCCTCAACAAACGACTGCAGTACCAGACGTACGATGTGACGAGCGCACTGACGCAAGGTGAAAACGCGATCGGTGCGATGCTCGGTGACGGGTGGTACCGCGGATATCTCGGCTTCACCGGCCGCAAGCATGACTACGGCACACAGGTCGCGTTGCTGGCGCAGCTCGAGATCCGGTACGCAGATGGTCGCACGCAGCGTGTGACGACCGACAGCTCATGGCGCATGTCGACCGGCGCGGTGACGTTCGCCGACATCTATCGTGGCGAGAGCTACGACGCACGACTCGAGAAGGCCGGCTGGGATCGCGCAGGATACAATGCGAGCAGCTGGATGCCGGTGGAGCTGCGCGGCGAATCAGCGGTGGCGTTGGTTGCACCCGTGAGTGAACCGGTGCGTCGCACACGCGAGGTCAAGCCGATCGCACTCATCAAGTCGCCGACGGGCCAGACGATTTTTGATCTGGGTCAGAACATCACGGGATGGGTGCGCCTGCGCGTGACCGGTGCTGCCGGCACCACGATCACGTTGCGCCATGCCGAAGTGCTCGACGGCGCGGGCAATCTCTACACCGACAATCTGCGTGATGCGTTTCAGACCGACCGTATCACGCTGAAGGGCGGCGGTGACGAGACGTGGGAGCCACACTTCACGTTTCACGGCTTTCGGTACGTGCAGGTGGATGGCCTGTCTGGCACGCCGACGCTCGCGAATATCACCGGCATCGTGGTGCGCAGCAATCTTGGCGAGACCGGCACGTTCGTGACATCGGACACGATGCTCAACAAGCTGCAGCAGAACATCATCTGGGGACAGCGCGGCAACTTTCTCGATGTGCCGACCGACTGTCCGCAGCGCGATGAACGGCTGGGCTGGACCGGTGACGCGCAGGTCTTTGCACGCACGGCGAGTTTCAACATGAACGTCGCCGGATTCTTTTCGAAGTGGCTCGCGGATCTGGCCATCGATCAGCACGACGGCGGCAGCGTACCGTGGGTGATTCCGAATCCGCTCGGTGGCGACAGCACGCACTTTGCGGCAGCCGCCGGCTGGGGCGATGCGGCGACCGTCGTGCCGTGGACGATGTATCAGATGTACGGTGATCGTGGTACGCTGGAGCGACAGTATCCGAGCATGACGGCGTGGGTCGGCTACATGCAGGGTCGCGCCGGCCCGGAGATGATCTGGCGCAAGGACGATCACTTCGGCGATTGGCTGGCGTGGCACAGTGATGACGCCGGATATCCAGGCGCAACCACGAGCAAGGATTTCATCGCCACGATCTACTTCGCGCATTCCGCAGAACTGGTCGCGCGCGCTGCAACGGTGCTCGGCAAGACGGACGACGCCGCGCGTTATCGTGCGCTCTTCGTGAAGGTGCGCGCTGCGTTCCGCCGTGAGTTCGTGTCACCGAATGGTCGCGTGGGTGAGAACACGCAGACTGCGTATGCACTCGCGCTCAACTTCGGGCTGCTCGACGGCAGCGAGGCGCCGCAGGCGGCACAGCGGCTGGTCGACAATATCGGGCAGCATGACGGTCACTTGTCGACCGGATTTCTGGGCACTCCGGAATTGTCGCGCGCCCTGTCGCAGAACGGTCGCTTGGACGTGGCGTTCGCCCTGCTGACGCAGCGCACCTATCCCGGCTGGCTTTATCCGATCACGCGCGGTGCGACCACGATGTGGGAGCGCTGGGATGGCATCCGTCCCGACGGGTCGTTCGAGGAGAAGAGCATGAACTCATTCAACCACTACGCGTTCGGTGCGATCGGCGACTGGATGTATCGCACCATCGGTGGCCTGGATGTCGATGATGCCGCACCGGGCTACAAACACGCCATCATTGCGCCTGTGGTTGGTGGCGGAATCACGAGTGCGAAGACGGAGCTGCAGACGCCGTACGGCGTGCTGAGCAGCGATTGGCAGCGTGTGATGGACCGGATGACGCTGACGGTCGTCGTGCCCGCGAACACGGTGGCGACAGTGACACTGCGGAAGGCGACGGCGGCGACTGCGCGGGAGAGTGGTGTTCCGCTCTCGTCGGCAGCCGGGGTACACAGCGTGCGCGTGCAGGGGAGTGATCTGGTCGTCGAAATCGGGTCAGGCCGATACCTCTTCACGAGCGGCGCCCCGTAGACGCGGGCGCCCGTGTAGGGATAACACCTACGGCATTTCCCCTGCACCGGCCCCAGCGTACAGCGGACATTCATATCCGCCAAGGAGCCCGCTATGCGCACCATTCCCACCGCGATCGCGCCAGACACCTTCACCGGTCTGGTCGGTGGCGATCGGACCGCGCTCCATCAGCTGTTCGACGAGTTCGCACCTGCTCTCGCCGAATCGGCTGACGATGAGGTCCATGTCGAGACCGCCGCCGCGCACATTGTCGAACACGTGTTCGAGCGGGCATGGCAGGAACGACGTGACTTTACGTCGGCCGAGGGGCTGCACGACTGGTTCGTACGAGAGACACATGCGATGTCGGTGCGTGAGCAGGTCCGTCGCGCCGGACTGCGACGCTTCGACGCTCGCGAAGCCGTGGCACGCGCCGACGAAACCACCACGCCGCACCCGGACTACGACGTTGTGGCGGGATGGGCTCGGCTCGAACACCGACTCGACCTTGCCGAGGTTGATCCAACGGCGGCTGCGGCGCTCCGCTACGAGGCGTCACGCCATGGTGCGGCCGAGCACATCGCTCACGTCGGTGAAGGACCACCGATGAAGATGATCTTCGGTGGGATGGCTGTGCTGGCGGTGATCGGCTCATTGCTCTACTGGAGCATGCACAATGCGGGGGCAGACTTCAGGGTCACGCGCGCGCTCGCCGACAAGCAGGCGCACGCGATCGGCACGGCGGTCGGGGAACGTGCGCGTGTGAAGCTCGAGGACGGCACACAGGTGACGATGGCGGCCGATGACAGCGTCACGATACCGAAGGCGTTCAATCAGGAGCTGCGCGCCGTGAAACTGCGCGGCGCGGCGCGGTTCGAAGTTGCCAGCAATCCGAAACTTCCGTTCGAGGTCCGCGCCGGGGCAATGCAGATCGTCGCGACGGGCACGACGTTCACGGTCAGCGCATACGCCGATGAACCTGTGGTGGTGACGGTGCAGGAAGGCGCGGTCACCGTGACGGTCGGCAAGCATGTTCGCACGGTATCGCGCGGTGCCGGTGTGCTTCTCTCCGCGGATAGCGTGATGTCCGAAGCCACCGCGGGTCAACGGGACGAGGCAACGAACTGGGTCGATGGTCGGCTTGTGATCTCCGATCGCACGTTGCGCTCATCACTCCCGCTGTTCCGGCGCTGGTTCACCATGGACCTGCGACCTGAGGCGCGGCTGCTCGACCGCCGCGTCTCACTGTCGGTGCCGATCGATTCGGGCCTGGTTGCGCTGGCTGCCCTCGAGCAGGTCGCACATGTGAAGCAGATCTGGGTGAAGAGTCAGATGGTGGTGGTCGACGCACCGCAGGTCGCGCAGAAGCCGAAGAAATAGCAATTCGAGGCGCCCAAGCGGACGCCGACTGGCCATCAGGTAGAGCGGGGTCCGGCGCAGAGACGCTGGACCCCGCGCGATATTTGAGCTTCGTCATTCGGACGCAGGCAGCTGGCCGCATCAGCTCGCCCTGCGCACTCCACGCCTCGCACATCTGCTGATCATGACCGACGCGATTCCCCGCCCCTGGAACCTCGCCGAGTTGAACTACGGCACCGTCAAAGGTGCGGATTTTCAGGTTGCGGTGCTGCCGCTCGGTGCCACCGAGCCGCACAACCTGCATTTGCCGTATGCAACCGACGTGTTCGAAGCGACGATCGTCGGCGAACAGCTGTGCGCCGCCGCTTACGCACAGGGCGCGAAAGTGGTGCTGCTGCCGACGATTCCATTCGGCGTCGAGACCAACATGCGGAAGTTTCCGCTGGCGATCAACGTCAATCCTGACACGCTCAATCGGTATGTGCGTGACGTCGTGCTGTCGCTGCGCAACTCCGGAATCGAGAAGATCGTGCTGCTCAACAGTCACGGCGGCAACGAGTTCAAGCCGCTGCTGCGTGAGCTGGCTGGCGACGGGATTCAGATATTCCTGATCGACTGGTTTCGCGTCCTCAACGACGTGTACCACACGATCTTCGAGCAGAAAGAGGATCACGCGGGCGAGATGGAAACGTCGTTCGCGCTCGCGTATTTCCCGCATCTGGTGCGACACAATGCTGATGGGTCATTGGCGGCCGACGATGGCGCGACGCGACCGACCGTATTCGACGCGGTGAATCGTGGCTGGGTCTCGATGACGCGGCCGTGGCACCTGCTCACGACCAACAGCGGGTCGGGCAATCCACACGCTGCGACGGCGGAAAAAGGGCGCCGGTGCATGGCGCTGCTGGTGGAACGGCTGGCGGGGTTTCTGGTGGAGTTGTCGGACACGACCGTGGACGAACACTTCCCCTACGGAGCCGTGGAGTAAACCAACTGACCTCCGAAGCGCTCCAAGAATCGTCTACGCGATTCCTCACAGCTTCGGAGCTCGAATGCCACTGTCCCGTCAGAAATACATCAGCATCGCCATCGGCGTGGTGATATGTCTTCCCGTCATCAGCCACGCACAGTCGACACGTGACCGCGGCCGCGATGATCGGCGTGAACGTACGATTCGCTTCAGTGTCGAGCGACGTGACCGTGTGCCCGATCGCGAAATCACGATGTCCGTGGGCGCGTATCGCAGCCAGGATGACGACAAGATCCTGCCGATGGCCTCACTTCGCACTGACTGGCGGCTGCGGCGCTGGCTGCGTTCGGAACTCGGTGCGTCGTACGCCATTGGGTCGATCAAAACGCCCGGTGGTGGACTGGTTGCCCCGCCCGATCAGACACTCCACGTCGCATCGGCCACGGTCGGCATTCGCGCCGAACTGCCGACGCAGTTCGTCCGGCCGTTTCTCGGCGTGGCCGCAGGACTCGCCTATCGCAACGAGGAAAACGGCACGTCGTATGTGCGCACAACGATGGCGTTCCCGGCCGGATTGCGTTTCGTGCTGTCGGACCGCGTGTCGCTGCGCGCCGAGGCTCGATTCCGGTTCGATCAGCGCCGGGCAGGTGGTGAGGCCGTCGGCGTGGAGCAGACGGGCGGATTGAGCGTGGTGTTCTGAGCAGATGAGCGGAATATAGGTTTCACCGGTCAACAACCGCCTGCTCGCCGGTTCCAGTCAACAGGCGGCTCCATCGCGACTCCCCTCGCCTCTGGATGGTGACCGTGAAGAACTGCCTCGCTCGCACCGCGCTGCTTCCGGTGTTGCTCGTCCTCGCGGCCTGCACGCGCGAACCACAGCGTCGCGCCGACTCGACCGCCAGTGCCGCTGCAGCAAGCGCACCAACGCCACCGCGCGAGGCACTGCTCAGTGATCTCGGCCCATATCACCGCGACATCCAGACGAACAGCAGCGCGGCCCAGGAGTTTTTCGACGAAGGGCTGACGCTGCTGTACGGCTTCAATCACGAAGAAGCGTTCACTTCGTTCGCACGCGCCGCTGCACTCGACAGTGCCTCCCCGATGCCACACTGGGGCATGGCACTGGCGCTCGGTACGAACATCAACGATCCGGCGCCTGCCGAGCGCATCGCAAAGGCGTACACTCATCTCGCCGAAGCGATGAAGCGTTCGGCGAGCGGATCCGCCGTCGAGCAGGGGCTGGTGGCGGCACTCGCAAAGCGATACGTGGCCGATCCGACTGGCGATCAGTCGGCGCGTGAGCGCGCCTACTCGGCTGCGATGGCGGCACTCGCGACGCAGTATCCCGCCGACGCCGACGTAGCGACATTGTACGCCGAAAGCATGATGAACCTGCATCCGTGGCGTCTGTATCGCGCGGATGGCACACCGGAATCGTGGACACCGGCGATCGTCGCGACGCTTGAGCGCGTGATGGCAGCAGAACCTCGTCATCCGGGCGCGAATCACTACTACGTACACGCTGTGGAAGCCTCTCGCACGCCGGAGCGCGCGATCAGATCGGCCGGACTGCTCGAAACACTCGTGCCGGGAGCCGGACATCTGGTGCACATGCCGGCGCACATATACATCCGCACCGGTCAGTACGTGCAGGCCGCGCGAAGTAACGCCGTTGCCGCCGCTGTCGACGAAAAATACTTCAAGGCGCCAAATCCGCAAACGTTCTACGCGATGGCGTACTACGGCCACAACCTGCAATTCGAATCGGCCGCCGCGATGTACGCCGGTAACTTCGCCGAATCGCGTTCGGCGGCGAAACGGACCGTCGCGATGGCAGATCCGGTCGCCGATCAGATGGCGATGCTCGAGCCGTTTGCGGCGCAGGAACTGCTGGTGCTCGCGCGATTCGGTGCGTGGTCGGAGATACTCGCGCTGAAAGCGCCTGCCTCGAGCCGCACGATCCAGCGCGGACTGTATCACTGGGCTCGCGGCGCGGCGTTGGCACACACACAACGTCCGGCCGATGCGCGTATTCAGCTCGACTCGCTGCAGCAGGTTGTGACGCGTGTGCCGAAGGACGCGATGGTCGGACCGGTGAACTGGGGCGGCGATGTCCTGGCAGTCGCCACGGCCGATCTGCGTGGTCGCATTGCCTTCGCGGCCGGTGATACGAGTGATGCGATCACGGCCTTCACTGCCGCCGTCGCCGCCGAGGACAAACTCGGCTACAACGAACCTCCCGACTGGCTGCTGCCGGAGCGCGAACGACTCGGCGCCGTGCTGCTGGCGGCGGGAAAGCCGTCTGATGCCGAGCGTGTCTTCCGAGCCGACCTGCGACACAACGTCGGCAACCCGCGGTCGCTGTATGGCGTGTGGCGCAGCCTGGACATGCAGCATCGGACCGCAGATGCTGCGACTGCGAAGCGTGCGTTCGACGATGCATGGCGTGGCGCCGACATCACACTTGGCGAGGACTTGCTGCCGAAGCGTTGAGTGCGGGGCGTGTGTGAGTCGCGAACACTGGCACGATGCGGCGGTCGCGAACCATCGATTTGCATCACTTCATGTGCGGCAGCCACATCCCCATCGATGCGGCGATGATGCCGAGCGCCATTCCACACGTCAGGAGCACGAGAGTTCCCGCGACGAGCCATCGACCTGTTGCGGAGGTGCGCGAGCCCTGAGCCCACAGGTACAGCTGGAGAGCGAGCAGCGGCACGAGTGACTCGCCGAAGGTGAGCGCGGTGAGGAACGGCCCGGTGAATGTGTTCATGTCGAATCCAACGGGCCGACGGAAGACGAGCAGCACCGCCATCAGTCCGACGCGAAAGAACCAGACACCACTGGCCACGAGAAACAGGCGCAGCGCCCAGCGCCGATGCCTGGCGAAATCACGGGCCCGCGCCGCGCGCCACGCCAATGCACCGCAGGTGATGATCAATCCGGCGTTGAGGGTGGAGCCGAGATGTTGCGCCAAATCGCCCACCGTGCCGCGTACCCAGACGAGGTACAGCCCACCGACGCTGATGAGAAGCGCGGAAGTGATGTACGATCGTCCGATGACACGGTGCACGATCGGCCAGCGTCGTCGAATCGCTGGTACGAGCTGCAGCGAACCGGCACTCATGATCAGAAGCGCCAACACGAGATGGATGACGATCGTGAGATTTCCGACGCGATCTCCAAGCACGTAGCCCTTCGGCATCACCGCCTTCAGCACCATCGGATCGCCGCGCAGCACACCGCCGCCGTACAGCACGGCGATATAGCTCGCGAACAGGAATTGACCGATCACCGTCACCACGAACCAGGCTCGGGCAGCGAAGGCGAGCGGTGCGGCGCCCTGCGACGTCGCCGGTGCTGCGGAATGGGCGGGCAGCGTCGTGCGGAAACCTGTCATCACGTCCACCGTAGGTCTCGGGGAATGCCGATGCGATACCGGTGCACTCGGCGCTACCGGAACCTGAGGAGTGCCAATGCCGCGAGCCATGACCGCACAGATCACAAAGTTGATCGACGACGACACGACGCTCGCGCGCGTGAATGGTGTGACGGTCGCCGCAGGCTACGCGCGCGGACTGCTCGACTATTCTGTGACGCGCGGTGCATCGCGAGACCTGCTCCACGTCGACTCCGGAATACATCCGTCTGCACTCACCGATCATTTCAATCGCATTCCGCTGCCGCGCTACATCGCGTTACGCCGCAGCGCGACGCGACAGCTGAACGATCCGGCAATCGCACTGCACTTCGGCCAGTCGATCGAGTGTGCCGACCTGTCGATCATCTCGCTGATCACGGCGGCATGCGAGACGGTCGCGGAAGCGTTCACGATGCTGAATCGCTACGGACGACTCGCACTCGATGTCGACGGCATCGATGGGCCCGATCATTACAAGACTGCCCGTGACGGAAGCGGCATCTGGATGATCGACAACCGGCAACACTACGGTCTCTGCCCCGAAATCCCGGAATCCAGCTTCACGCGCATGGTCACCGGCATTCGCCGCATGTACGATCCGGCGATGGTTCGTGCCGTGCACTTTTCACATCAGGCGCCGCCGCACCGCGACACGTTCGAGGAAGTCTTCGGCATTCCAGTGACATTCGGCAGTGCGCACACCGCCATCCTGTTCGATCACACGTGGTTCGAGCAGCGCATCGCGCGCAGCCCACGCTACTCGCTTGGTGTGCTCACTGCCCACGCCGACGGCTTGCTGCGCACACTCGAGCGTTCGCGATCCACGCGCGGCCGCGTCGAAGTCGCGCTGATACCGATTCTGCACGACGGCGGCGCCAGCATGCAGCGGGTGGCCGAAACGCTCGCGATGAGTCGCCCCACGCTCTACCGTGCGTTGCGCGCGGAAGGCACCACGTTCGAGCAAGTGCTCGACGGCGTCCGCCATCGCGTGGCACTGGAAGAGTTGGCCGACGGCGATACCGCGGTGAACGAGGTCGCGCTGCGCCTTGGATTCTCCGAGCCTGCCGCGTTCTCGCGCGCCTTCAAGCGGTGGACGGGCCACAGTCCGCGTCAGTTGCGAGCCGATACCCTGCGCGTGGTACGGTGATGATCCATCGCGGCAACGACGGGTCAGCCTCGAGCTTCCGTCGCAGCTCGGCGATGTGCGTATCGACGGTGCGCGTCACGACATCGTCGCCGTAGCCCCACACATCACGCAGCAGGTCGGCACGCGAGACGACTTCGCCGCGACGACGACAGAGCGCCAGCAGCAGATCGTACTCGCGGGGGCGCAGGTTGGCCGGCACCCCATCACGTGTCACCACGCGCGCCGTCGTCACCACCTCGATCGCGCCAAAGCGATACACATCGTGAATCACGCGCTCCTGCACACGCTGGCTACGGCGCAGCAACGCCGCGACACGCGCCAGCAACTCCATCAGTCCGAAGGGTTTGGTGACGTAGTCGTCCGCACCGAACCTCAATCCCCGCACTTTCTCCGCCTCGTCACCGAGTGCGGTGAGCACGAGCACCGGCGCACGCAGTCCGCGTTCGCGCGCGGTACGCAGCAGCGCGTAGCCATCCATCCCCGGCAGCATCAGGTCGAGGATGATCAGTTCCGGCCAGCCATCGAGTGTGGCGTCGAGGCCGCGGGTGCCATCGTGCACGAGGCGAACGTCATGGCCATCGAATTCGAGATTCGTCTTGAGACCCTGTGCGAGCTTTTCGCTGTCTTCGACGACGAGAATACGCGCCATCAGCTGACACTCGCGCTGGCGAGTTCCACCACGAAGCGCGCACCGCCACCGGGCGCACCTTCGACGCAGCAACGCCCTTGCTGCCGAGTCACGAGATCGCGCACCACGCTCAACCCGATGCCGCTGCCCGGACGGGCGCCGCGTCGATCACGATCGAGCCGCGCGAAGGGAGGCCAGATCGACTCGCGCTCCGACTCGGGCACACCCGGACCCTGATCGTCCACGCTGATGCGTACGACTCCCTTGCTCCGCTCCGCCGCAATGTGCACCAGCTGCGGTGACGGGCCGTACTTGGCGGCGTTGTCGAGAAAGTTGAGCAACACATGTCGCAACGCGGCCGCATCCGCACGTACCGCCAGATCCGGTGCCACACTGCACGTCAATGTCATCCGCGAGACATCGGCGATGGGTGCGAACGTTTCACAGGCCGACATCACCACCTCCGACACCGGCACGCTGGTCAGTGCAAGCGGTGTCAAGCCGCGCGACGACCTGTCGAACTGCAGCAGGTTGTCGACGAGATGCATGAGGCGCCGGCCTTCCTCCACGATCGTGTCGACCGCGAACTGACGATCCTGCTCCGTCCGTGCGCGGCCGAGGCGCAGCGTTTCGCCGAACAACAGAATCTGCGCCAGGGGTGTGCGCAGTTCGTGCGAGACGGACGAGGTGAAGTCTGTGCGGAGGCGCACCAGCGCCGCTTCTCGTCGCAATTGCAGCAACGCGAGCAGCGACAGCAGCGCCGTCAGCACGAACAATCCAACCAGCAGGTCGACACGCGACGACGATGGCGGAGACACCGCCAGCAACCGTGCGGCAGCTGGTCTGAGCGTGACCGTCGCCACGACACCGCTCAACCGTTCGATGGTCGCCGAGGCACGATGCGTCGCACCGGAGTCATTGGCGCTCGTCAAAAGTGCCGCGCCGCTCGCATCCTTGACGCTCACGGTGAGGAGCGAATCCTGCGGCAGTCCGCCGACATCGGTGGTCAGCAGTCCGCCGCGCGCGAGTGCCGCTCGGAAGACTGACGTCTGCAGCGCCGCATCACACAACTCGACGCCGTACACCGCCAGCGGTGCGCGGAATTCGGCGAACCGCACGCCGTACAACACGGGCCTGGTTCCAGCGCCTGACACCAGCAGGGTGGTGCGCCACTCCGGCCGATAGCGGAGGCGATAGTCGGTCGCGATGCGTGTTGCCAGCGACGCGCGCTCCGCATCCGTCGCCGGTGTGCCAGTGACGAGCGTCTGGCCGCGAAAATCGAAGCGGAACGCACGCACGCCGTTCTGAGCGCAGGCAAACGTCCGTTCCGCGGCGCGCTGCAGTCCATCGATGGCCGGCAGCTCTTCGTACGGCGACGTGGCGCGCTGCACGGTGATGCCGCTCAGCAGATCGGCGCCGATCGCGTCGACTTCATCACGCGAACGCGTCAGGAACTCACGCGCCGCGACCTGCGCACTTTCGTCGAGAAATCGCCCGACGCTGACGTTGTGCGAGCGCGTCATGCCGACCGCTTCCATCGCGAACACGCCGCCCAGCCCCAGGGTGGCGGCCAGCAGCACGCCGAGCAGGGTCCCGCGCGACGTGAGGGGAGCGAGGCGTGTGGATGGCACGACGCAGGATAGCGTCCGCGCACGACGCCTGTCAGACGGGGGAACAGATAATTTGCAGAGGCCGGACACCTGCCTGACCGCAGCGCTCAGGCGCTCTGCCGCCGGGATGACAGATCATCGGTCTCTGACGTGCCGCCGCCGGTCGGATCGTCGGGTGCGGGCGCGTCGGCACCGATGCAGCGCCCACGACCGCTGCGTTTCGCGGACAGCAGACGCTGGTCAGCGACACTCATCAGCGCCTTCGGATTCGACGCGCGCGCATCTTCGGGAATGCCGGCCACGCCCGCGCTGAAATTGAGGCGCAGAATCTCATCACGACCGAGCACGATCGGTGTCGCGGCTACTTCCTGACGCAGCACCTCGATGCGTGCGAGGGCCAGGGCGGTCGTCGTGCCGGGCATCAGCACCACGAACTCCTCGCCGCCGTAGCGCGCCACGATGTCGGTACGGCGCATGGCACCCGAGAGCAGCTCCGCCACCTGGCGCAGCGCACGATCGCCGAGTTCGTGGCCGTAGTCGTCGTTGATGCGCTTGAAATGATCGATATCGAGCAGCGCGAGGGCGATCGGACGGCCCTCACGTGAGGCGGCATCGACCGATGTGAGCAGCACTCGATCGAAATGTCCGCGATTGAAGAGGCCCGTCAGTCGATCGCGCGAGGCGAGGTAGAGCAATTGCTGCGCACGACGCACGATGGTGACCGACAGGATCGTCGCGACGCCGAGCAGCAGCATGCGCGTGGCCGAATCGACGATGGAGTACGGGCCGGCCGAGACCACGTAGGAGGGATCGCGAAGATTGAAGTGCGACGCCGCCCACATCCAGAGTGTGCCGAACTCGCCGATCGCAAGCATGCCGATCACGATGCAGATGCGTGCGTCGTAGCGAAGGCTCGTGGCGACGATCGCGAGAAAATACATCTCGAACGTCACCGTCGAATTCAGGGCGATCATCGGCGACGCGACGATCATGAAGCTGACGAGGGCCAGCGACACCATCGACACGTCGAAGGCACTCGACGCGAAGCTGATCCACGGTCGCCATTCGCCGCGCCGCAGCGCATACCAGATCGCGATGGCCACCAGCGACGCGAACACGGTCACGGCGAAGCCCGTGACATACATCGCCTCTTCCGGGGACCGTACGACGTTCCACGTCGGGGCAAGCAGCAGCAGCCCCATCGCGATCAGCCGCACGCGCGCGACGACGTACTCGCCCTCGATACCGGCCGCCGCGAGGGCGGGATCCGGCTGCGCCCAGAGCGACGGCGCGATGCCCTCTTCCGTGACACTGTTGAGTAGCGCGCGCGAAGCCATAGGTCAGACTCTCACCGGGTACGGGCGATGGCAAGCGCGCCGTCACGATTCCTCGGTGCCGACGCGCTCACAGCCGATCCGCAACGCGCCATCCGCCGCGTCAGCGCGGCGTGTCCACGGCCGCCGTGCGACTCGCCACCCGTTCCGCCGCACTCACGAGGCGCAGGAACGCCGCCCGATCACCCGTTGGGTCCGCGCCAAGGCCACGTTCCGCGAGCGCGCGAACCTCGGGCCAGGTGATGCGGCCTTTGTGTTCGCTGTCCCGAAGCAGCAGGCCGAAGCCGGCCACGGCGCTGGCGAAGGTGTAGTCCGTGCTCGGCCGAGCCGACGACTCCGTGACGGCCCAGGTGCGCAGCATGCTGCGACCACCGCGCGCTGGCTGGTACCGCACCTTCACGAACGCCAGTTCATCGGTAGGCCGGACCGCGACTCGGCTCGGCTCGCGCGTCGTGCCGTAGCGCAGCGGATCGACGGTGCCGGTGTTCGCACGGATGGCCGCATCGGTCAGTTCGACTTCGTAGAGCGCGGTCACACTGTGCCCTGCCCCGAGTTCACCGGCGTCCTTGGTGTCGTCGTTGAAGTCTTCGTCGCGGAGGGCACGATTCTCGTAGCCGATGAGGCGATACGACCGCACCCGCGCCGGATTGAACTCCACCTGCAGCTTCACATCCTTCGCGAGTGTGAACAGTGTGCCACTCATCTCGCGCACGAGTGACTTCTGCGCTTCGGCGAGATTGTCGATGTAGGCGTACTGACCGTTCCCCTTGTCTGCGATCTGTTCCATCATCGCGTCGCGAATGTTGCCCATCCCAAAACCCAGCACGGTCAGATTCACGCCCGACTTTCGCTCGGCCTCGATCAGCTGGATCATGTCGCTGTCGCTGGTCGTGCCGACGTTGAAGTCGCCATCGGTGGCGAGGATCACACGATTTGCGCCTTCTTCCACGAAATTCTCGCGCGCCGTGCGGTAGGCGAGGCGCAATCCAGCGGCACCGTTCGTCGATCCGCCCGCCTGCAACCGGTCGAGCGCGGCCATGATGCGTGCCTTGTCGCTGCCCGGCGTTGACGGCAGCACCAAGCCCGCCGCGCCGGCATAAACGGCGATTGCAACATGATCCTGCTCACGCAGTTGTTTGGTCAGCAATCGCAGCGACTGGATCACCAGCGGGAGCTTGTTCGCCGTCTGCATCGAGCCGGAGACATCGATCAGGAAGACGAGATTGGCCGGCGGCAGTTCGGCCAGCGTGAGACGTTGTGCCTGCATGCCGATGCGCACCAGGCGATGCGCGGGCTGCCACGG
>JANLPZ010000040.1:0-8457 GCA_031367535.1 Gemmatimonadaceae bacterium
GACGTCGCGTTCTTCTCGTATGCCGGTCATGGCGCGCTGCGTCGCAACACGATGACGCCCGGCAAGCAGGTGGATCAGACGCTCGTGCCGGTCGATGCGAACGCGGGCGCGGAAGACATTCGCGACAAGGAACTGGCGGCGATCGTTTCACCGGCCGCCGCGCGCGGTGTCATCGTCACGCTCGTCATCGACGCCTGCAACTCCGGCTCGATCACACGCGGTGGTGTGCCGCAGCTGCTCAAGGAACGGTGGGCGTCGATCGACGAACGCGACAAGGCCGAACGCTACACGGGACAGTTTCCGGCCGATGTCGGCGCGCTCGTGATTTCTGCGGCCGAAGACACACGTCCGGCCAAGGAAGGCATCGACGAGAACAACGTGCGTCACGGTCTCTTCACGTCGGCGTTTCTGCATGCGCTGATGTCGAACTCCACCAACGCATCCGCGCGTCAGATCTTCCAGAGCACGAAGGCGATCATGCAGGGCCGCGCGCCGGATCAGGTGCCAAGTATCGATGCGCAGCAGGCGCGCCTGCGGCAGCCGTTGTTCGGTGGCAACAGTGGTGATGCGGCCGGACGCACGACGGTTGCGCTGACTGGCCTGCGTGGTGAGAAGGCGGAACTCGATGGCGGACTCGCACTCGGCCTGCGCCCCGGTACGGAGTTGGCGCGTCTCGTGAATGGTGTGCTGGACACGAATCTGGTCGTGAAAGTCGAGCGCAACTCGAGCATCGCACGCAGCATCGCCGTCGTCGTGAAAGGCAGTGAAGATTCACTCAGGGTTGGTGATCTGTACGCCATTACACGCTGGGTTGCGGCGGACGAACCGTTGATGCGTGTGTGGGTGCCGGCGCCGCTCGCGACCGACGCAGATCGCGACGCTGCGATCGCCGAAGCGCGTCTGCTTCGCGCCAGCAATCAGATCACATGGATCGACGATCCGACGAAAATTCCGACAGGTACACAGCCGCTGGTGACGGTGGCATTCGAGAATGGCTGGTGGACGCTGCGCACCGGTCGTGAACTGCCCGTCTCGATCGGCGCGACGCTCAAGTCGGCGCGTGTGCTCTCAGCCATCACGCAGCTAGGCGTGAAGAACCCGGTCGTCTGGTTGTCGATTCCACCGACGCGTACACTCGACAGCGCACTTGGCATCGGTGGTGTGAAGCAGGAAGCCGGCATTACCCGCGAAGGCGCGCCCGAAGGCGCGTTCTACGTGCTCGCCGGACGCGTGACGGATCAGGGTGTGAGCTACGCATGGGTGCGTGCCAACGCCTCCGCCGCCGACAGTGCGTTGAGCGCATTTCCGGCGCGCAGCAACTGGTTCCCGATAAGTTCTGCGCCGAGTGCCGCAGCGGCCGCCGACTCGTTGCGGATGCGCGCGGAAGCGCTGGGCAGAGTGCGAACGTGGCTGACGATCGCGACGCCGCCGGATGACGGACAGTTCCCGTACCGTCTGGTGGTGGTGGACAGCGTGTCGGGCAAGCCGATCGTCAGTGACTCGATCACGGCGGGCACAGTGATCCAACTGCGCCTCGATGCCGACACGTCGCGACTGGCCGCCGCGGCGCAGCGTTCACCACGGTTCGTGTACGTGTTCGACATCGACAGCAAAGGCAAGGCCTCGCTGCTCTTCCCGGCCGACGGCACCAACGCCAGCAACCGAGTGCCCTACTTCATGGGCAACAAGGAAGTCTGGCCGGACGCGATTCCGGTCACCGATGGCGCAGGTCGAGTGGCATCGTTCGGGGCGACCGACGTGGGCATCGAATCGCTGCTGCTGGTGACGTCCGAGCAGGAGCTGCCGCGGGACGTGTTCGAGTGGGACGCCGTGCTGTCACCGGAGATGCAGCGCGGCGGCGCCGAGTCGCAGATCGGCGCGCTGTTGCGCAGCCGGATGGGATCTCGCGGATTGGGCGCCCGTCCGGGCTCGGCGCCGGCCACCTGGTCGCTGCAGCGGGTACAGGTGCGCGTGGTGGCGAGCCGGTGAAGTCAGGCGGCCGGGCGGGACGTGCTGTGGGATGTGTCGTCTTTTCGTAACGGGATATAGAGTAGGCTCAGGTGTGAGTGTCACGCTGCCGGTGCCTGAAAGCACCATCGAGGGTCGGTCCATGGGTCCAACATCGCCGCGTTCAACGACTGGCCGTCTGGCGATGACGGTCGCGCTGGCAGGTCTCGCCGTTTCACCACTGACGGCGCAGGGCACACGACGTGGACTCGAGCAGCGATCGGCGCCAGGCAGCGGACCGGCCGGTTTCGGCACGTATCACGCGATCATCTTCGCGGTTGGTGAACAGCAGGCGAGCAGCGGATTGCCGTCGCTGCGGTTCCCGATCAAGGAAGCGGACAGTCTGCGTGCGGTGATCACGCGGGAGTACACGTTCGATCCGAAGAATGTGCAGGTGATCAAGAATCCGACGCGTGAAGCAATTCTCGATTCGCTGGAGGCAGTTGCGCGCCGACTCGGCCCCGACGACAATCTGCTCGTCGTGTACAGCGGTCACGGTGGCTTCGACGAAGCAGGTCGCGAAGGCTACTGGCTCGCGGCCGATGCAGCCAACGCCCGCAAGAGCACATGGATTCCGAACGAATCGATCCGCACCTGGTTGCGCACGCTGAAGGCGCGCTCGGTGCTGTTGATCACGGATGCCTGTTTCAGCGGCTCTCTCAATCGCAGCAACGACGACCGTGTGGTACTGCCGGCCGACAATCAGCGCGCGATTGCCGGTGCGCTGATGTACGCACGGCGTTCCAGTCGTCAGGCGATGACGGCCGGTACTGCGAAGGAAACTGTGCCGCAGGTGAGCATCTTCTCGATGGAGATCATTGCCGCACTGAAGGCACGTCGTGCGCCGGTGTTCATGGCGCAGCAGCTCGCCGGCGAGATCAATCCCCGCGTGGCGTCCGTCGCGCACACGACACCGACGTTCAGCGCAGTGCCGGGTATCGAAAGTGATCAGGGCGACTTCGTGTTCGTGCGACGCACGGTGGCGTCCGATGCGGGCGCTGTCGGAGTCGATGGCAACACGTCGACGCCGGTAGTCGCAGCCGCGACGCCACCAACGACTGGCATTCAACGTGGCGGCACACCGCCTGTCGGCAACGTCGCCGCGCCCCGCCCCGCACCTGCCACAACCGCACCCGTCACGCAGGCCAGCACTTCACCGCGCAGCAGCGGCTCACCGAGCGATGTGAATTCGAAGATGGGCAACATCGGCATCACACCAGGGACGACCACGCCGACGACCACGTCGACGACCACGCCGGCGACCACCGGCGCGACGGGCACCACGCCCGCCGCCACGCCAACTGTGCGCGCGCCGGCATCGCGTGCCGCGCCGGCGTGTGACGGTGGTCTCGCGTCCGGCTGCGTCACCAAGGGCCTCAATCTCGAATACGGTCGCAACGGCGTCACGCAGAACGTGCCACAGGCGCTCGGGCAGTATCGTCTGGCGTGCGATGCGCAGGATCCGGACGGCTGCATGAACCTCGGCCGTATGTACGATGCGCCGCACCAAGGCATTTCGATGGACCGCGGCAAGGCGCGCCAGTACTACGCCACCGCGTGCGATGGCAATTCCGCGTACGCCTGCACCGCGCTCGGTCTCGCCGCGTCGAAAGGCGAAGGCGGTCCGGTGGACGATCGCAAGGCGATGCAGCTCTTCGCCAAAGGCTGCGATGGCGGCAACATGCAGGGCTGTGGCATGCTCGGACTCGGCTATGTCGCCGGGCGCGGCATGTCGCAGGACGAAGTGCGGGGCCGGTCGTTGCTGACGGTCGGGTGCAACGGCAAGGACACACCGTCGTGCAACGGGCTCGGATCGCTGTACGCAAACGGGCGTGGCGGCGTGCCGCGCGATTCGGCGAAGGCAATGACGCTCTGGCGCGATGCGTGTACGGGCGCGCCGAGTATGCCGGAAGCGTGCGCGAATCTCGGTGCCGGCTACCTGCGCGGCTCCGGCGTGATGCGTGACGACGGCCGCGCCGGATCCTTTCTCAGTCAGGGATGTGAAGGTGGCGTGGCGATGGGCTGCACTCTGCTGGCGACGATGTACGAAGCCGGATCAGCGGTGACGACCAAGAGCGCTGCGCGGGCAGCTGAGTACTACAAGCGTGGCTGTGACGGCAAGGACGAGCGGGCCTGCGAGTGGATCAGGAAGAACCCGCAGCCGGCGGCTCCTCCGAAGAAGTGAACGCGTGTCGCCGCACATTGCGTGCGGCGACATCGCTGTGCCACGGCTGAGCGAGTTCACGCAGGACCGACTTGGCCACGACGGGATGAATTGGTCCCGTGACTGAAAGCATGCGCGCCAGCAACGCCGCCATGACCGGTGCGGCGTAGCTGCTGCCCGTGACGGTTTTCACGCCACCACCGCTCCACGGGGCTGATACGCCCTGTCCACCCGTCGCGAATTCGACGAGATGACCGGGCAGGTGATGGAACACACCCACCTCCGTGCGCGCCATGTTCACCGAGACGACCGTCGGAAAGTGTGACGGCCATTCCCGCCGGTCGATATCGACATTGCTGCATGCCGACACGACGTGCACGTGACGCAGATAGGCCTCGTCCACCCAGTCCTTGAACGGCAGCACGAACGACGCATCACCGCGGCACCCGAAACTGCAGTTCAGGATGTGATACCCGCGCGCCATCGCGAGGCGCGCACCAGCGCCGATGATCACACTGCGACTGGCCAGATCCGCACCCAGCACACGAAAGCTGCCGATTTCGGCCTTCGGCGCGATGTCACGGATGATGCCGGCGATGGCGGTGCCGTGCCCATACGCATCCTCACCCGCACCATCGGACACACTCACGCGCGGCCCGTCGCCGAGCAGAATCACGTCGTCACGCAACTGCAGTCCGCGTAACGCCGGATGTGCGATCTCGATGCCCGTGTCGAGCACCGCAATGCGAATGCCCGCGCCGTCACCGTCGCGCAGCGCAGCGCGTGGGCCATCGAGAAACAGGACTGACTCAGCCACCGGTGAGGCCAGTCACGGAATCGAGCAGTGCCAGGTCGACCAGTCGGCCTGCGACATTCACATCACGCTCGAAGCGCTCTAGATCTGCCGGCGAGAAGCCTGTCGCCGGTGCGTCGCCGCGCAACTGCACACATGACACCACCCCCTGTACGCCGCCGGCGAAGACCAGCGGCACCGCCATCATCGCCACCGTCTCGACGCCGAGTTTCGAGTCGAGGGTCGCGTCTCGCAACGCATTGCGCGCTATGTCATTTTCGCAGAACGATTGCTGCGTCACGGCGACCATGCCGATCAAGCCGTGTGCGATCGGTTGCCGGAAACGGTCGAGCATGAGCGCGGCATTCGGACCAGTGTTCACGGCGGGAATCAGATCCCCATCACGCGCCAGCCACACGGTGCCTTCATGCGCACCACAGCGATCGAACGCCTCTTCGATCACATCGCGCGGCAGCGCGGCCTGGCTGCTGCGAAACCACGGGCCATCGAGCAGCGCACCACGCTCATGCAATCGCTGCTGCAGCATCGGGCCAACACTGGCCAGCGCGGGATCGGGGCGGAATTGGTGCGGCATGCGTCAACTCGACGAAAATCAGTGAGGAGAGGTCGGTGCACAGCGCAATCTGAACGCGTGCACGGCATTCGTGCGTCCACTCAGCAGCAGGGCACCGAGGTCCGTCGCGACCGGCACGTCTGTGCCGAGCAGCGCCATCGTATCGGCCGACACGACGATGCGGCACCGTGCGGCGGCACGTGCGTCGTCGGGAAGATCCACACTCTGCAGGCGCGCGGCCACGTTCACAACGTCGCCCACCACGGTGTATTTGAGTCGCGTTGTTCCACCGATGGTGCCGGCGGCGGCGATCCCGCTGTGCACACCGATGCGGGCATGCGTGCCATTCGTGCCCAGCGACGCCGGCAGGAGGCGTTCGATCGTGGTGGCCAGCGATTGCGCACATCGCACGGCGTTCGCGGCGTCGCGCGCAACGTCCCTTGCATCAGTTCGAGGTACCGGCACGCCAAAATCCGCCTTGATGCCGTCGCCGGCGAAATCATCGACAAGTCCGCCGTGCGACGCGATATCGGCCGCACAGGCCGCGGTCACGTCAGTCAGCAGCTGCATCACGTCGTGCGCCGGAGTGGCCTCGCTGAATCGCGTGAAGCCGCGCAGATCGACGAACAGCACTGTCACCGGCAGTTGCAGCGGCGCCGGTCGACCGCCCTGCAGATACAGATGGCGCGCGCTCCATGCCTCGGCCGCAAGTTCCGGTGTCACGAATCGTGAGAACAGCAGTGTCGTCAGCCGCTGCCGGCGCCGCGCTTGCCACAATTCCACTGCTTCGGCACCGAGCATCCCCAGCAGCAGTGCGAGCATCGCGGTGCCGAGCGGCAGCCACACTCCACTGGCATCGATTGCCCACAACACGAACGCGACCTGCGCCACGATCGCGGCAATCGCCAGTGCGATGCTCAGGCGCAGTGACGTCAGCGCGGCGATCGACGCGCCGACCAGCGAGGCCGTCAGCAGCCACAGCATCGTGATCCACCACGCCGGTTCATGCAACGGTGGCACCTCGCCCCTCGCGATGCGTGCACGCGCGTTCACTTCATGGGCGAGGACGGCCAGCGGCGGCATCGCGCCAACGCTGGTCGGCACACTGCGACTGTCGTCGATGCCGAGCAACACGGTGGCATCGGTCGCGGCACGACGAAGTGCATCGGGTGTGAGCGCCAGCACACTGTCCAACGAAAGCGCATGCGCACCGTACCACAGCGTATCGGTCTTCGAGAAGCGGAGCCGTATCGACTGGCTCGCATCCGTGTGCATCACGC
The DNA here is from genome assembly GCA_031367535.1 of Gemmatimonadaceae bacterium. GTDB lineage: Bacteria > Gemmatimonadota > Gemmatimonadetes > Gemmatimonadales > Gemmatimonadaceae > JACMLX01. Next base: position 6,819 of record JANLPZ010000040.1, read on the forward strand.
GCGTGGCGAGCACTGCGGCCAGGCGATCGCTGAGCCACGACTCGCCCACTGCTGCGCGTCGTGATTGGCGCACTACACCATCCGGATCGCGCAGGAGCTCAGTGTAACCGATGCGTGCCTCACGAGCGCCACGCACACGCAGTGAGTCCGCCAGAAACCACGGCCACGCGATCGAGTCACCGACCAGTGCAACACCAATCACCGCGTGTGGCGACGCCGTCAGCAGGTCCGGCAGCGTGCCAGTCGGCGCGACGGACACCGACAGATCGATCGCCACACCGACCGCGCGTGCCCCGGCGCTGTCGAGCTTCGCGACGGCATTCGCAATTTTCCAGTCACCGGTGCGCGATGGCACACGGACCACGAGCAACTGTGGCGTGATCGGCGCATCAGCCAGCGCGGTCGCGACACGATCATCGGTGGCGCGATTGATGGCGACATCGAGCTGCAGGAATACCGCCGCCGCGAGCCCTGTCAGCGCCGTCAGCACACCACCAACGACCGCCAGGCGACGTGCATCGAGGAAACGTTCCCGGGCTGGTGGGGTGTCGATCATGCGAGGCATCATACTCCAGTCGATAGCGCATATTGCAGCAACGGTTCACCGCACGTCGTGCCCAACCCCTGTTCTGCGATGGGTCTTCTGACAGTCTGCAAACTGCCGCACGTGCGTGGCATTCTGGTCGGTGCGCTGCTCTGTGCGGCGTCGCTGGCCGCGCAGGACACCGTGCGTACCGCGCCGCCATCCACCGCCAGCCGCGTCACCGCGCGACTGCTGGTGGTATTCAAGCCGCCGGTTCGTGGCGTGCGGCGCGAGCGCGCGCTCACGCGCGGCAGTGACGGCGCGCGAGCGCTCATTCCGTCGCCCGCCGTTGACACACTTGTTCCGCAGACCATGCGCGACTCGCCGTTCGTTGCGGTCTGCGCCGTCGGCGAGCCTGATTCCGCGCGACTCGTCGTTCGCATCGGGGAAGTCCGCAGCGCCACGATGATTCCGCTCAAGGCCGGGTTGAATCGCATCGCACTGGGGGACGTCCACATGCCGCTCCGTGATGGCGATGTGGCCGAGTGGTCGTTGCGGACACGATCCGGCGAAGTGTTCCTGCAGGAGTACATCCAGCGGCAGGTGGTGCCCAGCACGCCGACGATTACCGCGCTGGCTCGCAATGGCATCTGGTACGATGCGCTCGATCTGTTCGTCGTGGACGAGTTGCGCGGCATTCCGCTCGCGAAGGAACGTCTCGCGGCATTTCTCACCAACGTCGGCGCGCAACCGTGCGCACTGGCCCCGGCATCGACTCCGCCTTGAATACACACGCACAATGCACAGCGGGGGATGTGCCGATGTGGCACATCCCCCGTCCTGCTCGCGCGGCGCAGTGTTGCGCCACAGAAACGACTCAGTTGCGGACCGTCCAACGGAAACCGCTGGTCGCATCGCCCGTCACCGGGCCCCACGACGAGTAGCTGCCGTCGGTGAACACGGCGCGTGCATACAAGCGGTGGTCGCCTGAGCCGTAGTAGCCGCACGCATCGCCCCACGGCGACACGGTGCCGACGTAGTTGCCGTCGACATAGATCTTCACATACAGGTCGACGCGGCTGTCGATGCAGATCTGGCCCGGCTCCACGGCGGATG
>JANLPZ010000048.1:0-7064 GCA_031367535.1 Gemmatimonadaceae bacterium
TGGCCTCGCTCACCCCAACGCCACCATCAAATCCCGGCTGCGCGGATGCAGCATCGGTCGCGACGAGAGCCAGCGGCATGCCGTCATGATCCGTGAACGTGAGCACGGTCTCGCTGTCGATGCGGCGCATCGGTCCCTGAAATGCGATCTGATGTTCTGTCAGACGCTGAATCCAGAACGCGAGCGCGCCGGTCGGAATCGCGAGCTGCGTTTCGGCCACCTGTCCGGCGCCGACGCGACCACGTCGTGCGTTGGGCCACGGGAAAAACGTGAGGATGCTGCCGGGGCGACCCGATGCATCACCGTAGTACAGATGATACGTGTCCGGATCGTCGAAATTCACGGTCTGCTTCACGAAGCGCAGTCCGAGCGTTCCGGCGTAAAAATCGAGGTTACGCTGCGGATCGCTGGCGATCGCGGTGAGATGATGCAGACCTGTCGTGCGGTACATACAAACTCCTGGGAACTCTTGTCCCTGGCGGCGCATGCTGCTGCGCCATGCAAGCCGGCTGCAGGTGGCGACACCCCGTCGCCACGCTGCCTCCGACGAACGGTCACACGAAGCGCGCGAGGCGGTCCACCGTGTGACGGTGATGCGGGAACCCTTCTTCGGCGCCCACACCGATCGCGACGAGCGCCGGAATGCGCGCGTCAGCGGGAAGATTCAACAGCTCCTTGACCTTGTCCGGCATGAAGCCGAGCATCGGGCTCGTGCTGTAGCCGTGCGCCTGCGCGGTGAGCAACAGATAGCCCAGCGCGATGTTCGACTCCGCAAAGCCCCACGCGGCACGATCGGCATCGGAGAAGCCACCGAACGTTGCGCGGATGTCAGCCGCAGCCTTGTCGCCCTGCGGGCCGCGCATGCCGGGATGGATCGTCTCTTCAACCGTGGTGATGGCATCCGTCATGTCGGAGTACATCACGATCACGGCCGGCGCCGAGCCGATCTGGCCCTGGCCGTATGCGGCTTCCTGCAGCTTCGCCTTTGTGGCCGCGTCTTCCACGATCACGAAGCGCCACGGCTGCAGATTCCACGGCGACGGCGCGAGGCTGGTCACGCGCAGAATCTCTTCGAGATGCCCACGCGGAATCGGCGTCGGCTCGTACTTGCGAATCGAGCGACGCGCTTCGGCAGCGGCAGTAACGGTCAGTACTTCGGTGGTGGTGTTGAATTCGGTGGTCATGATCTGTGCCTGCGAGAAAGAAATGTGATGCGTGAAAAACCTGCGTGGCGCGAAGCCATCGTCATGCGTGCGCGACACGTCCCGGATGCGAATCCGCCGCCGCGTGTCCGAGTTTCCGGCAGAGTTGACCGAATTCCTCGAGTTCTGCGGCATCGAGACCGCCCATGGCCTGGACGAGTCGCTGCACGTGCTGCGGGAAAAACGACGCGAGCCGTGCTTCACCGGCCGGCGTAAGCGACGCAATCGAGACACGGCGGTCCGCGACATCGCGATCACGCCGGACCAGACCGTCGCGTTCGAGATTGTCGAGCACGGTGGTCAGGTTGCTGGCGCTGACAAGCAGTTTGCCCGCCAGCGCGCAGTGCGCCATCGGCCCCAGATGAGACAGCACCTCGAGCACACCGAGCTGTGACGACGTGATACCGAACTCAGCTTGCAGCACCGGCATCAGGCGGCTGTTGATTGCCGATGACGCCCGCATGAGCTTGATGTAGGCATCAAGCGCCGCTCGCTCCGTGTCAGTTCCTTTGAAGTGCGTTGGCATTGTTTCGACGTCCATTGTTTCGATGTCGATCATTTCGATGAGGAAGTATATCCGCTCTCGCCCAGCACACAAGCCCCAGCCACCGGCCCGACCGCGTTTTGCCCGGCGGACGCCATATTCGGCCCTATGTCGACCCACGCCCTCCCCCCGCTCCCAGCCGCCGACCGCCTCCTCAGCAGCCCGGCTCCACTGGCTGCCCGCTTGTTGTGCCGGCAGTACGCGCACGACGCGGCGTCGGCCGTGAAGCACATCGATGCAGCCGGCGATGTCGGAGTCGCCGGACGCCATGATCTTCGAGTTGCCCTCAGGCGCCTGCGCGTCACGCTCGACGCCTACCGTGCAGTGCTCGAGGACACGGTGCCCGAGAAACTCTCACATCGCGCCCAGGCCCTCGCCCGTCTACTCGGCGTCGCCCGCGATCGCGACGTGCTCGGAGAGCTGCTGGCATCCGTCTCGACGTCGCGCACCGCCACGCAGCAAAAGGCGCTGGCGCGACTCTCGCTGGTCGATCTCGGCACTGACGAGGATGTCGATGAGACGGCCACGATTCGGCACCGGTGGCATCGCATCGCCAAGTCACTCGATGAGTCGCTGGGCAGCTGGCGGGAGCGCCATCGCCTCGACGGCCCGCGCGAGACGATCGTATTTGCGCTGGTGGCGGCGGACGCTCTCGAACATGTCGGTGATCGTGTGGCACGACGCTGCGCCGCGATCACCGGTCCCGCTGATCTGGCGGCGATTCACACCGCGCGTCTTGCGCTCAAGTCGGCCCGCTATCTGCTCGCGCCGTTGGCCGACAGTGTGTCCGATGGGCGGGCGATGCTGGACATATTGCGCGACGCGCAGGATCAGCTTGGTGCAATGCGTGAAGCGTGTGTCCTGCATGCACGCATCACCGATGCGCTGACGATTCAAACGGACGCGCCACCACTCTCGAAAGCGACCCGCAGCGCACTCGACGCCAGCCAGCGTGATCTCGATGCGCGCAGGGCAACAGCGTTCGCGGCGTTCGCCCCGTGGCGTGATGCGCCAACGCGTCACGGCTTCATCGCGCGACTGCATGCCATTGCGACGGAATGGCGAGCGACCGGTGCGCCGCCCGTCGAGATCGAAAGGAAATGGTTGCTCTCCGCACTGCCACCACGTGTGCGCGGTCTGACGCCGGCGACGCTGCAGCAGGGTTACCTCCCCGGTGAATCGCTGATCGAGCGAATCCGCAGCGTCACGCGCGGCGCTGACACGGTATGGATCCGCACCGTGAAGCTCGGGCGAGGTATTTCACGTATCGAAGTCGAGGAGCCGGCCACCGCAGCACTTGGTGAAGCGCTCTTCGCGCTCACCTCAGGCAAACGCGTCGCGAAACGACGTTACGCAGTGACTGACGGCGCACTGACGTGGGAAATCGACGACTTCACCGATCGCGCGCTGGTGCTGGCGGAAGTTGAACTCCCGCGCGAGGACACCGTCGTCGAACTGCCGGTGTGGCTGGCGCCTTTCGTCGTGCGCGAAGTGACGAACGAGCGGGAGTTCACAAACTGGCAACTCGCGCGTTAATGACGCGCTGATATTCGCTGAACAGACCATTCCACACCGTCGCCCAGGTGCGCTCGAGTGCCCACGCCTGCGCGCTCGTGCGGATGGCCGCATGACGCGCACGATCCTGCGCCAGCGACTGCAATGCCGCCGCGATCACGCCGGGCTGTTCCGCGTGAACAATCACACCGCGATCGCTGCCGACGAGTTCGCGCGTGTTGCCCGCGTCAGCGGACACCACGACGAGGCCCGATGCCATGGCTTCTAGCAACACATTGCCGAACGTGTCGGTCACCGACGGAAACAGGAACACATCACTCGACGCGTACGCGGTGCTGAGCGGGACACCACTCAGACGCCCGGTGAATATCGCGGTCGGCGGTGCCGCCGCACGCAGCTCGGCCTCGTACGGTCCGTCGCCGACAAACACAAAGCGGATTTCCGGCGACGTGCTCGCGAGCTGCTGCATTGCACTCAAGGCGTGCTCGAGGCCCTTCTCTTTCGCGATGCGCCCCACGTACAACACCACCATCGCATCGTCCGCAATTCCGAGCGCGCGTCGCCATTCCACGCTGCGAAATGATGGATCGAAACGCTCGCCGTCGACACCGCGTCCCCACACGCCGACGTTGCGGAACCCGTGCGCCTCGACCTCAGCGCGAATCGCATCGGTCGGCGTGAACGTGCGCGCCGCCGCCGAATGGAACCAGCGGAAATATCTCCAGCCCACCGCGGCCAGCGCGCCCAGCTTGTAGAACTCGGCGTAGGCGCTGAAGCTCGTGTGATAGCTGGTGACGAGTGGCACGCCGAGTGCTGTCGCAGCGGAACGGCCGGCCAGCCCGACGCCGAATTCCGTGGCGACGTGAACGATCGACGGTTTCCACGCGGCCAGATCAGCGCGCGCTGCGAGAAATTTCGGCGCCGACAATCGTACCTGCGGATAAGCCCAGAACGGCACGCTGTTCCAGCGCACGACGTCGGCGTCGGGCGTGTGTGGCTCGGGATCCGTGGTGGTGAACACACGCACCGTCGCACCACGTTCGCGCGCCACGTTCACCAGCCGCTCGAGTGTGCGCGACACGCCGTTCATCTGAGGAGGAAACGTGTCGCTGAATACAGCGAGCCGCACGCCGTCGAGTCGCACGATTGACGCCGTCATGGCGCCGCGGCCGGCTCGAGCAGTGACGCGTAGGGTCGTGCGGGCCGCAGCGCGAGCCAGCGATCGAGTTCATCGATCACCGACTGGCGTGTGATCGGATGCTCGAGATCCATCGGGTGCAGCGCGATTCTGAAATGGGGCTCCTGTTGCTGCGTGCGCCAGCGCAGCGCCGCCTGCACCGCCGATCCGCGCGCACGGAAATCGGTGCGACCACTCCAGCGTAGCACAGGGCTGGTCAGCCGCGCACCACTGTCGACCAGGTAGATCGCCGCGTCGTCCTCGAGCAACGGCACCTTCTGTTCGCGACACGCGGTCTGCGTGCCCGGTCGGCACAACCACGCCGGTGGAACGAATCCGATCGGCGACAATCCGAGCTCGTGAAACAGCGCCAGACCACGGCCGATGCGTTCGGATGCCGCGTCGTGGTCGAGTGACAGAAACTCTCCTTCACGATTCGTGCGACCGAAGGCGCGCTGCGAATCGCGCCAGCTGCGCGACAGCCCGACCTCATCGTGTCGCTCACCGTGCAGGAATATCTCGGCGCCGTCGCTCACGCGTGCACGAATCCACGCTGTGTACGCCGGCGCGTCGCGCAGCGGCCACTGTCCATGCCAATTTGGAACCACCAGCAGCGCCGGCGTCGCACCGCGTTCGCGACACAGGTCCCAGAGCGCGGTGACCTGTCCGCTCCACGCCGGCGTGACATCATGAATGGACAGCAGGACGCTCATCGCTGCACGCGTGCGTAGAGTGCGAAGACGCGATCGAAGACCGACTCCCATGAATGTTCGCGTGCCGCGAACTCGCGCGCGCGAACACCGTGACCGGCCAGATCATCGCCCAGCAGCCCGACGGCCTGCTCCACCAGATCCTTCCAGTCACCGGGCGAAAAGATGCGCCCCGCGCCGGAAGACAGCACATGTTCGCGCACACCACCACCATCCGCCGCCAGCACCGGCGTCCCGCACGCCATCGCTTCCAGCGGCGCCAGACCGAACGTCTCGTGCGGACTGGTCGCCATATACACGCTGGACGCGGCCTGCAGATCGGCAAGGCGCGCACGATCGGGAATGAATGGCAGCCAGAATACCTGCGCGCCCTTGTTGCGCGCCTGCAGGGCGAGCTTCTCCGGGCCGTCTCCCGCCATCACCAGCGAGGCACCGGTGCGACGCTGAATTTCCGGCCACGCATCCATCAGGACGTCCAGTTCCTTCTCGTGCGCGAAGCGTCCGATGAACGTGACCAGCGGGCCGTCGGATGGCAGGTTCCACGATGCGCGCGTCTCGGCCGCGTTCGCACGACGGTCGGGCGTGAAGTGTTCGAGGTCGACGCCGAGTGGAATATGCACCACGTTCGGAATGCCGGCATTCTCGAGATCATCCGCCACGAATCGTGAGGCCGCGATGGTGGCACTGACATGACTGTCGATCCGACGCGCGTACCACCACGCCGCACTGCGCAGCAGTTCGCGTGACGGCGGCACGGGTCGACTGCTTCCGGCCATCAGCGCGGGAAAATGGCTGTGGAAGAAGTTCACGATCGGCACATCGCGTTTGCCAAGGGCCCGAAAGACGACCCATGGCACCACCGCCGGGCTGCCCAGCTCAATCACGTGCGGCTGCTCGTGATCGAACACGCGACGCATGCGCCGCACGGACGTCAGCAGTCGATAGGGCTCGTTACGCGGCACGCGCGGGCCGGCGAACTCGTACCAGCGTGCACCCTCGCGCTCGACGATGCCGTCAGTGGACCACGGCACCACCAGCGCGTGACGCAGCCACGGCCGCGCCGCGACGTACACTTCCTTCTGCAGGAGGTACGTGCGAATGCCGCCGCTCGTCGGCGCGAACCACTCGGTGGTATCGAGCACTGCGAGGGTTGCCGCCGGCCGCGACACAGCCGGGAGCGTGCCACGGGCGAGATCGAGGGGAACGCGATCGGAGTCGAGTGTCGCGAGCGCAGTCGCGTGACTCAACGGCTGCTGGATGGCGCCGCGCCTGGCGGCGATGGAGGTGCCGGTTCGACGGGCGCCGGCTCCGCGCGCGGAAATGCAAGCGACAGGATGATCGCACCAGCCAGAATCGAGACGATCACGAGCAGCGATATCACGGTCGGAATGTGGTACACCGATTCCGCGAGCATTTTTCCGCCGACGAACATCAGCACGAGCGAAAGTGCCGGCTTCAGCATCCAGAACCGGTGTACGACCGCCGCCAGCAGGAAGTACAGCGACCGCAGGCCAAGAATCGCGAACACATTCGACGTGTACACGATGAACGGATCGCGCGTGACCCCGAAGACCGCCGGCACCGAGTCCACCGCGAACACGACATCCGTTGTTTCGACCAGCACGAGCACGACGAACAGCGGCGTCGCGACGGTGCGCATGACACGATCGGGGCCCCACGGTGCACGCGTGAAGAATCGATCGCCTTCGAAGTGATCGGTGACCGGCATCAGGCGTCGTACAAGCTTCAGCACCGGATTGCGCTCCGGTTCCATTTCATTGTCGTCCTGCATCAACATCTTGATGCCGGTGAAGATGAGGAAGGCGCCGAAGATGTAGATGATCCAGTGAAAACGGCCGAGCAGCACGGCACCGGCTCCGATCATGATGGCGCGCAGCACAAGGGCGCCGAAAATG
>JANLPZ010000055.1:0-19044 GCA_031367535.1 Gemmatimonadaceae bacterium
GATCGCCGCCCGGAACACCGGATAGGTGGCGTCGAGGGTGGCACCCATTCCGGCGTACTGCGCTCCCTGCCCCGTGAACAGAAACGCGGTGCGCGGCGGCTCACCGTTCACGCGTCCGGCGGCCGCGATCTGATCGAGTGCGCCCGATGCGACGAGCCACAGCTGTCGAACAGCGTCGTCTGTGTCGTTGACCACAAGCGCCACGCGCTCGCGAAAATGCGTGCGGCCCGTGGCGAGTGTTGCTGCCACGTCGGCGAGTTCTGGTGGCGCCACGTTCAGTGCGTCGGCGAGATTGCCGGCCATCGCAGCCAGCGCCGTGGTATCGAGCGCGGACAGCGGCAACACCTGCAGTGGCAGCATGTCGTTCGCCGCGCGTGACTCGATCAGACTCGGCGCCGCTTCGATCAGCAGATGCGCATTCGTACCGCTGATGCCAAACGCGCTGACGCCCGCCACGCGTGGTGCGGCATCGCTCCACGCGACGGGCTGCGTCACGAGTTCGATCGGCAACACCTTCCAGTCGACGTGTGTGGTCGGCTGCTGCACGTGCAAGTGCTGCGGAATCATGTCGTGTTCGAGCGACAGCACACACTTGATGATGCCAGCGACACCGGCCGCTGCTTCGAGATGCCCCATGTTCGTCTTCACCGACCCGACCTTCAGTCGCTCGACACGACCAGGGCCGTACGCGGCACCGAGTGCGTTGAGCTCGATGGGATCGCCGAGTGGTGTACCCGTGCCGTGTGCTTCGACGTACTGCACGTCGGCGGGCGACAGCCCGGCATCCGTGAGTGCCGCAGTGATCACAGCGCGTTGCGCGGCGCCATTCGGTACGGTGAGCCCGGCGCTCCGACCATCATGGTTGTAGGCACCGCCGCGAATCACGGCATGCACCAGATCGCCGTCGCGTTCGGCGTCGTCAAGTCGCTTGAGCGCCAGCATCCCGCAGCCTTCACCACGTACGTAGCCATCCGCGCTGCTGTCGAATGACGCACAATGCCCTCGCGTCGACAGCGCCCGCAGATTGCACATATACGTCGTGGAGTGCGGCGCGAGCATCACGTTCACACCGCCCGCGAGTGCCAGCGAGCAGCTCCGATTGCGCAGCGCCTGCACGGCGAGAAGCACCGTCACGAGCGAGGACGAACACGCCGTGTCGATGGCGACATTCGGGCCGTGAATACCCAGGAAGAACGACAGTCTGCCTGACGCGACACAGTAGCCGGAGCCAGTGCCCGAGTACGGATCGATCACGCGTGACTGGCCGTTCATCACGTTGAGACTGAGCTGATCCACCGTGCCAAGTCCGACGAACACGCCAGCATTGGTCCCCGCGAGACTGGACGGTGCGATGCCGGCATGTTCAAGCGCTTCCCAGCTCGTCTCGAGCAAGAGCCGCTGCTGTGGATCGAGACTCTCCGCTTCGCGCGCCGAAATGCCGAAGAACCGGGCGTCGAAATCCTGCACCGGCTCGTCGATGAACCCGCCGGTGCGCACATACATGCGCCCCGGCACATCCGGATTCGGATCGTAGTACTGCTCGATGTCCCATCGATCGGCCGGGATTTCCTGAAGCACCTCACGCGCGTCACGCAACAGATCCCAATACCGCGTCGGTGACGACGCGCCACCTGGAAAGCGGCACCCCATTCCGACGATCGCGATCGGCTCGTGCGCCGCGTGCTCCGCCTGTGCCAGCCGCGCGCGCAGTTCGCGCACCGCGATCAGTGCACGACGCAGTGCATCGGCGCTCGTCGCGCCACGGTCAGGAGAATTACGCTCATCGGCCATTCAGAATCCTGCCTCGTTGAGTTCCTGATCCAGCAGGCGCGCGAGATCATCTACACTGACGTCGGACAGCGCATCGACCGGCGCCGCACGCGTCGGCGCCGACGCGACGACCGACGCTGGCGCGACACGCAGGCCGAGCTCCAACATCAGGAATGCGGTGAGCGCACCGACGTTCGGGTGTTCAAAGGCCAGCGTCGACGGCAACGGGTGCAGGAGCGACTGCTGGAGTCGTGTTCGCAATTCCGCGGCCATAAGCGAGTCCATGCCAAGTTCCGACAAGCCGGTGTTGTCCTCCGGTGCGGCATTGGCGGCGAGACCGAGGACAGCGCGAACCTGTGCACGCACATGCGTTCGCAGTCTGGCGTAGCGATCGTCGGAATGCGCGGCCTGCAGCTCCGCGAGGAGCGCGCCGCTGGCGGGGGCGTTCGATGCGATGGTCGCGGCGGGTGGCGCAGATCCGAACAGTGAACGGACGGCGTTGTCCGCGCGCGCTAGCGCCTTCCTGCGGTCGAGCGCCACGATTTCGAGCACCGCGTCGGTGCCAGCGGCGGTGCGACTCATCGCATCGAGCGCAGCATCGCGATCGAGCTGTCCGATGCCACTCTCCGCCCAGCGACGGCGCACAGCGTCCGGCGCGGCAGCGGCCATGCCGACGCCGCCCCACGCTCCCCATCCGTAACTCGTCGCGACGCGTCCCTGTGCGCGACGCCAGCTCGCGAAAGCATCGAGAAACGCGTTCGTCGCCGCGTATGGCGCCTGGCCCGGCGATCCGAGGAGGGCTGACGACGACGAAAACATCACGAAGAAATCGAGCGGCGCATCGAGCGACACCTCATGCAGGTTCCACGTCCCCGACAACTTTGCCGCGGTGACCCGATCAAAGCGTGCGAGGTCCTGGCTGGCGAGCGATGCGTCGGCCGTGACGCCGGCCGCGTGCACGATCCCGCGCACCGACGGCAACGATGCGAGCTTGTAGCGCCACAACGCACGCAGCGCGATCGCGTCGCCGACGTCGACCGCCGGCGTGATCACCGTGACACCGGCCGCGCGCATCCGTGCGATGGTCCGCTCCGCATCGTGCGATGGCGCGCGACGACCGAGCAGTACCAGCACGCGCGCGCCACGCGCGACGAGCCACTCCGCGACGACGAGGCCCAGTGCACCAAGCCCACCGCTCACGACGTACGTCCCGTCACTCCGCACATGCAGACCGTCAGTCACGGTCGACGGCGGCGGTACGATGACCACCTTGCCCATGTGGCGTGCCATCGCCATGTGGCGGAACGCGACCATGGCATCGTCGAGCGCGAAACGTTCCACCGGCAAGGGCGACAGCCGCCCCCGCGCAACGTCGTCAACGAGCCCCGCGAACACCGCGCGCACGGCCAGCACATCGCGCTGAATCGCTTCGCCCAGATCAAGGATCACATAACGAACGTGGGGCGCTCGCTGCGCCGCGTCATCCTGACTCCAGATGTTGTTCTTGCCCAGCTCGACGAAACAGCCTCCTGATGCAACGACACGCATTCCGGCGTCGATGAAATCGCCGGCCAGTGAATTGATCACGACATCCACACCGTGTCCGTCGGTGACGCGCAGCACGTCATCGGCGAACGACACCGAGCGCGAATCGAAGGCATGTGTTGCACCTTCCGCCAGCGCGCGACTGCGTTTCTCAGCCGAGCCGGCCGTCGCGATCACGTCGGCGCCCGCGGCCAACGCGAGACGCATCGCGGCGAGGCCGACGCCACCCATCGCGGCGTGGACGAGCACGCGTTGGCCCGGCTGCACGTCTGCGACCACGCGCAAGGCCCACGCCGCCGTGACGAACGCATTCGGCAGCGTGACCGCCGCTTCGAAGGTGAGCATCGATGGCTTCAGCACAGTAAGCGCCGCTTTGGCGACGGCGTAGGTCGCGAAGGAATCCGTCGCGAACGCCAGCACCTCATCACCGATGCGAATGTCGGTGACAGCGGCGCCGACTGCAGTCACGACTCCACTGCATTCACTGCCAAGTGGTCCGGCATCACCGGGATACAGACCCAGCGCGTTCAACACATCACGGAAGTTCAATCCGGCCGCGCGTACTGCAATCTCGACCTCGCCCGCGTCCGGCGCCCGTCGCGGCGTGGTGATCAGCGCGAGATGTTCCAGCACACCGCGCTCGGTGATCACCAGCGATCGGCGATCACGCGCGGAGCGCGACAGATCCGGCAACACCTCGAGTCGTGGGACGAGGAATACATCGTCACGACACGCGAGCTCGGGCGTCGCGGTGGCCAACGACAGCGCGTCGACGATTGCGGCAGCGATGCTGTCACTGCTCGCATCCGGCGCCACGTGCAGGCGCAGCGCGGCTGCATCGCCACGTTCCGCGGCGATGGTCCGCGACAGGCCGACGAGCGGCGCCATCGCGAGATTCGGGATGTCGGTCGATGCGACGGCGGTAGCGGACCTCGCGACGATCGCGAGTCCGCTGGCCGGAAAGTCGAGCATCGCCTGTCCGACATGCAGCAGATGTTCGTAGTGCGCACGAGCATCGGCGAGCCACGGCTCCGTCGTCGCATCGAGCGCCGAACAATCGATGACCCAGGTCGCGGCTTCCCGACCGTCATCAGGTGCGAGCGCGGCTCGTAGCGAGGCATATCCGTCGCGCACGAGTGCATCGCGTGGCACCACCGCACATGGGATCGCGCGTTCGGCCAGCGTGCGCACGAGCGAGAGGTGCACATCGCCGGAATCCGGCACCACGACAACACGTCCAGAATGTGGGACCGCCTCCGCACCGCTCGTGCGTGGCTGCCAGGTGAGCCGCGCGACCATCTGTCGCACGCCGCCTCCGCCGAGCGCACGTTGCACGCCGTCAGCGCTGACGCGGCGCAGCTGCAGTCCGCGCAACACGGCCACCAGAACACCATCAGTGGTTTCGAGACGCAGGTCGGCGTGCCGCAGCGATTCCTGGGCCAGGACCGCCGGGTGCAGCGTCACGAGACAGGTCAGTTCCTGCGTGGCCGGCTGCAGCAGCGTCACTTCCGTCACACCAATCGGCAGATAGGCGTCGCCTGATGCACCGTCGGCAGCTTCAGCCGCGAACCGCGCGCCGATCACATGGAAACACGCGTCAAGCAGCGCCGGGTGCAGCAGCCATCCATCACCCACGTGCATCGCATCATCGGGCAGTCGCACCCTGCCCACCGCTTCGGCGCTGCCGACAGACAGTTCACGCACTCCACGAAATATCCGACCGAAGGCGAGTCCTGCCGCAGCCAGGCGTGCGTAGAAGGCGTCGGTGTCGATGCTTTCGGTGCAGCGCACGCGCGCTGAAGCGACCGTCGACGAACCGATATCAGAGATACCTGCCGCCGCGCGAATCCGCATGGTCGCGTGCTGGCGCCACTCGAGCGCTGCGTCTCCACTCGCGACGGCACTCATCACACGCACGGCACGCGCGCCGTCAGCCTCGGCGTCCACCTGGACGTGCAGATGCACGGGCGACGAGAGCGCGAGCGGTGCGGACAGTTCGAGCGCGTCGATCGTGATCGCTCCGGTGACTCCGACGGCGCGCGCTGCTTCAAGACCGATTTCGATGAACGCCGAACCGGGCAGCAGCACCGTGTCGAAGATCACGTGGTCGGCGACAAACGACGGCGTCACGTGATCGAGCATCCGTGCGAACTGCGTACCGGCAAGTGGTGACACGATCGGCACGCCGATCAACGGAGCGCCAGCCAGCACTGGCGATGCGCTTCGACTGGGCGCCTCGTGTGCACTGCTGTCGATCCAGTATCGCTCGCGGTCGAACACCGTGCGTGCCACGGACACGTTCCGACGTGCGTACGACGCATCGAAGGCGCGCATGTCGATGTGACCACCGCGCACGAACAGTTCACCCAGCGCGTCGAGCAGCTGCGGCCATGCCGGCCGATTGCGGCGCAGCAACGGCTGCCATGTTTTCGTCGCGCCGCCAACCGTGTCGCGCGCCATTGCAAGCAGCACGGGATGCGGGCCGATTTCAATGAACGTGTCGCAGCCGGTCGACGCGAGCGCGCGCAGCGCATCGGCGAATCGCACCGTGCCGCGCAATTGCTGCAGCCAGTACGCGGGGGTCGACAACTCACCCGTGCGCGCGACCTTGCCGGTGAGATTGGTCATCAGGGGAATGACGGGTTCCTCGAACGGTAGACCGCTCAGCGCGCGTTCGAGCGGCGCCAGTACGGGTTCGACCAGCGCAGAATGGAACGCATGCGACACCGCCAGACGATTGACGCGCACGCCGTTCTGCTCACAGCGCGTGGCAACGGCGTCGATCACCGCTACCGGGCCCGAGATCACCACACTCGTCGGTCCATTCACCGCCGCGATCGACAGATCTCCGCTTCGCACTTCGTCGAGCTCGAACGCTGCGGCCTCTGTGATCGCTAGTGCCGCCATCGCACCGCCAGCCGGCAGCGACTGCATCATTTCGGCACGCGTCGCGACGAGCGTCAGCGCCGACTCCAGCGGCAGCGCACCAGCGATACAGGCCGCGACATATTCGCCGACCGAATGCCCCGCGACGGCAGTCGGTTGCATGCCCCAGCTGCGCAGTGTCGTGGCGAGCGCATACTCGAGCGCGAACAGTGCCGGCTGCGTCCACTGCGTTTCATCGAGCAGGCCTTCGGGGACACTGGCCGCGCCGAACATGACGTCGACGAGTGCATGCGCGCGTCGTGGTGCCAGAATCGCGGCACACTGATCGATAGCCTGACGGAATACCGGCAATGTCTCGTACAGGTCGCGGCCCATGCCGGTCCACTGTGCGCCCTGACCGGTGAACAGCCACGCCGGACGTGGTGCGCGCGCCGCGTCAGCGTGACCACTGCGCACTGCCGACGTGGCTCCATCGAGATATCGCGTGAGTTCCTGCGCAGCCTGCGCCGCATCGACAGCAACGAGCGCGAGTCGTTCCGGCAGACGTGCGCGACCCACGGCCAGAGAATGGCACACGTCGGCGAAAGAATCGGCACCGTCACGCAAGCGATCGCGAACATCGGTGGTGATTGCTCGCAGCGCAGCCGGCGTTCGTGCGGACAGCAACATCAGATGCAGCGGTCGATCAACGACCGGTGATGCCGGCGTATTGAGCGGCGCCTCGCTGACGACGACATGCGCGTTCGTCCCGCTGAAACCGAAGCTGCTCACGCCCGCGATTCGCGTACGCTCACCACGGGTCCACGCGGTCGCCTCGGCGACGACACGTAACCGACCGTCGCCCCAGTGAATGCGCGGGTTGGGTGACGT
Organism: Gemmatimonadaceae bacterium; assembly: GCA_031367535.1. GTDB lineage: Bacteria > Gemmatimonadota > Gemmatimonadetes > Gemmatimonadales > Gemmatimonadaceae > JACMLX01. The sequence goes on from JANLPZ010000055.1 coordinate 7,072, forward strand.
GAAGTGCAGCTGCTTCGGCAACAGACCCTGGCGGAGTGCGAGTACCACCTTGATCAGACCAGCCACACCGGAGGCGGATTCAGTGTGACCGATCGTCGCTTTCACCGCACCAAGCAGCAGTGGACGATCGACCGGCCGATTGTCGCCGAGCACTGCATCCAGCGCCTCGACTTCGATCGGATCACCGAGTGGCGTGCCTGTTCCGTGTGCTTCGACGTAGTCCACAGCTTCCGGCGCGATACGCGCCATCTCGAGCGCGCGGCGGATCACCTGCTGTTGCGCCGGGCCATTCGGCACCGTGAGTCCGCTGCTGCGCCCGTCGGAATTGACGGCTGAACCGCGAATCACGGCGAGAATGCTGTCGCCATCGGCTTCGGCATCGGACAGCCTGCGCAACGCGACCATGCCACAGCCCTCACCACGCACGAACCCGTCGGCATCGGTATCGAACGTCTTGCACTTGCCGTCCGTGGCGAGCATCCCCCACTTCGAGAACAAGATCGACGGCACGGGAGAGAGCATCACATTCACGCCACCCGCCAGCGCCAGATCACACTCACCCGCCCGCAATGCCTGACACGCCTCGTGCACCGCGACCAGCGATGATGAACACGCGGTGTCGATGGCGAGACAGGGTCCCTGCAAGCCGAGCACGAACGAAATGCGACCGGCGGCCGCATTCAGTGCATTGCCTGTTGCGGCGTACACGTCGGACCCGTTGGCCGAGCCGAGATCGAGCTGCCGTGCGTAGTCGGACGTCGTGATGCCGATGAAGACGCCGGTGGCCGATCCGCCGAGTCGATCGGGGGCGATGTTCGCATCCTCGAGCGTTTCCCACGCCACTTCGAGCAGCAGGCGCTGTTGCGGATCGAGCGTCGCGGCTTCGCGTGGCGAAATGCCGAAGAAGCGTGCATCGAACAGGTCGACGCGATCGAGAAATCCGCCACGACGCGTCGTACTCTTGCCGGGCGCGTCCGGGTTGGCGTCATAGTATGCATCGGCATCCCAGCGATCGGCCGGCACGTCGCGCACCGCATCGCGCCCATCGCGCAGCAATTCCCAGAACTCCTGCGGATTTCCTGCGCCGGGAAACCGGCAGCCGAGGCCGACGATCGCGATCGGCTCACGCCGCGCCCCTTCCGACGCGTCGAGGCGCGACTGCAGTCGATCAATCGCGGCGAGTGATTCGCGCAACAGATCGCGCCGATCGGTCGTGCGAGCGGGTTCAGTCACGCCGGACCAACCGACACGCGTTTGCCCGCTCGCGCTGATGCGCACGAGACGAGCAGCGACGACACGACGAAGACAGTCAAAGCGGAGTGAAACAGGGTCATCTGAGTTGGCTCAGTCCGCAATATCGCAGCGAGCACGACGGCAACGAGCGGGTCTGTTCAGAATATCGAGGAGATCGCCGCCTGTGTAACGCGGCGAGGCAGCGCGCGTCGCTACCGCTCGGCGTTGATCGCCGTCGTGACCGCGGCGACAAACTGTCGCTGGAGATCGTGGGACGAGGCGGCATCCGGCTCCGTCCAGGCGCCGATGATGACGATGACGAGTTTGCGCGCCGGATCGATGTGGATGAGCTGCCCGAACAGCCCGCGCGCTTCATATGTGGCATCGTCGTAGGTCCAGAACTGATAGCCGTACCCACTGCCAGGCACACCGATACCGAAGCGCGTATGTGTGGCGGCGTCGATCCAGCCGGCAGGCACGATCGACTGGCCGTTCACGACGCCATTCTCGAGCATGAGCTGGCCGAAGCGTCCGAAGTCACGCAGCGTCGCCTGCAGCCCCGCACCGCCCTGTTCGTGACCGATGTGATCAGTGAGCCACGTGGCGTCGCGCTCCATTCCGTAGGCTGCCCAGACCTTCTCGGAGAGATAGGTCGCGAGCGGTCGGTTGGTGGCCGCGATCACGAGCGAGCCAAGCAGGTTCGATTCAGGCGTCTTGTACAACCACTTCGTCCCGGGCGTTGCTTCGCGACGCATCGTGCTCGCGAAGCCGACGTTGGCGTCCAGCCCCTGCACAGGGATGTAGTGCGTGAATCGTACGATATCCGAATTGGGATCGGTATAGTTCTCATTCCACGCCACGCCCGATGTCATGGTGAGCATCTGGCGCACGGTCACGCCGTCGTAGGCGGTGCCACGCAGCTGCGGGATGTAGGCGGTGACCTGTGCGTCGATGGAACTGATGTATCCGTCCTTGATCGCCGCGCCAACGAGCAGTTGCGTCACACTCTTGGCCACGGACCACGACGTCCAGCGCGCGTTGGCGGTCTGGCCAAGCGCGTAGCGTTCCATCCGCACGACGCCATTCTGGAGAATCAGCACTCCGGCGATCTGCTGCGATGCGATGAAGTCCGTAAGCGCCTGCTGCGCGGCTTGCGTCGGTGTGAGCGTCGTCAGCGGGAGGCCAACCGGCAATTCACGCAGGCTAGTGCCACGGCGCGCGATTTGTGCGGGGAAGAGCGCGTCCATCACCGGGAACGACGCCAGTTTTTTCGACTGTGACCACGTCAGGACTTCTGCCGCGCGCGCAAAAATGTCCTTGCCGACGGAATCCACGACTACCGGTGTCGTCGGCGCCTTGCCGCCGCCACTGCCACAGCTCACGACGCTGCCGAGCAGCACCATGCGGACCAGTGATTTCGTGCGATACTTGAGCATGACGGGCAGAAAAGAAGCGGAAGACCGGAGCAGCGGCCGGGCGACCCGGGTACCGGCGGACAGAGTGAGTATGACGGGCCATGCCGCTCTTCGCCACAGCCCCTGCGGCTTCCCGGTTCGGCCGTCGTTTCGCGGCCGCATGCGCGGGGCTACAATGACAACATCCTCTTCCCGCACCCGCCACAGCACATGGACAAGCGCGACTTTCTCCGCACCCTCGGCGCCACGACGGTCGCCGCAATGCTCGGACGGCGGCTGTGGGGGCAGTATGAACCGATGTCTCCCGCGGCGCTGGCCGAGGATGAGACGTTCTGGGCGGCCTTGCGGGCGAAATATCGACTGAAGCCCGACTACATCAACCTCGAGCACGGCTTCTACTCGATTCAGTCCACCGACGTGCTGGAGGCGTTCATCGCCAACGTGCGCGAGGTGAATTATCAGGGGTCGTATTACATGCGCACGGTGCAGGCGGCCGACAAACTCGCGGCGCGCACGCAGCTCGCCACACTGGCCGGATGTGCGCCAGAGGAGCTGATCATCACGCGCAATACCACCGAGTCACTCGACACGGTGATCGCGGGCTACGACTGGAAGCCGGGCGACGAAGCGGTGATGGCGGTGCAGGATTACGGCGCCATGCTGGATCAGTTCGCACTGCAGGCGAGGCGATACGGCATGGTCAACCGGCTCGTGTCACTGCCGAACGATCCGCGCTCGGACGATGAACTCGTGCAGTTGTATGCCCACGCGATCACTCCGAAGACCCGGCTGCTGCTGGTGAGCCATCTGGTGAACATCTCGGGCCAGATTCTGCCGGTGCGCAAGATCGCGGACATGGCGCATGCGAAAGGCGTCGCCGTGGCGGTGGATGGCGCGCACGCGTTCGCGCATCTCGATTTCCGGATTCCGGATCTCGGTGCCGACTACTACGCAGCGAGTCTGCACAAATGGCTCGGCGTGCCACTTGGTGCGGGCATGCTGTATGTGAAGCAGGATCGGATCGCCGGCCTGTGGCCGCTGTTCGGTGATATGGGCTTCGCGGACACGGATATCCGCAAGCTGAATCACACCGGCACCCATCCGGTACACACCGACCTCGCGATTCATCACGCGATCAGCTTCCACGACAGCATCGGTTCCGCGCGCAAGGAAGCGCGCATGCGCTACCTCCAGCAGTACTGGACGACGAAGGTGCGCGGTGTGACGAACATCGTGGTCAACACGCCGACCGATCCGCAGCGCGCGGCCGGAATCGCGAACGTGGGTGTGAGCACGATCAAGCCAGGCGATCTGGCGAAGACGTTGCTCGACAAGTACCGCATCTGGACCGTGGCGATCGACCGCGAAAACGTGCGTGGCGCACGCATCACGCCGCATCTCTATACCACGCCAACGGAACTCGACGTGCTCGTCAGCGCGCTGAAGGAATTGGCGTCAGCGTAACACGACTTGCGTAAGTTGCGTGAACAACCTCAGCCATTATCGCGCATGCAAGCAAGCACCGGCGGCGTCGGGTAATCGCCCATTGCGCGTGGGCCAACCCAACCGCACTGTGCTGGTCCACCGGCGACGCAGCTGAGTGAACTGTGGAGCAATCCACCGGAACGCACAACACGCAATCGCCCCGCCTGCCAATCGGAGATTTCGACCAAGGAGTAGCGTCATGCCCGACGTGAAAATCACGCGCCAGAGCGACACCGAAAACACACTGTCATCTGCGCCCGCCCGCGACCGCGAATTCGAAGCGATCCGACAAAGAGCCTATGAGCTCTTTCTCGAGCGTGGCGATGGTGAGAACACCGAACTCGAAAACTGGCTCGCGGCGGAGCGTGAAATTCTTGGGCTCTCCTCGGCGGATGTCTTCGAGGCTGACGGCGCATACGATGTCGACGTGTCACTGCCGGGGTTCAGTGCAGCGGACGTCGAGATCATGGCGACCGATACGGAAGTCGTCGTGCATGCGATGATGACCACCATCGACAGTACGCCCGACGCCGATGTCGCCACGATCGAAACGCGCGAGAGCGAAGTGTATCGACGCTTCCGCCTGCCGACGCCGATCAGCTTCGAGCGCATCTCGGCCGAATTCAACGACGGTGTGCTGCATGTGCACGCGCCGAAGTCGAAGCCGGCCACCAGAACGGCGCTCACCTCGGCGTAAGGCTGCGGCCTGAACGTGCGACATGTTCGCGCGCTGACATCGCCACATCAGGCCCTGTGTGTGAGGCCGATGTGGCGATGTCGTTCGTTGTGCCACCTCAGAAATCTTGACGTCAACGGGGCAGCACGAGCAATCCCATCGGCACCCGCCGCCATCCGACCCAGCGCTGGAGCGCACCGACACTGTCGCGCAGCTGCATCTGGGCGCTGATTCCACCATCGAGCATCACGGCACGCTCGCAACCGAGTGCGCCCATCAACGCGGCCATCTCCGGAGTGGTGAGGCCGAACGGCACCGCGCCGAGCGTTGGCCCGAACACATCGAAGCGCGTCATCACCAGCAACACGGTGCCGTCACGGAGTGTGCCGATCGCGAGGCGCGCATCGCGATGTGTGAGGTCCACGCCGCTGGTCGCGTCGCGCAATGCGTTCGGGACACTGCCGTTGCCATCGAGCAGCGTCGGGAAACTCTGAAACGCCCACTGCACGCCGTGCGTGCGATCAGTGGCGGCGAGCGCCGCAGGCGAGAGGAGTCGCACGCCACCCGCGGAATCGAACACGACGCCAGAGGACAGCGGCCCGACGCCTGGCGGCTGCCATTCGCGCCCGCGGGAGACGGCCCATCCCCACGGCATGGTGCCGAGTATCGTGGTCTGAAACTGTCCGGAATTGACGGCGAGCAATGCCGCCGCCGGCGCGTCCTCGATGCGCCATGTGGCGCCGCGCATCACGCTGCCATTGCGGTCACGTCGATGACGAAACGCGGTGTCGAGCTCGAAGCGCACGCGTGACGGATCGATGCGGACGATGATCGCGCGCGTCCGCCACGCCTCACCGTCACCTCGGAGCGGAATCTCGGCGAACACCATTCCTGCTTTCGCCGGTTTCCACTGCAGCGACGCGAGCAGCGCTGCGTCGGCCGCCGTCCAGGTTGTCGGCGCCGCGGAATCGGGTCGCCACAACCCGCGCCATCCATCGCGCGCCGGAACAGCAAGCGGCGCCTTCTGGGCGCCGCCTGGAGTCGTGACGCACACACCGGCGGCGAAGAGCGCCGCCAGTGCTTGCCGGTGCATCACTCGCTGCCGTACCACGCCTTGCGCAGCACACCGCGTCGCGCGACGAGCAGATCGTACTCCGCCTTCGAGAACGTCTTCGTGATCGGTGCATCATCGCGCATGCCGACCAGCCACGATGCGATGCGCTCCCAGAACATGCGGGCCTGAATATCCGTCATGCCGACCGCCGCACCCTTCACGCCGGTATTGGCGCCGAGCAACTCCTGACCAACTCTCGCCAGCGAGTCAGCGCGTGTGTTGAGCTGTGCATACCGCAGCATGCTGGCGGGCCGCGACGGACGCCCGTTGCATTTGGTGGCGGCGGCACGATCGAGACTGACGCTGTCGGTGGCGCCGCCCATCATTGCCTGGTATTTCGTCATCGCGGCCTGTGTCGCCGCCGCATCGCCCTTCTGCTGCGCGGCGGTCAGTTCCTGCATGATGGCCATGATCCGCTTCATCTGCGGATCGTTCTGCGCGCCCATCGGATTGGACTGCATTCGTGCGATGATTTCCTGCGCCTTCTTCTCCTGCTCGGCTTCCATCGCGGTCCGCAGGTTGGAGCGGCACTCGTCGTAGCGGGTGACAGCCGATTCGTACGCCTCGCGCTCCCGCTGATTGTCGAAGATGCGTGCCGAGTCGCGCGTGGCGGTGGCGCGTTTGTCGAGTGCTTCATACGCGGCGCGATTCTGTGCCTGCTGCGCCTTCCGCGCTTCCATCGCGGCCTGATACTTGTCGAGGCGTTCGGCGGTGATCTCGAGCGTGGTGTTGTCGAAGGTCGGCTCGATCAGCGTGGCGGCGCCGATGCGATCGTCGGCCTTCTTCTCGACGCGGCGTTCGGCCGCCCGTCGGAGGGCGCCCAGCTGCGCGTCGGCAAGCGACGAGACGCCGATCGACGCCAGAAACACGAGAGTCAGCGGGGCCAGAGCCCGGCGGAGTGGCAGCGCGCGCATGGTCGCAGCTCCAGAAGGAATGGTCGTGAGCCAGCGAACGCCGGCGAGGAGAATGGTCCGACGGTGGCCGTGACCGCGAAGCACAACAGCCCGGACAAGAGACGTCGCCGTCACGCACATCATCTCACTAAGGCGCCGGGTGCGTGCATCGCGCTGACGATCTCCTTGACGATCTTCGCCGCCACCATCGCCGTCCGTCCGGATTCATCGCGCTGCGGATTGAATTCGACGACGTCGGCACCGATCAGCGGCGCGCCAAGACCCTGTATCAGGTCCAGTACGTCGCGCACGCTCAGCCCACCCGGCTCCCAGTGACTGACGCCGGGCGCGAAGGCCGGATCGAGGCCATCGAGATCGACCGAGATGTAGACGGGTCCGTGCAGGACGGGCCGCACGCCCGCGCTCCACGCGCGCATGTCGATGACTTCGACACCGAAGCGATCGGCCTGCGCGCGCTGCGCTCCGGACATCGTGCGAATGCCCACCTGCACCAGGCGACTCGCCAGTCCTTCCTCCATGATCCGCGCAAACGGGCAGGCGTGCGAGTACGGATCACCCTCGAACACGTCGTACAGATCCGAGTGTGCGTCGATGTGGAGAATCGTCGGTTGTGTCACGTGCCGGTTGGTGGCGCGCAGGAGCGGCCAGGTGACGGAATGGTCGCCACCAAGCGCGATCACGCGTGCGCCAGTGCGCAGCACGGCGTCGGCGCCCGACTCGATCAGCGCGCGCGCACTGACGTCCGGCGGCAAGTCCAGATCGCCGGAATCGGCCATCATTCCCGGCGCGGCCAGATCGAGCAGATCTTCCGTCCACATGTTCGCCGATGGCGAGTGCAGCGCCTCGCGAATCAGGCGCGGTGCACCGGCCGCCCCGCGCAGGTACGAGGAACTGGCGTCGTAGGGCAGCCCAAGGAGCGTCGGAATCGGTGCCGGCATCGGAGAAGTCACGAGGATCAGACGCGACCGACACATTCGGCCGTGTGGTGCACCGCGATAGGACCGCGGGCGAAACCGCAGGATAACAATCGCGCAGAATCGGCGTCACCCAGTATGGTACAGAGATCCGCTTCGCCGAGACTCGAGATGCCCGAACTGGCCGTCGCAGCCCCCCCTGGTCCGAAGAGTCGCTTCCCAGGCGACATGATTCTGCGCATGTCGCGTGAGCGCATCGAGCTGCTCCGCAACATGGCCACCACCTACGGTGACGTGTCCGAGATCCAGCTCGGCAAGCAGCGCATCGTGCTCCTCACGAATCCGGAGGACATTCGTGATGTGCTGGTCACGCACCAGAAGCTGTTCCGCAAAGGGCAGGCGCTGGAGCGCGCCAAAGTGCTGATCGGTGAAGGGCTGCTGACGTCCGAAGGTGAACACCATCTGAAGCAGCGTCGCCTCGTGCAACCGGCGTTCCATCGCGCGCGCATCGCCGCCTACGCTGGTACGATGACCGGCGCCGCGATGAAGCGACAGACCGAGTGGCGCGACGGCATGAGCCTCGATGCGAACCGCGCCATGATGATGATCACACTCGACATCGTCGCGGCGACACTGTTCGGTGCTGACGTCGGCGCCGAAAGCACGGAGATCGGCAGTGCGCTGGACGATGTCTTCGAAGCGTTCACGATCGGCTATGGTCCGCTGACACCACTGCTCGACCTGATTCCGAGTCCGAAGAAGCGACGGTTAACCGCCGGCAAGAAGCGCGTCGACGCGACGATCGATCGCATCATCGCCGAACGCCGGAAGAGCGGAGAAGACACAGGCGACCTGTTGTCGATGCTCCTGCACGCCACCGACACGGAAGGCGACGACACCGGCATGTCGGATCAGCAGCTGCGCGACGAGGCGATCACGCTGTTCATTGCCGGCCACGAAACGACGGCCAATGCGCTGAGCTGGACGTGGCTGTTGCTGGCGCGATCACCGGACGCCGAACGTGCGCTGCACGACGAAGTGGATCGCGTACTCGGCGATCGCCTGCCGACGATGGACGATCTGCCGCAGTTGCCGATGACGCGTGCGATTGTGGCCGAGTCGATGCGATTATATCCGCCGGCGTACATCGTCGGTCGTCGATCGACAGAGCCGTATTCAGTCGGCGGTTTTGACTTTCCGGCGCGCACGCTGTTTCTCGCACCGCAATTCATCGTGCATCGCGATCCGCGCTGGTGGACGGAGCCGGAGCGGTTTCTGCCGGAGCGCTGGCTCGACGCGGCGGCGACTGCGGCGCGCCCGAAGATGGCCTACTTCCCGTTCGGTGCCGGCACACGCATCTGCGTCGGTGAACAGTTCGCGTGGATGGAGGCGATGCTGGTGCTTGCGACGCTCGCGCGGCGCTGGCGGGTTCGCGTCGATGGCCCCGACCCCGAACTCGAGCCGATCATCACACTGCGGCCGAAGGATGGGCTCTCGGCCCGACTGGAAAAACGTGGCTGATCCGCGCGGCTGATTTGGATTACTGAATCCAGACGTTGGCCTGACCGAGCAGCCGCGCGCGGACCACGAACGCACTCTCGCTGGTGCTGACACTCTCGACCTGAAAGCTGGTAATGCTGCCGCCGATCACCACGCCGGGTGAGACGGTGCGATTGAGCAGCTGCAACATCTGCGTACGCACCGAGTCGAGTTGCGCGCCGATCGGCACACGACCGCCCATCGTCGCCTTGCGGATCGCCCGACCGATGAGTGGGGCTGCCAGCGTGGCCTTCATGCGCGACATTGCACCGCGCGACTCGAGATTCCAGTCAAGATCATCGAGTCGCAGCTCGCGTGCCGCCGGATCCCAGCGCAGCCTGGACATCAGCGTCAGCTTGCCGCGCAGCGAACCACTCACGTCGAGCACAATGCGCACGCTGTCGCCGTTGGCCTGCACGTGCACACTGTCGACCCGCTCGCTGGTGTTCGCCGTTTCCGCGACGAGCAACTCCGTGGCGCGACGATTCACTTCCGCGAACGGCAATTCGACCGATACCGGAACCACGAATCCACCGGGACTCGTCCCGAGACTGAGCACGGGCAATGGTCGTGAAATCGTCGGCGGTTTCGCACCGGCGATCACACGCGGGCGCGCGTAGACGACGATCGCGGTCCTGAAGCTCGGCCCCACGCCGTTGAGCGGCACGACACGAATTGCTTCCGGATCGAGTACCAGCCAGAGCGTGTTGAGCGTATCGAGCGCTGTTGGCTCGAGAAAACTCCTCCAGATCGAATCAGCGAGTGGACGCAGGTCAGCAGCGTTCGGCAGCGCGGTATCGACTTGCGCTGAGAAGTCCTTCAGCTGTCCGTCGATCATCGCCTGCAGTGGGCGCGTTGCGTCGACGTTGAGTGCCGTCACCCGACACGGATCGAGCAGCGCGGCCGCGAGTGCCGTTTCGCGCGACCCGATCTTCCAGTCGCGACGCCAATACAGATCAGTCGCGAGTGACAGCGTCGCGCGTCGCGGCGTCTCGGCGCCGAAGCCGCAGCTCGCCACTCCGGCTCCCGGCACACCAACGCGCGCCCGATACCGCATCGTGGTCGTGATGCTGAAACGTGCACCGGCAGCCGTGACGACGAGTGGATCGCGCTGGTACACGTACTGATGGCAGACCAGCCGCGCGACACTCCTGCAGGTCGACTCGGCGAGTGAATCGCGCTCCGGGAAGAGTGAGTCGAGCACCGGCGTCAGTGCGCGCAGCACATAGGTGACCTGCACCGGAATCACGGCCAGCTCGGCCGGCGGTTGCGTCGGCTTCGCGATGACCGGTGCGCTGGCGGGTGGCAGCGGCGTGTTGGTGGCGACCGGCGTCGGGACCGGCGCGGGTGTGGCGGGCGCGCTGCCGACACAGCCACTGAACGTCGACAACAGCGCGAGCGCGAGAACGGAGATGAGCTTCACGCGCTCAGAATACCCGCCTTGGCTAGCTTCCGGTATGATCGACTATCAGACGGACCGCGCATGAGGATCGTAGGCGGCAAGTACAAGGATCGCGACCTGACGTCGCCGAGCGACTTTCGCGTGCGTCCGACCGCCGAGAAAGTGCGTGCGACGCTGCTCGATCAGCTGAAGCCGGATCTGGACGGTGCGCGCGTGCTCGATCTGTTCGCCGGCACTGGCGCGCTGGGGCTCGAGGCCATCTCGCGTGGTGCGAAGCAGTGTGACTTCGTCGAGACGCGCCCGAGCAGCCTGCACGCATTGCGCGCCAACATCGGCCTGCTGCGTGTGGCGGCGAAGTGCCGGGTGTACAAGAAGGACGCGGTGCAGTTCGCAGAGATGCTGACGGAACAGCGATGGGACGTCGCCTTCGCCGATCCGCCGTACAACTCGCGCATGCTCGACCGCGTGATTGCGGCGTGGCAGAAGACGAAGTTCGCGAAGGTGCTCGCGGTTGAATTCGCCGTCGGACAGGACCATCCCGCTCCCGACTACCGCCACACCATCGAAGACACGTCGATCGCGATCTATCGCGCTTGACCCTCAACTGCTCCAACGCACCGGCGCAACGGCGCAACGACTGAACTGCTAAACTGCCTTGACGCAAAGGCGCGAAGCGATCAATGCGCGCTGCGACCGTTGATGATGCGCAAAACTTTTGATGAATTTTTGGAACAGCAACTGCTCGAGCAGTTCACAAAAAAACATGCTCACAAACGGAATGGTTCATCGCCCAGCGACTGAACGCGTTGCGCCTTGGCGTCTTTGCGTCAGAGTAGTTCAGTCGCGGTACGATGGCGGCATGGCGTCAAAGCCGTTCAGTCGTTGCGCCGTTGCGTAGAACACGATGTGCAACAAGCCCTAAGCCATCTTCGCCTGGAGCCGGCGGTCGATGGCGTCGAGGAAGTCTTCGGTGGAGAGGTACGGGGAATTTTTGCTGATGAGGATCGCGAGGTCCTTGGTCATCTCACCCGACTCCACCGCTTCGATGCAGACCGCTTCGAGTGCGTTGGCGAAGTCGATCAGGGCCGGCGTGCCATCGAGCTTGCCGCGATGCGCGAGGCCGCGTGTCCAGGCGAAGATCGATGCGATCGGATTGGTGCTGGTCTTGTTGCCCTTCTGGTGTTCGCGGTAGTGACGTGTGACGGTGCCGTGCGCGGCTTCGGCTTCCATCGTCTTGCCGTCGGGCGTCATCAGCACACTGGTCATCAGGCCGAGTGATCC
>JANLPZ010000084.1:0-6507 GCA_031367535.1 Gemmatimonadaceae bacterium
CAGAGCACTTGATCGGGATCAAGTGCTCTGACCCCTTGATCGCACTCGCGGATCCCGGATGAAGTGATATCTCAGAACGCGTATCGCTGAGCGCTCCAGTAAATTCCCCGGACTCCCGCGGGATTCTACCCTGCCTCCGAATTCACGCCTGCGTCGCGGCACCAGTCCGGTGCGCGTGCGGCTCACTGCCCTTCTGATATGCGTTTTCTCGTCCTTGGCCGCGGCGCGCAGGGTTCCGCCTGTGCGTTCGATCTCCTGCGCAGTCCCGGTGTCACGGAAGTCCGTCTGGCCGATCTGGATGTCTCATCGCTGCCGGCGTTTCTGCCGACGGGTGATCCGCGCCTTGTACCGGTTTCAATCGACGTGCGCGACCGCGAAATGATGCAGTTGGAGATGAGCAAGGTCGACGCGGTGCTGAGCGCGATCCCGTACTATTTCAACGGTGAACTGGCAGCGCTCGCGGTGCAGGCTGGCGTGCACTTCGCCGATCTGGGCGGCAACACCGAGATCGTCTTCAAGCAGAAGGAGCTCGACTCGGCCGCGAAGCTCAAGGGCGTGACGGTTGTGCCGGACACCGGCCTCGCGCCCGGCATGATCAACGTGCTGGCCGAGCACGGCATTCGCTCGCTCGACACGGTGGACAGCGTGAAGCTGTTCGTGGGTGGCCTGCCGCAGCATCCCGAGCCGCCACTGAACTATCAGATCGTGTACTCGATCGAGGGCGTGCTGGATTACTACTCGACGCTGTCGTGGGTGATTCGCGACGGACAGCGGGTCCAGGTGAAGGCGCTGTCGGAAACGGAGCCGGTGCAGTTCGCCGAGCCGATCGGGACACTCGAAGCGTTTCACACGGCCGGCGGATTGTCGACGATGGCGTGGCGCTATGAAGGGAAGATTCCGACGATGGAATACAAGACGCTGCGTTACCCGGGCCACGCGCAGATCATGGCCGCGATGCGTGACCTCGGTCTCTACGACTCGACGCCCATCGATGTGAAGGGCGTGCAGGTGGTGCCGCGCGATCTGTTCATCGCGCAGGTCGGTCCGAAGCTGCGCCGTCCGGGCAGCGAAGACGTGGTCGCACTGCGCGTACTCGTCAGCGGTACGAAGGCCGGTGCGCCGATCACTCGGCAGTATGATCTGCTCGACTACTACGATGCCACGGATGGCATCACGGCGATGATGCGTGTGACGGGATACACCCTGTCGATCACGGGCCAGCTGATGACGAGCGGCGCACTGGCCTCGGGCGTCTACACACCGGATGAAGTCTTTCCCGGCGATCGCTACATCGCCGAACTCGCCTCACGCGGGATCGACATCCGGATCAGCTGATCTCGTTCGCTCAAATCGCCAGGTGCGACTGCATTGACGCAACGGCGCAGCGGCACTGCTGCAACGCAGAGTCGCAGAGATCCGAACAGCTTTGACGCCAAGCCGGAAAGACGCCAAGCGCTCCGAGCGCGCTATTGGCATCCGCTCGCGCCGCGCAGAACGAGTTACGGCTGTTGGACCTGCGCTTGCGAGGGCAGTTCCAACAGCATCTTTCGATGGTCGCTTCGGTGTCGGATGTCGATTCGTACGCAGGACGCTTGGCGTCTTCGCGGCTTTGCGTCAGAGCGGTTGCTGAACTTTGCGGCTCTGCGTTGAAGCAGTTTCGTTGCGCCGTTGCGACGTTGCGTTACATGCATTCAGCAACACGAAGCGCGCGACGTCAGCGCGACCAGTTGGCGAGGGTGATGCCGATGGCGTCGATGGCTTCGCGTGCGCGCCAGCGATCGCGGCCGTTATAGAGCATCGCGAAGGCGAGGAGTTCGCCGTTGCGGGCGGTGACGTAGCCGGCGAGTGCCACGACATCATTGGTGGTGCCGGTCTTGGCGTGGAGGTTGGTCTGCGCGGTGGTGAACTTCATGCGATGGCGCAGCGTGCCACTCTCCCCCGCCAGTGGCAACGAAGCGTGCAGCAGCGGCCCCCACGACGACTTGTCGGCCCATCCGAGCAGCTGCACCATCGCGCGCGGCGACACCTTGTCGAGCTGCGACAAGCCACTGCCATCAGTGGCCGTCACGGCATCAGGCCGCACGCCGGCGCTGCGCTGCAGCAGTGACCGAAGCACGGTATCCGCGAGAATGGCACTGCCGGTGGTGTGGCGATCCGCACCGCGTGCGGCGGCGCGGAACACATGTTCTGCGATCACATTCACCGATTCGCGATTCATGACCGTCAGCAGTGTCTCGAGCGGCGCCGACTCCCATGACGTGACCGCCGCGGCGTCAGCCGGCGCCTTCGCCAGTGCGAAGCCGTTGCCCACCTTCACACCGTTGCGCTGCAGTGCGGCGAGGAATGCACCGGTGGTGAACGACGCCGGATCTTCGACGATGTACGAATACGACCGCTGAAAGACGTCGGTGCCGATGGTGCCGGTGACGGAGATGCCGCTGCTGTTCCGCGCCATCTTCAGTCGCGCACTGCGGCCTGCCACGGTCTTCACCGTCGAGTGCAGCGGAATGGCCGCAGTGGCCGGCTCGAGCACGACGTCGGCGGCGCCACCACGCGTGCCGGGACGGATCGTGACCCACACCAGATTCTCGTTGAGCGACAACCCGGACACACGACCGGCATAGGCGTCCTGCAGGATGCGTGGATGCCACCCTTCCGGAATGCTGCGTGCTTCGAACGCCGAGGCATCGCCAATCACGCGGCCAGTCACGACTCGCACGCCGGCCTTCACGACGCGCGCGGCGAGCGAATCCATCGCCGCGTCGGGCTTGCCACCGATGAAGCGTGCAGACATCGACGGATCGCCATCGCCGCGCAGGATCAGGTCTCCATCGATTGTGCCGTTCTGCATCGTGCCGGTGTGCAACACGTCGGTGTGATAGCGGTACTGGGCCCCGAGCGTGTTGAGGGCGAGGACCGACGTGAGCACTTTCTGCGTGGACGCCGGCAGGTGCGGCACATCGGCATTGATCGAGAAGAGTGTGTCGCCATGTGACAGCGACACCACCATCATGCCCCACGAGCCGTTCCGGATCGACGTGCCGGCGAGTGTGCCGAGATCCGCGCGCAGGCCGTCGAGTCCGAAGGCGGTGCCGGGAACGAGTGGTGCGAGTGATGGTGACGGTCGCGACAGTCGCGTGCGCGGTCTGGTGCGCGTGAGCCGATTGCGTGCCGCGGCCGTGCCGCTGTGCGCGGCGGCGTTCACCGTGCGGCGCGCCGTGGCCTTCTTGCGCGGCGGCTTCTGCGCGCCGACGGAAACAGCGATTCCGCACGCCATGATCAGCAGCGCCAGCGTGCGGAATGCCGCGGCGAATCGGGTGCTACAAGCAGCGTCGCTTGTCTCTGTCACTGGATCAGTGGGCTGTGAATGGCACTAGACCTTGAGGAAAATCTGCTTGCGCCAGAGCGCCCAGAGAATCACGAACCACAACAGCACAAACGTCACCGCGTAGGCCAGCGACGCCACCCGTGGTTCGAGCAACGGCGCAAATGTCGCCTGATAGAACAACCAGGACGCCGATTCCGGACCGTCAGTGGTGGGAATCTTCCACAGGGTGACCGTGATACGCGCCATCAGCCCTGATCCGAGAAACGCGATCATCGGGTTGGTACCATAGATGACGAAGAACGTCGTCCACCGTTTCCAGCCGTGCACATCGATGATCCACATGCACGTGGCCAATGTCATCAGCGCCATGCCGCCGGTGAACACCACATAACTGCTCGTCCAGAGCGTCTTGTTGATGGGAAACACCCAATGCCACATCAACCCGACCACCATCAGCACTGCTCCTGCCCCGAACATGCCGTTCAGACGCTCGGCGATCGGTTTCGGATGTCCGATCCAGCGCCCGGCGAACTGGCCGAGCATCATCGTGCCGACGGCAGGAAGCGTGCTCAGGAGACCTTCCGGATCCCACGTCTTCGCCGAAATCCAGAGATGGTTCGTGCCCAGCACGAGCCGATCGAACCACGCGCTCAGGACCGCATCGGGTTGATCGAGCAGTTGCCAGCCCGGCACGCCACGATCCGGTACCGTCACGAGCGTCATCAGTGCCCAATACCCAAGCAGGATACCGACGAGTGTCAGTGCATGCTGCTTCCACGTCCCGCGCAGCGTGATCAGTGCGCCGATCACATAGGCCACCGCAATGCGCTGCAGTACACCCATGATGCGGATGTGCTGGATGCGATACACGACACGATCGAGGAATGTCGGATCGGGCAGCGTGTCGATCTTGCCCCACATGTAGCCGGGGAACCAGGCGAGGAACAACCCGAACAGAAAAATCAGGGCGCCGCGCCGAAGGATCTGCTTGAGGATTGCCGATTCACTGTCGCCGCGCGCGCGTCGCTGTGACAACGACAGATACGACGTCACGCCGACGATGAAGAGGAAGAACGGAAAGATGAGATCCGTCGGCGTCCAACCGTTCCACTTCGCGTGTTCGAGTGGCTCGAAGATGTGATCCCAGTCGCCGGGATTGTTGACGAGCAGCATGCCGGCGACCGTCATCCCGCGAAACACATCCAGCGACAGCAACCGTTCGCGCGATCCACTGGGTGCTGCGGGAGCCGCCGGTGGTGTGCGCCGGCGCACAGGTGTGAGCTGTGGACGCGAGATGGTCGCCACGCGTCAGTGACCGGTGGCTGATGCGAGTGTGCCGTGCGAGCCCTGTGCTTCGGCGACGCCGTCACCGCCGTGGCCCTGCCGCTGCCAGCGGAAGAACACGACCGTCATCACGCCGTAGAAAAACAGACCGCCTGGAACCCACATGATGAGCCCTCCGATGAGCTGATCCATCTTCGGCGTGATACCCCAGATCCGGGGGCTCGACGCGTAGAGAGGATACAGCACCGTGTCGGCCAGTGCGATGTAGATGGCGACCACGCTCATCGGGATCGTCATCAGGAAGCAGTACAGCATCTGCTCCGGATAGCTGAGTCGTGGAAGCTCAGGCAACGGACTCATGAACGGCCACCACATCAGCACACTGGCGACAAGGAACGTCAGATGCTGGACGATGTGAACGTTGTGGTGCAACAGCGCGAGGTTATAGAGCGCAGGGATGTGCCAGAAGCAGAGCGTGATGTTGAAAAGTGCGAACGCCATGCCGCCGGTGGTGATTCGCGGTGCGAGCCAGCGCACGACCGGCCACTGCAAAGCCGGCCGCAGCATCCAGCCCGGTGTGCCGGCGATCAGCAGCGGCGGCACAATCAGCTCCATGATGAGATGCTGCACCATGTGGCCGCTGAACAGATAGAAGTCGCTCAGGTCGTGCAGCGGTCCATTCAGAATAAGGAACAGCAGCAGCAATCCGGCGCTGAATGAGGCCCGTTGTGCGGTGGACGGGCCGACGCCTTCGGCGGATCGGGCACGCCGGAAGTAGAGCCACCCGAGCACAGTCAGACCGATGACTGTGCTCGGGTGGATTGTCCATGCATTCCACGCCAGAGTCTGTGCGGGGTGCAGCAGGAGCGCGAGATGAATCACGCTAGCCCATCGCTGAAAACACTGAGATCACTGACTGCTGCTGAGGTGAATCGCGACCTTGCCGAACAGGAAGAGCAGGCCGATGGCCGTCACGATTGCGATGGCGAGCGGTCCGACGAACAGGTTGCGAAACAATTTGTTGTCGTACTTGAGGTGCATGTACACCGCGCACACGACCCCGAACTTCACCGCCGACATGAACAGCATGCTCGGTATGTAAATCGCCGACTCCGTCCACGGCTTGATGTAGTAAGCCGAGATTTCGACGATGGTGACGATCGTCAGGAAGAGGGCCGTCCAGAGGTACGTTCTCGCCGTCGGGTGATGCGCGTGTGCGTCGTCGTGCGCGGCCGCGTCGTGTCCCTGTGCCATGGGGTCGTGGCTCACTTGATGAGATAGAGAAGAACGAAAATCGCGATCCACACCACGTCCACAAAGTGCCAGTACAGCGCGCACATGTCGACGGTCAGCGCATCCTTCATCTCGAGGCCGCGCTTCTTGTCGATCGCTGCCAGCGTTACCAGCCAGAGCACGCCGGCCGTCACGTGTGCACCGTGGAAGCCGGTGAGAACGAAGAAGCTGCTGCTGAAGAGATTCGTGGTCAGGCCCAGTCCTTCGTGCACGAAGCTGGTGAACTCGTACGCCTGGCACATCAGAAACACGGTGCCGAGCATCGCGGTCGCGATGAGCCAGAAGAATGAATTACCTTCGAGCCGTTCCATGAACGTGACGCGCTTCACATGCCGGTTCACGACCGCGTTATGCGCGAGCACCATCGCCAGCGACGACATCAGCAGCACGAACGTCGAGAAGCTGGTGACCGGGATGTTGAGGATAGCCTTGAACGTGTGACCGGTGGCCGGGTCAGTCCAGACTTCATGCGGATACGGGCCGACGCGAGACCGACCTTTGTAAATCAGGTAGGTCGAAATGAGCGACACGAACAGCATGCACTCGGAGCCGATGAAGGCCCAGATGGCAATCTTGCGGCTGTCGAGTCCAGTGCTGGTGTG
>JANLPZ010000141.1:0-1985 GCA_031367535.1 Gemmatimonadaceae bacterium
GCGATCGACGCGAACACCGGCTTGCTCCGCACCATCTCCGACGTAATGCGCGTGATCTGCGAAATCATCGGCGGAATCGGACACTCAGGATTGACGAGTGTCTCGAACACATCGACGATCTGTCCGGCGTGCACCCGTACGATTGCGATTTCCGTGATGCGATCACCATGACCGGGGCGCCCGCCGGTGGTTTCGACGTCGACGACCGCAAAGCGCAGCGCGGCGATTGGAAGTGCCGCCGCCCCTTCGCGCGTCAGGGTCGGCGATGATGCGCGCGTGACCGTGGTTCCATCACTGGTGGCGCGAGGTCGCGCGACGACCTGCGTCGTGACCATCCAACGACCATCAGGCCCCTGACGCACATCGGGTCGATGCCCGACAATCGAGCGCGCCAGGCTCTCGGCCAGTGCACGCCGCACACCGACGGCCTGACAGACCTGCGCCACCAGCTCCGGCGACGCAATCGGCCCCTTGGCAATCAACGCCATCGCCGCATCCGTCAGCGCTGACTCGGCTGGCTTGAGACGCGCGCCGAGCGACGCGATCAGCGAATCAGAGTCCATCGCGCAGCAAAGGCATCGTCATGCACCGCGGTCCACCACCGCCGCGAACCAGTTCACTCCCTTCAAACGTCAGCACGGCGCGATCACCCTCGCCGATTTTCGCTTCGCCGCCAAGGAAATCCATGGCCGGCACCAGGCGAAATCCGGCGCTCTCGAGTGACCGCAACGTCGCCTCGTTGCGTGAATAGCTCGCGATCACACCGGGCCGCAGCGCGACGAAATTGCAGCCGCTCGCCCACTGTTCGCGTTCCTGCAGAATACGCCGGGCACCGCCACAAAACACCGGTGTCATCGGCATACCGCACTCCTTCAGTGCCGCGAACACATTCGGCTGTTCGCTCACGACGTCGCTTCCCTTCCGCCACAACAGTACCGGCAACCGCTCCGTGCCAACGAAGTACGGAGGGTACACCACGCACTGCTCGCGATCTACCTGCGTGAACACCATGTCGAGATGAATCGCGGTGTTCTCGCCCGGCATCACCACGACGATGATATTGCGAATGTCAGTGCCGGCAAAAAACAACGACGCGAGATGGTCGATGGCCGCGGGACTCGAACGTTCGCTGAATCCGATCATCACCGTGTCGGCGCTGACCGGATGCACGTCGCCGCCTTCGAGGGTGTGATTGAACCGACGTTCACTGGCACCATCATACAGGATGCCGGCGTTACCGAGCTTCGGATTGTAGGTGAAGAGCACCTTCATGATCAGCTCTTCCACCCACCGCACGCCGTATCGCATCGACCCGACGAGCACGTGCCGGCCGACGATCATGGCCGAGTCGCGCGTGAAGAACAGGTTCGGTAGCGGAGGCAGCGAATAGCTCGACTCATTCAGGTGTCGAGCGAGCGGCCCCGGCGCCTCTTCGCGGCCTTCCACGAGCATCGTCACCAGCTCGGCGGCATTCATGCGCTCGATGTCCTTCGCCAGCGGCTGGGACGGCGTGACGTTCATCACTTCGGCGAGCAGCAGCTCACGCGCCTCCGGAATCGCCATCGTTTCCGTGAGCAGATCGCGCACATGAAACACGTCAGCGAAACGCTGGAGGATCGCCACGAAGCGTCGGTGCTCGCGTTGGGCGATCTCCACGTCGATGATGTCGTCGTAGAGGTAGTCCTCGCGATTGCTCGGCGTGACGGCGAGCAGTTCCGGTCCGGGCGTATGGACGAGCACGGAACGGAGCGGGCCGATCTCGGAGGTGACGGTAACGTGCATCCGGACAAGCTACGGTTCGGCGCTCATTCGGGGAGTCTGCTTCCGCCCGTTCAAGGGGTCAGAGCACTTGAACCCCTTGAAACCGGCCGTTCACGGGCCGTATCCGACGCCCTCCACTGGCCTTCCGGGCCCATTCTTGTGAAATTCTTCACAAGACATGCCCCGTACACCCGCGCCCCCGGCCCCCGAAAAGCACATCGCCG
>JANLPZ010000146.1:0-34452 GCA_031367535.1 Gemmatimonadaceae bacterium
TACGCCGACCAGAACTGCCCGCCGACCATGCCGGCTTTCATGCGGGGAAAATCGGTGTCGATCTTCGGCAGTGGCTGTTCGGGGTTCATCTTCGCCAGATCATCGCCGGCCACGTCACGGAGCACACCCGGCAGATCATTGTGCGTATCGATCATCGGCACGGCCCGATGGATCGCCCGGGCACGTGCCAGCAGGCGCGTCGAGTCGCCCTGCGCGACGAGCGTGGAGCTGGCGACGACGAGCAGGGTCAGCGTGATGGGAACGCGCATCGTGGGCCGGGATTTGATGTGAGAGCGTAAATAGCGTGGTTGCTGCCGGCACTCGCAAGCGGCATCCTTCCGCAGCGGCGGTGCCGGACACGGTGCGCGCAATGCAGTTCTCTCGTTTCTCTCAGCCCAGCCCTGATGTCGCGTCGGACCCTGATGCTAATGCGTGTGTGCGTGATGGGCCTCGTTGGCGCAATGTCGCTGCACGCGCAGGTGGCGCCAGCGCGCGTCGATCGCGCCGCGCATCACGAATTCGTGATCACGAACTTCCGCACCGAAAGTGGCGTCGTGCTGCCCTCGGCGAAGATCGTCTACGGCACCTATGGCCACCTGAATGCCGCGCATGACAACGTGGTGCTGCTACCGTCGCACTACATGGCCACGCACCACGGCTATGAGTGGCTGATCGGCCCCGGGCTCGCGCTCGATACGACGAAACTGTTTCTCGTCGCGACGGAGCTCTTCGGCAATGGATTCTCTTCGTCGCCGAGCAATACGCCGGAACCGCTGCATGGCCCGCGCTTTCCGGTGACGACGATTCGTGACAACGTCGAGGCGGTGCACCGGCTGCTGGTGGAAGATCTCAAGGTGCAGCACCTGCGTGCTGTCATCGGATTCTCGATGGGTGCGCAGCAGGCATGCCAGTGGGCGGTGAGCTATCCGACATTCGCGGATCGCATCGTCGCGACGTCGGGTACCGCGAAAACGTACGGCCATGGTATCGTGCGACTCGAAGGTCAGATCGATGCACTGACCGCCGATCCCGCGTTCATGGGTGGCGATTACACCACGCCGCCGAAGATGGGATTGCAGGCGTTCGGCATGGTGTGGGCGGGCTGGTTGTATTCGCAGGAGTGGTGGCGAAAGGAACTGTGGAAGACGTCGTCGCCGCCGGGCACGACGTTCGAGCAGTTCATGCACAGTTTCAGAACGCGTTTCAGCGCCGACGCGAACAACTACATCCTGCAGGCGCACACATGGGAGCAGCACGACGTCGGAAACACGCCGGGCTTCAATGGCGACGTGGAGAAGGCGCTGCGATCGATCACGGTGCCATTCCTCTACATGCCGTCGGAAACGGATCTCTACTTCCCGCTGGCTGACGCGACGTACGAGGCCCAGTTCATTCCGCATGTGACGCTGCTGCCGATTCCGTCGCTGTGGGGCCATCCAGCGGGTGCCGCCGCGAATCCGGCGGACAAGGCGTTTCTCAATCGGGCCATTTCACGGTTCCTCGCCGGTCAGCCGGCATCGCCGTGATTATCCGGGCGGCGTGATGCGAATTGCGTGGTGTGCACTCGCCGCATTCGTCACGCTGGTATGCGTCGCGCCGCCCGTGCATGCGCAACCGGCAGCGCGCGTTTCGGCTGCAGGCAACGTGATCACGGTTGCGAACGATCGCACGCGTCATCGGATCACACTTTCCGACAGCGTGCGCGTCGACATGGACACGGTCGAAGTGCTCGACTCGCAGAACGTCCTGTCGACGTCGTACCTGTTGCTCGTCGTGAAGGGGCCGTCGAGACGCGGCGCGATGGGCGCCGGGCAGTGTGGCGCAGGCTCCGAGACCGCCATCGTCTGGCTGCAGCTGCTGTCGTGGCGCGTGCAGCGCGTGCAATCGCAGCTGGTGGAATCGTGCTGGCAGAACGCTTTCGTCACCGGTACGATCGAATGGACCGCCGATCAATTGCGCATGACGTTCCGCGATACTGCCGCCGCATCGAAGAAACGTGTGTTGCGGTACGATCGCCTCAACCCCGATCGTGGATTCACCGTCGTTCCGGATTCGTCGGCGACGTGATCACGCACACTCGACGCCGACGAATCCAGACAAGGTGACGCTATGGCTTCACCGTCTGCATCTCGATGTGTGACGGCGCCGCGACCGTCCGCCACACGCTGTGTGTCTGCGCTTTGAAATCACTCTCGGCCGCCTCGAAGATGTTCGGCACCCACGTCTGTGGATTGCGATCGATGATCGGGAACCAGGTGCTCTGCACCTGCACCATGATCCGATGGCCCCTGAGGAAGCGATAGGCCTGTGTGTGCAGGTCGATGGTGATCGGCGTGACGGCGTTCGGCACCATCGGCTTGGGCACCTCGAAACTCTCGCGGAACCGGCTGCGGAACACATCGTTGCTGACCATCAGCTGATAGCCACGATGGCGTTCGTCGACGCTGGTGTTGGTGGGATACGAGTCGATCAGTTTCACCACCCAGTCGGCATCCTGCCCGGTCGTGCTCACGAACAGCTTCGCTGCGATATCACCAGCGATCACGACATCTTCCGTGAGTGGCTCTGTCGCCCAGGTGACGACGTCCTTGCGATTGCCAAGGAAGCGCTGGTCCTGCAGCAGCCAGGTGTACCACTTCGAGCCGGTCGATGCGTACGTCGCCTCGATCGGTCGCTTGCGATACGGCACCGGATTCGCCGGATCGCTCACGTAGCGATCAGCACCGGTTGTTTCGCGCGCAGCGGGTGCATCGAACGAGAGCTTGCCATTCGCGTGGAAGTACAGTGAACGCGTCGTGGCTCCGGGCGCGGGCCACGCATCGTACCGGCGCCACGTGTTGCTGCCTGACTCGAACACCAGCGCTTCCTTGATCGGTGCCGCGCCTTTGTCCTTCAGGTAGAACGCGAAGAACGGCGCCTGTACCTGCTGCCGATAGTACGTGCCGGTGGCCGAACCGAACTTGATCGCATCCAGTGAATCGCCCGACTCGCGGCCCCACGAGCCATGAATCCACGGGCCGACGACAAGGGTGTTGCGATTGTTGGCATCATGCTGCTCGAGTGCACGATAGATCGTCACCGGACCGTAGAAATCCTCCTGGTCCCACCAGCCGGCCACATTCAGCGTCGGCACTGTCACACGCGTCAGCGACGGGCGCATCGACTGCCGCTTCCAGAATCCGTCGTAGTTGGGATGTGTCGCAAAGTCGCGCCAGCTCGGTAACACGGTATCGCGCATCACCTTCGCCTGAATGTTGCGCAGTGCACCGACCTTCAGATACCAGTCGAACGTATCCGGCGGATTGAACTTGTATTCCGAGTTCTCATGTGTGGCTTCGGTCAGGTAGGCGTACTCGAAACCGTAGCTCAGGCGGAACGCCCCGTTGTGATGGAAGTCGTCGCCGATGAACATGTCGGCGGGTGAGGCCTGTTCACTCACTGCTTTCAACGCCGGATGCGGATCGAGCATCGCCATCGCCGCCGTCCAGCCATCGTAACTCACGCCGAGCATGCCAACGCGACCGTTGTTGTTCGGGATGTTCTTGATCAGCCACGCGATCGTGTCGTAGGCGTCGGTGGTTTCATCGATGCCCGTGGTCAGGCTGTCCGCATTGCGGAGCGGACGCTGCATCACGAACGAACCGCCCGATCGATAGCGCCCGCGAATGTCCTGCACCACGAAGATGTAGCCTTCTTCCGCCAGTTCGCGGTAACCGCCAGCAAGACTCTTCCCACTCACATCCGGCGCACCGTACGGTGTCCGTCGAAAGAGAATCGGCAGCGGCCGCGTCGTGCCGGAGGGAATGAGAATCTCCGTATGCAGCGTGACACCGTCGCGCATCGTGACTTCGGCGGCGCGGCGGACGTAGCTGTCTGGTGTGAGCAGCGGCGCGTCCTGGGCCGGCAACACAGTGGCCGTGGCGAACGCGGCAACGGCACTGAGCAGCCAAAAGCGTAAGTTGGTCATGACAATCGGGAGCGGGGCGTTGACGGGCGGGGTACGGTGGAACGTAGAGGCCGCGCGTCTCCCGTGCGAGTTCGTCGGCACCGCCGGTCCGCGTTGCTCCCTATCGCTTCTCCGCCTGCCGCAACACCACGCCGTCCAGCGTCTCCATCGGCGTCACAGCCAACACATCAGCCAGCGTCGGCGCCATGTCGACCACACGAGCACGCTCCGGATACTTCCCGGGCTTGAACGGCGCGCCCCAGAAAATCACCGGCACCCACGCGTCCTGATCCCACGGCGTGCCGTGTGTCGCATAGCGCACGCCGGACTGATAGTTGAACCGATCGAGCGTCGTCACGAATCGCATCGTGCCGCCAGGCGTGAACATGTGAAGCCAGCGCATTGCGATCACATCCTTCACGGTGTCGGCCTTCGCCAGATCGTTCAGCATGTCGACGCGGTTCACACCGGGAATCGCGCGCACTTCTGCGGCCAGTGCACGTGCCACGGAATCCACCGACAGCTTCGCCTTCACGAACGATGACGTGTCGTTGATCATCAGCCCGCCCTCTGCCATCGCGACCTGATTCGTGTCCACACCCAGCGCAGCGAGCCGCACCAGCATCGCATCGAAAGGCGGCGACACATCCACCGACCGCGCGCCGGGATTCGGCGTCACGGTCGACAGCACATTCGGGAACGGCGACATGCCGTGATCACCCGTCAGTGTCAGGATGATGTGAGTCGAATCGCGGATCGCAAACAGCGAATCGATGAATGCGCCGAGATATCGATCGACGCGCAACATCTGATCGTGCAGCTCCTTCGAGTCGGGGCCGTAGCGATGGCCGACGGCGTCGGTCGTGGAGAGCGAAATGTTGAGCAGGTCGGTGCGCTTGGGGTTCGTACCGAGCTGCAGTTGCTTGAGCCCCGCCAACGCGAAGCGCAACGTCAGTTCATCCATCACCGGGAAGTTGCCGAGTGTGCCCGCGGCTAGCGTTGGCTCGTCGGAAATGTCGTGCGGGAACATGAAATTCTGTCCCAGCGCCTCCACGGGCACACTGTCCGGTTCCGCGTACGCGGAATCGGGCAGCAGCGGCGTCCACTTCCAGCCGGCGTACTCCAGTGGATGCTGCTGCGCGTTGAATGTCTTCACCCACTTCGGCAGTTCATCGCCATAGTACTTGCTCTGCGTGAACGTGCCGTTGCTGGCGTACCAGTACACATCGCCCTTCGACTTGCCGATCGGCAGAATTGCGGCGCGATCCTTTCGTGACACCGACAGGAACCGCGTCGACCCGTCGTGTTTGCGCATCCAGTCGAGCAGCGTTGTGCCGCGGAACCGGAACGGCGACGCTCCCGGATCGGTGGAGCCGATCAGCGGGCTCGCCGGATCATTCACGCCGGCGGTGTTGGCGGCGATGCCCGTGTGCACCGGGAATCGGCCCGACATCGTCGACGCGTGACCGGGGGCTGTCTCGGTGTTGGCGTGATCCTGGAACGCGTTCGTGAAATGTGCGCCGGCCACGTCGAAGCGGTGCAGGCCACCGGTGAACTGTTTGCCGAAGCGCGTCAAGTAATCGCCGCGCAGCTGGTCGATGGTGATGAACACCACCAGCGTCGGCTTGGGAGTGGCGACGTGTGATGCGATGCCGGTCGGCACCGATTGGGCTTGCGCGCAGGCCACGGAACCGGCCAGCATGGTGGCCGCCCGAACAGCGGCAAGAGTGCGTCGGAGCATAGGGAACTGTACACCGCAGCCTCGTATCCGGCCTCCCCGTTGCCCTTCCGTGGCGCGTACGGCACCTTCGCCATGTCGGTCCACTTCCTCCCCGCGCTCTCGATGATCGAGCACGACGCCCAACGTCCCCTCCTGCGCGTCGTTCTGCGCACGGTTGCCTGGTACATCGCCTCGGCCGCTGCGTGGTGGCTGGTCCGCGCATACGCCCCCACCGACTGGGGCGTACTCGGCGACGAGACCTTCGGACAACTGGCCAGCGGCACAGGGAAGAGCGCCGCGATGGCGAGCGGTCAGGTGTCCGGGCCGGCATTGATTCCGACGATGATCGCGATGGTCGCCGCGTTCGTGACGGCGCTGCCGGTGACGTGGATCTACACCTGGACGCGACACAAGAAGGGCTACCAGCAATCGATCGTGCAGACGTTCATCATCCTGCCGGTGATCGTGGCCGGCATCGTGGTGCTCGTCAAACATTCGCTCGCGCTTGCGTTCTCGCTTGGCGGCATCGTGACGGCGGTGCGCTTCCGCACGACACTCGACGACAGCAAGGATGCCGCGAACGTCTTCGTCGTGACGGGAATCGGACTCGCCGCGGCGGTCGATCCGCCGGTCGCGTTTGCGATCTCGATCATCTACAACGCCCTGATTCTCTGGCTCTGGATGTCGGATTTCGGCCGGGCACCGTCACTTGAAGGCAAGCAGGCGGGCCAGCGTCTCGATCGAGTGCTGCAGAACGCGAACCGCACTGGCATGTTCGTCGCGCGACTGGATGACGAAGTGCTGAAGGATCTCGCGCCGGAGCAGCTCGAGGCGCTCGCCGACCGCGCCTGGCGCCGTCGCAAACGCAACGCGCCCGATGCGGCTGAAGATGAACGACCGGATTACACACACATGTTGCGCGTGCATACGAGTGACATCGAGGGCACGCGCATGGCTTGTGAGGCTGCGTTCGATGAGCTGTTCGCGCGCTGGAAGTACATGGGCAAGGCGAAGGGCGTCGATGGCCTGCGCGTACTGGAGTATGGCATCGCGATGAACGAGGGCGTCACACCGGGAATCGTCGGTGAAACGCTGCGCGGGCTGCCGCGTGGTGACGTCCGCAACGTGGAGATGAAGAAATGATGCGCCGCATCACGGTCGCGTTCTTGTCGTTGCTCTGCGCGGGTGCACTCCACGGACAGGGACTCTTCCGCGATACAGTGCCTCTCGATGTCACGATCGAGACGGAGCTGAAGGCCCTGATCCGCGAGCGCGACAGCACCAAGTTCACGCCGCATCCAGCGACGCTCACCTATCGCGATGCCGTCGGCGCATCGAAGACCTTTCCTGCGACACTGCGCGCACGCGGCCATTTCCGGCGGCAGGCACGCAACTGCGAGTTCCCGCCGCTCAAGTTGGAGTTCGAGCGGAAGGACGCGCGCGAGACGCTGTTTCAGGGCAACGCCAACCTCAAGATCACGACCAACTGCCGCCCCAGTACCACCGACTATCAGCAGTACATCCTGTCGGAGTATGCGCTGTACCGCGCCTACCAGATCGTCAGTCCGAAGTATTTCCGCACCCGCCTGGCGCGCATCACATACCACGACAAGGCCGGCGCGACGAACGATGTCGTCTCGTGGGCGTTCTTCATCGAGGACGACAAGGAAGTCGCGAAGAAATTCGGCGCTGAGATCGACGAAAGCCATGGCGCGCTGTTCCGCGATCTCGAGCCGAACCAGCTCGCGATCACGGCGCTGTTCGAATACATGGTAGCCAACACCGACTGGTCCATCACCGGCCTGCACAACATCGCATTGCTGCGTGACTCGACCGGCGCCATCAGTCCCGTCGCATTCGACTTCGACTGGAGCGGGGCGGTGAACACACGCTATTCCTTCCCCGACGCGCGCCTGGGTATTCGCACCACCACCGAGCGCCTCTATCGCGGTCCCTGTCGCACGATGGCCGAGTGGCAGCCCGTGCTCGATCGCTTCATCACAGCACGACCGCGCATCGAGGCGATCTATGCATCACTCCCTCAGCTCGACGCCCGTCGCAAGCGTGATGTACTGGCGTACTTCGCCGATTTCTACAAGATCATCGGCAACCCGAATTCCGCGCGCCGCGCGCTGCTGGACGGGTGTCTGCCGCAAGGGAACTGAGTCCCCCCTCGCAACTGCTTTGGATGAGAGGTCACCGAGGACACTGAGTGCTCACGATGCAACGTTTGGCGCAGTGCGTGACAGCGCTGATTATTTTGGAACTGCTGTTCACAAAAATCGATACAGCGTGACTCACCGACGTTTGCCACTGGCGCACTCCGAGAGCTCGGTGCCCTCGCCCCCAACGCTGTTTCGATGTGGCGCAGGTCACGCATGCTGGCTGCAGCGAAACCATACAACGCGAGCGTTCGTAGAGCGACCAGTAAGCTTCGTCACTTCCACGCTGACCGGAGTGTGTTCGTGCGCCGTTCATTCGCCTGTGCCGTCGCATTTGTGTCAGTGGCAATGCCGCTCGGCCTTGTCGCGCAATCAACGGCGCTCGCGCCCGTCGCGCGCACGCGCGTCGTGCTCGACTCGCTGGCGAAGGATTTCGCGATGAACGGCATGGTGCCCGGCACCGCGATTGCCGTCGTGCGTGGCAGAGACACGTTGTTGTTCAAGGCGTACGGCAAGGCGAATCTGGAACTCGGCATTCCGATGACTGTCACCTCGGTCTTCCGCATTGGCTCCGTCACGAAGCAGTTCACCAGTTCGACGGTCATGCAGCTGGTGCAGCAGGGCGCACTCGCGGTGACGGATACCATCGGACAGTGGGTGCCGAATCTGCCGGTCGCATGGCGCGGCGTGACGGTCGCGCAGCTGCTCAATCACACGTCGGGTATTCCGAGTTACACGGAACTCGGCGACCCGTGGATCAAGCGCTGGGGCGAGGAGATGACCGGCGCAGACATCGTCGCCCTCACCGCCGACAAGCCGTTCGATTTTCCGGTCGGCACGTCGTGGAAATACAACAACACCGGCTACGTGCTGCTCGGCATGCTGATCGAGGCGCGCAGCGGCCATTCGTGGGGCGATGATTTCGCCGAGCGATTCTTCACGCCCCTGGGCATGCGTTCGACGCGGTATTGTGAAACGCGCCCGCTGATAGCGAATCGTGCGTCAGGCTATTCGCGGAACGAGAAAGACGAGTGGCTCAACGCGGCCTACCTGGCGATGTCACAGCCGCACGCCGCCGGCGCTCTCTGTTCCACCATCGGCGATCTCCTCACGTGGAATCGCGCGCTCCACGGCGGCAAGGTCGTCTCGGCGGCCAGCTACACGTCGATGACCACACCCACCGGCGCGGCCGAAGCGAAGCACTACGGTTCCGGACTCGGTATCGAAATGCTCGGCACACACCGGGTTGTCGCGCACAACGGAGGCATCAATGGATTCCTGACGAGCAACATGTACGTGCCGGACGCACAGCTGTCGGTGACGGTGTTGACCAATGGTGACTACGCGAATCCCGACAAGATTGCGCACCAGCTCGCACGCGCGGCACTGGGCGTTCCGCTCGAGATGCCGCCAAAGAGCGTGACGCTTTCCCCGACGGTGATGATGACCTACGTCGCGAAATACGACCTCACACTCGACGCGCCGCACCTGTTTTCCGTCTATGTGAAGGATGACGCGCTGTGCGGTGTCATGGAGGGTCAGTCACCGGCGAAGCTCATCCCGCTCGGCAACGACACCTTCGGCGTCGCCTTCGACTCCGAAGTGCGACTGATCTTCACGATGGTCAACGGCAAACCCACGAAGATGACCCTCCGCCAGAACGGCAAGGACATCGACGCGCCTGTTCATCCGTAACGCAGATTGAAATCGCAAACTGCGGTGGGTGGAGAGGTCACGGAGCGCTCTGAGTGCGTCGTTTGCAACGTCCGACCCTGCGCGCAACATCGCTGACTTTTTTTTGGAACTGCAGTTCACAAAAATACGATGCCGCGCAATGCACTGACGCTCGCCTATGGCGCACTCCCCGGCCTCCGTGACCTCTCCATCCCGTGCAGCTAGCGTGGCCGCGCCAAGATTGATCCTTCGAGTTGCGCGCTGAAACGACTCGCAGCCTCGCTTACTGCTGGCACCGCCCATGCGGGTCCGGCTTCGGCTTGTCGACGACGACGCGATGACCGAGGTTCGCGAGTTCGAAGGCTGAGGCCTGCACCAGCTTCGCGATCTGGGCCATGCGATTGTAGTCGATGTACTGCGGCTCGTCGGTCACCTGGTGATAGTCGGCGTGACCACCGGTGGTGAAGAAGACGATCGGGATGCCATAGCGCGCGTATTCGTAGTGATCGCTGCGGCAGTAGATGTTCTGCGGATGGCCGTCGGCGTCCATGCTGTAGTCGAAGTGCAACCCGAACTGCTGGACACGATTGACGCGCTCCACCATGTCGCCGAGTTCCGTGGAGAGGCGTCGTGCACCGACCAGCTGCACGTAGCCTGCGCCGCCGTGGAGCGCGGCACCGGCCTTGGTGACACCGGTGTAGTCATTCGCACCGCCGCGACCGACCATATCCATGTTCAGCTCCGCCACGATCGATTCGCGCGGCACGGTCGGGTGATCGGTGAAATACTCGGAACCGAACAGGCCGAGTTCCTCGCCAACATGCCAGATGAAGAGGATCGAGCGCTTCGGTCGCGTCTTCGCGGTCGCGAAACGTTCCGCGATTTCCAAGACGCTCATCGACCCGGAGCCGTCATCATCGGCGCCGTTGTAGATCGAATCCATACGCGCCGGATTGGCCTTGCGCAGCGAATCCTTGAGCGCATTGATGCGCACCCAGTCGGCCGCCGTCGGCTTCGGTGGCGCGTTGTCGGCGCCCTGCGGCGCGGCGATGTGCATGAACGCGTACACTGAATCGTGTTCGGCCGGTTCCGTGGAGAATCCGATGTGGTCGTTGTGTGCGCCGATTGCGACATACTCGTTGCGCAGTGTCGGATCCGAGCCGCGCAGGATCGCGATCACGTTGCGGCCCGGTGCGTCCTTCTCGACGATGCGGACGGCCGCCTGCACAGGAACACCCGTCGCGCCGGTCTTCGCGGAATCGACATCACCGCCAAGCATCGCTCGCGCCACGGCGTTCGTGACGTAGAAGTAGAGCGGCACCGGTGTGCTGTCGGCGGGCGCCTTCTCGGTCACACCGAAATTCCGATACGTCGCGTCGATGTAACCGGCCGGCATGTCGTCCACACTCACCACGGCAATCGCCGCCGCGTTCATGTAGCGTTGCGTGAGCTGGAAGCGGTTGATGCGATTGTGATCGGGCTTGCCGTCGGCGCCGCGACCCGTGCGCATCACGATCACCTTGCCGGCGGCCTGGTCGACCGACAGGTACGAGCTCGTATCGCCGAACGTGCCTGCAAACACGGCCATCGCGCCATTCACCGGTCGCTCCACCGTGCCCTGATCACGCGGCACGAAGTCGGTCCACAACTTGTACGACGTGCCAGCGACGGTCAGCGTCGACGCATCCGACACCTCGCGCCGGATCAGCGCATTCTGGAAATACGTCCCGTGCTCACCCGCCGGCTCGAGCCCCAGTCGCTTCACTTCACTGGCGATGAAGTCCGTCCCCTTGTCGTTCCACGGCGTCCCGGCGAGGCGCCCCATCATCGAGTCATCGGCAAACCGATACAGACGCGACATCAGGTCACGCGCCGTGATCGCACCGGTGGTCGGCGGACCGACGAACTTGAGCGGCAGCGCCGGAGCGGGCGTCGCGCCCCGTCGAATACCGGCGGGCGCCGATTTCGGTGCCTGCGCCATCAGCGTCGCCGGAACGACCAGCGCGAAAAGACTGAGCCGCATCAGCGCGGAAATGAGAACACGCATAACGACAGAAAGGTGAAAGGAAGCAGAGTTCGCTTTTCCGACGTCCTTCGCTTCGCGCAACATCGGAACTGCTTTGGATGGATAGGTCACGGAGGCCGGGGAGTGCGCCAATTGCAACCTCCGGCGTATCGCGCGACACAGCTGAATTTTTTTTGGAACTGCAGTTCAAAAACAATACGAGGCTTCGCAAAGCATGGACGTTGCACCCGGTGCACTCCCCGGCCTCCGCGACCTCTCCATCCAAAGCAGTTCACGATGCCGCGCAAAGCACTTACGCTCGACGTTGGCGCACTCTCCGGCCTCCCCGACCCATCCACCCCAAAGCAGTTTGAGGCGTCCCGCGACTACGCCGCCAGTCTGCTCTGGGTTCCAGCGCGACTTTCGCTGAGACACCGGTCACCCCGGCGGGAGTTGTCTCGTCACATCGCCACCGGCTTGATCTCCGGGATCCCCCACCGGATGATCAGCCAGGCGATCACATACGCCACGCTGAACATGCCGAACACAGGGACGTAGCTGCCCGTGGTCTGCAACATCCAGCCCACGATCTCGGCAATGATCGCGCCCGCCAGCGCGCCGGAGAAACTCGACATTCCGACCACCGACCCGACGGCCTTCGGCGGAAACACGTCGCCGATGATCGCATAGATGTTTGCCGAGAAGGCCTGATGGGCGGCGGTGCCGAGTGCCACCAGTGCGACGGCGACCCAGAGCGAATCAGTGCGCGATGCGTAGGCGATCGGCAATGCACACAGCGCCGCGATGAAGAGTGTCGTCTTGCGTGCCTTGTCGAGTGACATGCCGCGACGGATGAAATGACTCGACAGCCAGCCGCCGCCGATGCTGCCGATCGACGACACCTGATAGATCACGATCATCGGCAGGCCGAGTGCGATGACCGACACACCGTGCCGCTCGTTCAGAAACTTCGGCAGCCAGAACAGGAAGAACCACCAGACCGGATCGGTCACGAACTTCATCAGGCACATCGTGATCACATCGCGACGCTTGACCAGTGTGCGCCACGGCAGTGGCGGCGCCGGCTCCACGACGCCGTCGCTCTGGATGAACGCCAGCTCCTCCGCCGACACGCGCGGATGCTGCGCCGGCGGCTTGTACATCGTCAGCCAGAAAAACAGCCAGGTCAGGCCGATCAGCCCCGTCACGATGAACGCGGACTGCCAGCCGTAGCGCACCGCCAGCCACGGCACCACCAGCGGCGCGAGAATCGCACCGACATTCGTGCCCGAGTTGAACACCCCCGCCGCCAGTGCTCGCTCGGACCTCGGAAACCACTCGGCGATCGTCTTCACGGCGGCGGGGAAGTTCACCGCTTCCGCGATGCCGAGTGCACCGCGGGCAAGCGCGAACGATCCGACCCCGGTGGCCAGTGCGTGTCCCGCACCCGCGATGCTCCATGCGGTGAGTCCGGCGGCGTACCCGCGACGCACACCGATCAGGTCGAGAAACCGTCCCATGCCCAGCAATCCAATCGCGTACGCCAGTTTGAAGGCGGCCACGATGTTGCCGTAATCCACCTCACTCCACTTCAGTGTGCGCTGCAGATCCGGTGCGAGAATCCCGAGCACCTGTCGATCGAGATAGTTCAGCGTCGTCGCGAAGAACAACAGGGCGCAGATGCGCCAGCGATAGCCGCGAACTATGGATACTGACATGTCGTGGCGTGTGACCGGCTGACGCGAAGGCCTTGGCAGGGTGCGGTGGCGAGCCCATGATATGCCTTCGTGACCACCTCAACGCAACGTGCGGAGCACTGATGCAGATGACCATGCGCTGGTTCGGCCCTGCCGATCCGGTCCGGCTGGACTACATCCGGCAGGTTCCGGGACTGACCGGCATCGTCAGCTCGCTGCATGACGTGGCCGTCGGCACCGCGTGGACGACCGACGGCGTCGCGGCGCACGCGGAATTGATCGACAAGGCCGGATTGCGATTCGCTGTCGTGGAAAGCATCCCCGTGCACGAAGACATCAAGCTGGGTGCACCATCGCGCGACCGTTTTATCGATGCGTTCGCGGCGAGTGTGCGCGCGGTTGGCGCATCAGGCGTGCCGGTGGTTTGCTACAACTTCATGCCGGTGTTCGACTGGATGCGAACCGATCTGCATCAACTGCAGCCGGATGGTTCGACCGCGCTCGCCTTCTCGCAAGCCGCGCTCGATCACGTGGATCTGTCGCGCGGCACTGGTGATCTGCCGGGATGGGCCACGGCGTATGATGCGGCCGAGATGCAGGCGCTGCTGCACGCATGGCGTGATGTCGACTCTGAAAAACTCTGGGTGAACCTGGCATACTTCCTCGAGCGCGTCGTGCCGGTTGCTGCCGAATGTGGCGTCAACCTCGCGCTCCATCCCGACGATCCACCATGGCCGATCTTCGGACTGCCGCGCATCGTCACGTCGGGCCCGGCGCTGCAGCGCGTCACGAGCTTGCACGACAATCCCGCCAATGGCATCACGTTCTGCACGGGATCACTCGGCTCGAGCGCGGCCAACGACCTGCCGGCGATGGTGCGCGCACTCGACGGTCGAATTCATTTTACACATTGTCGCAATGTATTACGAACTGGCGCGTATGATTTTCGTGAAGTCGCACACCCCGGCGCGTTCGGTGATGTCGACATGTTCGCGGTGCTCAGCGCCTTGCGCGACATCGGCTTCGATGGCCCGATGCGACCGGACCACGGCCGCATGATCTGGGGTGAAACCGGTCGGGCAGGGTATGGGCTGCACGACCGCGCGCTTGGCGCGATGTATCTGCAGGGACTCTGGGAAGCGATCGTGCGGCAGCGAGCCGCACAGTAGCTCACGCTGGATCAGCGTCCGCGCTTCACGATCGCCACCACGCTGTCACGCAGGACGCGCAGCGACGGGTCGGGCCGCTTGGTCGTCGCGAGTACGGGGCCAGCCACGCCCAGCACACGATCGGTGCGCGTATCCGTGATTTCCGCGACGATCTGCAGCTCCTTGCCCGTCCGGAAATACGCGCCCGTCACCGCCACACCGGCATGTGTCGCCTCCACCAGATCGCGCGTCGCGCGTGGCGGCGCGCGAAATGATCGCATCCAGCGCCACGCCGAGTGCGTAGATGTCGATGCGACCGTCGAGCAGTGCATCGGTAAACAGCGCTTCGGGGCTCATGTAATGCGGCGTCCCGACGATGCTGCCCATCGCCGTGAATCGCCGATATGTCGCCGTTGCAGTCCACCACGCATCATGCTCGTCGGTACTCACCTTTGGCGGCTGCGACAGCATCGGCACCGCGAGTCCGAATCACCTTCACCGCCACGTCCATGCCGTTCATCACGCGCCCGATAGACGATCGCACACCCCCCCTCGCCGAGCACGTCGCTCACCACCAGCCCGAGCGCACCGAGTGCCGGGTCGGCACGCAGCGCGTCGAGTGGTGCTGGATCGTGGGCGATGGTCACTGCGATGGCGGGCTGGACGGGGTTCGGATGCGGAAGGCTGATACTGATGTCTACACGGGATTGTTGCGGCCCGTTGCAGGTCGGCAAAAACAGCGCGGGCCCGACGCACAGAGTACGTCGGGCCCGCGCATGCACTCCGACGCTGTCAGGCCAGCGCGTAGAAGAAGTCGATGTACGACTTCACCGCACCGTCGAGGCCGGCCACCTTCGGATTGGCGGACTCGATCAGGAAATACTCGTCCGGCGCGTGTGCGCCGGATCCATGGCCGAGCCCGAACTGGCCTGCCGCCAGCTTGAGCGGCGCGCCGGTGAACGTGACGCCCGGCCATGAGCCCGCGAGGCGCGGCCAGAGCAGCGGCTCCACGCCGCCCTTCCGGTACGTGGCGACCTGTGCCTTGATGAGCTTCGATTCCGGGTCGGTCTCGGTCGGATCGTAGCCGCCAGTCTGATTCACCTCGATGTCGCCGAAGCCGTGTTTCGCGAGATGCGCCTTGAGCAACTCGACGGTGCCCTTCGACGTCATGTCGGGCACGAGACGCATGTCGATCTTCGCCACCGCGCGATGCGGCAGGATCGTCTTGCCACCGGGTCCGGTGTATCCCGCCACCAGTCCTTCGATGTTGATCGTCGGCTGCGTCACGAGACGCACCAGTGAATCATGCCACGACTCGTCGGCAAACCAGTGTTCGACGCCGAGTCCTTTCTTCGCACCGGCTTCGCTTTTCTTCGGGATCGATTCCTCGAGGATGCGACGCTGCACCGCACTCAGTGGTCGCACCTTGTCGAAGAACCCTTCGACGGCCGGCGTGTGACCGTCGGACTTCACGAGTGTGTTGAGCGCCTGCACGAGATGCCACGTCGGGCTGTCGAGCTGCGCTTCGTAGCTGGAATGCACATCCAGCTTCGGACCGCGGCCCCATTTTTCGCCGGTCGCGACCAGTTCCAGCTCCGCGATGCCTTTCGCGCCGAGATTGATCTCGACTGCGCCATCCAGCGACTGACTGCCGAGTGGGATGATGATGCCGACACACTTCTTCAGTGCCGCTTCGACCTCGGGCTTGAAGACGATCTGTGAGAAGTTCGGCGAGCCGATTTCTTCTTCGCCTTCGCACACCATCACGATGTTGATCGGAAGTTTTTTGCCGGCCGCCTTGAACGCCTGAATCGCGGCCAGCAGCGCGCTTTGCGGACCCTTCGTATTCGTCGCGCCGCGGCCGACGCAGATCTTGCCGACACCCGGCCGGTCGACGATGCGCGCTTCGAGTGGCGGTGAACTCCATTCGGTGGCGTCGTACTGCTTCACGTCGTACATGAAGTACACGCCAAGGGTGGTCGCGGCACCGGCATCGAACGTCGCAAACACACCGGGTTTGCCGGTCGTCGGAATCAGGTCGACGCGCTGGAACCCCGCCTCACGCGCCAGTTTCGCCATGTACTCGGCGCCCTGCGGATAGTTGCGGTTCTCGGCCGCAATCGACGGCAGCGCGATCCAGTCCTGCAGCATCTTCACGGTGGCATCGTGCTGCTTCGGGATCTGCGCCACGACGGCATCCTGATCCGGGCCATCCATCGCCAGTGCCGGTGTTCCGGCGACGGTCAGGGCGGCGGCGCCAGCCAGCGCGCCAGCCACGAACGTACGACGACTGATTTCGCTGGTGGTGTCCTGCGGTGTGTTCAGGTGCGGTGCGTCCACGGCTCCTCCAGAATGCGGGGAAACTGTTCTGCCGCGCGCCGAGCAGGGGAGTGTGGCGCGGGCGACGCTCGATCGGCGTCGATCGAATGCGTGCTCCGTGAAAGCTACGGCGAACCTGAGAGGCGCGTTGAGACCAGAGCAGGTGGATGGCGCATTCCACGACGGCGGCGCATCGCGTATGCTGCAGCGTCTATCACTCCAGGTCCATCAATGCCCAGTCACGTATCTGTTCGCATCCGTACCGCTTCGACGACGCTCCGGCATGTGGTGCTCGGCACCGTGCTGCTTGCTGCCGCTTGTGCACCGCTCGCCGCGCAGCGCGCTGACAGCGTCGCAGTGCTCGAGGTGGCACAAACCGCGCTGCGCGCAATCTCCACTCGCGACACTGCACTTGCGCGAACTGTATTCCTGCCCGGCGCTCAGCTGATCGCCGTCATGGATCCGGCATCGCCCACCGGCGCTCCGCGAATCCAGGCCGACACGACGTTCTATCGCACGCTGCCGGGCGGGAAGGAAAAGCTGCTCGAGCGGATGTGGTCACCCACCGTGCTCCTCTTCGGCACGGTCGCAGAGGTGCATACCCCGTATGACTTCCATGTCGACGGCACGTTCTCGCACTGCGGCACTGACGTGTTCATGCTGGTGCGCGCGAAGGGCGAGTGGCGGATCAGCAACATCACCTACACCGTGCAGCGTGCCGGCTGCACACCAAGTCCGCTTGGCGCGCCCGCGAAATAAGCGCGACGCTGTGAATCTCAGCGCTGATTAACAGTCGCTTTATGACTTCGCACACCGTCGCTGACCGTCACGGAGTATCCGCTGCTGCGATTGATCGTGATGCGACCGTTCCAGCCGATGCCGAGCACGTCGCCGGTGTGGTCATCACGCACCAGCAGTGCGTTGCCTGCTGACGACGAGAGTTCGCTGGCGCCGGATGGTGTGATACGCGCGCTGATGACGTCGGACGATATTCGCGCAGTAATGCGTGCGCTCGCGCCGCCGCGTGCGGTGGCGACGATCTGTGCGGCAGCACCGGTGGCTGGCATCACGGCGAGAAACTGTCGGATGCCGCCGCCATGATCGACTGCGGCGGACACCACCTGTTGTCGACCGATCACGGCGCCGCTCGCATCGCGCTGTTCGACCGTCACGTCACCGTCTGAGACAGTTGGCTGCACGCCCACATCAGCATCCAGTGCGGGACGCAGCGTGACACGACCATCGGCGGCAATGCTGCCAGCAATCAGCGTGGCGCGTGTGCGCTCGGTGTGTGTCACTACGCCAGCGGAAGCCTGTCGCCAGTGCAGCACCGCGCTCCACGTATACGGACTGGTCCACACTGGTGAGCAATACGACATCACATCGCCTGTACTCGCCGCATACGGCAGCGCCGCGAGCGTGAAACCGCTGGACCACCCGAACACATCATGGCCCGGCGTGCCGATCGATCCGAGCGGCCCCGGAAACGCCGTGTCGATGGGTGCAAGCGCACCACAGCCCGGTGCATGACTGCGGCCGAAGATGTGCCCGAGTTCGTGCGTCACGAGATCGCGGCCGTATGTCGCACCGTACATCGGCGACAGCTCCAGCGACACGGCTGTGCGTGTGCCCGCACCGACTTTCTGCGGATTCGATGGCACGAATGCATACCCGCCGTTGGTGAGCTTGGTGAAGCCAGCGGGTGTCGGCACCACACCGTACCACACACTCTGCGGCGAATCACTGAGCACGCGTGCGATGTCCACATCCTGCAGCACCGACAACCAGAATGTCGGTCCGCCGCCGTCAGGCGCGGTGCCAAAGCTTGATTCCGATGCAATCGGCGTCCCGATCGTCGCCGTCAGGGCACCGGTCGGCAGCATCGAGCGCACGCCGGAGAGATACTCGTCGACGTTCAGCGTTGACACGTTGCCAGTCAGTCCATCATGTCGCGCGAGCACGATCGGCACGAAGTGGACAGCGAGCGATGGCAGTTCGACACTCGTCACGACGCCGGGTGCCGTGGCCGGGAACAGATTGTCCGCGCGTGTCGAATCGGGCGTGGTGTTGGCGGGATCGATCTCGACCTGCCACCACAACGAATCATGCACGACACTGCCTGGCAGCAGAATCTGTGCGCTCGGGCTGGCCGGATTCACACTCGGACCGAGGATGCCGGTCGAGTGCGCGGTGTCGACGCGAACCAGAGCGCCGCCGCGATACAGCCGCAGCACGATGGGCACCGATACCGCACGTTCACGGCTGCGTGCGATGAGCACATTGGCGACCATCGGCCGACCTGCCACCATCGAAATCGATCCGCTCTCATCCTGCGCGCCCTGCGTGAACTGCACGCGGGTCACGCGCAGGTTCGCGCCATCGTCGACTGGAGGCGTCGGTGCCGGCGCCGTCGCGTCACTGGGCGCACACGCCGCCAGGAGCCAACCGGCCACGACGCCCGGCAGCAGCAACCTTCGTGCGAAGCTCATCTCTCTGAGTGGAACATCGGTGACAAATCTACCGCAGGCGTTGACTGTCGACGCGCGGTTGACGCCGCCGTCACGCGACTTATGGTGCCGGTCGCTGACTGTTCGTCAGATCGAGGGCCGCTCGCAGACCTCGGGCCAGCGCGGTGGCATCGGCATTCGCCCAGAAGTGCATGAAGAACAGTCGCGGCTCATCGGTCAGCATGTGATTGTGCAGACTGGTGACTTCGATGTCGCTGCGGCGCAGTGCGCGGATCACGGGATTCACTTCCGCGGCCAGCAACACTAAGTCGCCGGTAATTGCCGCCTTGCCGCCGCCGGTCGGCTGGAAGTTGATCGCGGTGCCGAGTCCCATCGCGGCCGGAATTGGCATCATGCCATCCATGATCGACTCGGCACGCGGCACGCTCACCTGGTACACACCGCCATTCGCGCGACCCGTACGACCGAGAAGGCGTGCGATCGCGGCCGTATCGAGGTCGATCGGCGCTGGCGCGGTCGCAGTCACCGGTGCCGCGGGCGGCGCGCCGGTCAGCGCCACTGCGGTGCGAATCGTTGTCGCGATCGTGCGCGCCGATCCCATCGCATGCACATGCATGTAGAACACGCGCGGCGATTCGTGCAGGATGTGATGATGCAAGGCCGACTGCTCCACACCGCCGGCCTGCAATGCCGAAATCACAGGTGAGATTTCGTTCTCCGTCAGCACCAGATCGCCCATGACCATTACGCTGTCGGCGTGACCCGTTGCGTGCATCGCAATCCACCCGCCGAGTGCCAGTGCTGGACGAATGCGAACCTCGCCGGCAGCGGAGGCCGCGGTGACGGTGAGATCACTGCGCGGGAAGTTGTAGCGATGCACATCACCCGGTTGCGTTACCGAGGGTCGACCAATCGCCGCGTCGATCGCCGACCACTCGACGGGCGCGGCCTGCGCACCCATCGCGCCGAACGGTGCGACCCACATCAGGACCAGCGCCATCAGGCACCCTGTGTGATTCGCGCGATGCGCGCCAGTTGGATGTGTCATGTGTGTCCTTGAGATGAATATCTGATGAAAACAACTGCGGTCGCCGAGCGTTCGTGCGCGCGTCGGCGCGCCGGTCGAACAAAGCTACGGTGCGCGCCGTAGCGAATCGTGATTGACGCCTGAGCAGAAACTGCCGGCGCGCTTAAGTTCGCTTGCACCAATGCCTCGACTCTCATTCTACGCCGGTTCCATCATGCGTCGCGCCCTGGTCGCGCTTGCGGCAATCGCGATCGCAGGCATCGACACGATTGCCGCACAGGCGCAGGCGACTCCACCGCCGCGTCCCACGCTTCGTGCGTTCGCCGCGCGCGGGCCGTTGCGCATCGACGGCGTGCTCGACGAAACCGAGTGGTCTGCAGCCGACTCAATTGCGGATCTCACGCAGATCGAACCGGTGGAAGGTGCGCGGGCCACCGGTCGGACCGTCGTCCGGGTGCTCGTGACCGCCGATGCGGTCGTGATCGGCATCCGCGCCGATATCGGCGACTCGAGCAGTCTGGTGAGCTTCGCGCGTGAGCGTGATGCCGTGCTGACGAATGAAGATCACGTCAAGATCGTGCTCGATACCTATCGCGACGGGCGCACGGGTTACGTATTCGCGATCAATCCGAATGGCGCACGCTACGATGCGCTGGTGTCGGGCCAGGGTGAAACGGAGAACGCGAACTGGGACGCGGCCTGGGAGAGCGGCACATCGCGCACGGCCACCAGTTGGTCGGCCGAGATCCGGATTCCGGTCCGCAGTCTGCTCTTCAAGCCTGGCCTCACGCGCTGGGGGCTGAACGTGCAGCGTCGCGTACAGCGACACCAGGAAACCGATCGCTGGGCGAGCCCGGAGCGGGACTACAAGGTCACACAGACGTTTCGCGCTGGTGAACTGATCGACGTGCCGCCGTTCACGCTCGGTCTTGGGCTCAGCCTGCGGCCGTCGCTCACCACCGGCGGTGGAGTTGCCTCGCCCGGCGCTGGCGTGACAACGAATCGCGACGTCAGTCTCGATGCGACACAGCTCGTCGGGGCCAACACCCTCGCGTCGCTGACCATCAACACCGACTTCGCTGAAACGGAAATCGACACGCGTCGCACGAATCTCACGCGCTTCCCACTCGTCTTTCCGGAGAAGCGCACCTTTTTTCTGCAGGGCGCCGACATCTTCGATTTCGGATTCGGCACGTATTCCGATGTGCGACCCTTCTTCAGCCGCCGCATCGGCCTGCTCGACGGTACGGAAGTCCCGATACGTGTCGGCGGGAAAGTGAATGGCCGATCACGCGGCACGAACTATGGTGCGCTCATCGTGCACACGGGTGATATGCTGCGTGTCGGGGATTCCGTCATCACGCCTGGCAGCGCCGTTGGTGTGTTGCGTCTGAAGCAGAACATGCTGCGCGAATCGAGCATCGGCGTGATCGCGACATTCGGTGATCCACTCGGTCGCGCTGGCAGCTGGACAGCGGGCCCCGACATCACCTATCAGACCTCGCGATTCCGCGGTGACAAGAACTTCCTCGTCGGTGCATGGGGGCTCGCGACAGGGCGACAGGGTCTCACCGGCAATCGCGCCGCGGTCGGCGCGCAGATCGACTATCCCAACGATCTCTGGGACATCGCGGCCTCGTACAAGTACCTCGGTGACGGGTTCGACCCATCACTCGGCTTCGTGCCGCGGCCTGCCGTGCAGATCATGAACGCGAATGTCGTCTATCAACCACGACCACAACAGCGGATCCTCGGGCTGCACGTCCGACAGATGTTCAACGAGTTCATGACCACACTCGTCACGGGACTGGACGGTCACTGGCAGAGTTACCGTGTCTTCACAGCGCCGGTGAACTGGCGCCTCGAGTCCGGTGATCGCTTCGAACTGAATGTGGTGCCCGTCGGCGAGCGACTGCTGGTGCCCTTCGAGATCGCTGATGGCGTCTCGATTCCCGCCGGCGATTATCACTGGCAGCGGTATCGTGTGGAGGCGGGGCTCGCCGCGAAGCGTCGCTTCAGTGGCCAGGCCACGTGGTGGTTCGGTGACTTCTACTCCGGTCGCCTCGATGAACTGAGTCTCACTGCGGCCTGGAAGCCATCGTCGCTGTTCAACATGGAGCTCACCGCCACGCGCAATATCGGTGCGCTGCGAGAAGGCGACTTCACGCAGGACCTGATCGGTACCCGCGTGCGCATGAACGTTTCTCCAAATCTGCAGCTCAACAGCTATCTGCAGTACGACAACGAATCGGACCGCTTCGGTTCCAACACGCGACTGCGATGGACGTTCTCGCCGCTGGGTGATCTGTTCGTGGTCTACAATCACAACCTGCGGCACGACATCGATCCGGTCACCGGCCTGCCGCTGGCGCAGACGCTGCCGGTCGATCCGACGCAGCGTATCGACCGACGCTGGGGGTTCGCGTCCAACCAGTTGCTGATCAAGCTGCAGTACGCGTTCCGGTACTGAAGGCGTCGAGGTGCAGTTTGGTGAACGCGCACGCAGCGGACGCCGCCCGATCGCACCCGTCTCCAGCCAGGTGACGACGGTGGTCGTCTCACCGCTCACATCGCTGCTTCGCGTCGGCGACACGCTCCGACTTATCGCGTCCGCGCGTCGACCGCCTCACCCGGGACATACACCGAGACACTCCCGGCCAGACAATGAAATTCTGCCCACCCCG
This sequence comes from Gemmatimonadaceae bacterium, assembly GCA_031367535.1. Lineage (GTDB taxonomy): Bacteria > Gemmatimonadota > Gemmatimonadetes > Gemmatimonadales > Gemmatimonadaceae > JACMLX01. The sequence goes on from JANLPZ010000146.1 coordinate 22,851, forward strand.
CCGCATCCGTCGTCACGATATCGGCGATGTGCCCGGTGAGATCGTGATATGGGGCGTTCGATGAACCGACCTGCATGTGCTTGAAGCCCGCGTCGCCATTGCTCATCACGACGGCCAGGCCACCCGGGTGTTCGTCGTCACCGAGTCGTGAAAACCCGATGCAGTTCGCGTGATCAAGCCAGTCGCACTGTTCACCGTACGCCCAGCGCTGCCGCGCCAGCAGAAAGCGATCAACGAGAAACCGATGCGGCGCCAGTCTGATGTCATACGTCTCGCCATCGCGGCCCTGATCCGAGTATTCGGCGCCGAAATAGTCGGCGTAGAACACACACGGATAGCCATCACGACGCAGCAGAATCAGTGCGTACGCGAGCGGCTTGAACCACTCCTCGACGACACTCTCCAGCGCCTGCAGCGGCTGTGAATCGTGATTCTCCACCAGCGTCACCGCGTGCGTCGGCGAACGCTGCACCAGCGTATCATCGAAGATCGTCGTCAGATCGAAGTCACGTCCGCCAGCACCGGCGAGATGGAAGCGGTGATGCAGCGGCGCGTCGAACAGCGTGATGCGCCCCTCCGTCACCGTGATGAACTGCAGCAGCACCTCGATGTCAAAGCTCCAGTATTCACCGACCGCGAACAAGTCCTTTCCCGTCTTCGCACTCACGGCGTGCATCCAGTCGCGGAAGAACGTTGCGTCCACGTGTTTCACGGCGTCGAAACGGAAACCGTCTACGCCGGTCGTGTTCACGAACCATTCGCCCCAGTACTCCAGCTCACCGCGCACTTCCGGATGCGACGTGTCGATGTCGCAGCCCATCAGGAAATCGTAGTTCCCCTTTTCCGCGTCCACGTTGCGATCGAACTGTTTGTCCTTGAACAGGAAGATCTTCGTGCCGCTGCCGTCGTCCTGATCCACCGCCGTGAAGTGATGCCAGTGCCACTCCATGCTGGAGTATTTGCCGGCGCGTCCGGGAAATGAGAAATGTGTCCACGCACGAATCGTGGTCGGCTCGCCGAGTTGCTCCATCCGGTTGTCGATATCCACCGGCGTCGCCTCGACATCTTCTTCCGCATCGCCGCCCATCTTGTGATTGAAGACGGCGTCGGCGTAGATGCGAATGCCGACATCGCGTGCCGCGGTGCAGGCGGCCAGAAACTCGTCGCGTGTGCCGTACTTCGTGCGCACGGAGCCTTTCTGGTCGAACTCGCCCAGATCGAACAGATCGTACGCGCCATAGCCCACGTCGGATGCGCCGCCGCTGCCCTTGTACGCGGGCGGTAGCCAGAGCGACGTGAAGCCAAGCGCTTTCAGTGCCGGCGCGTTCCGCGCGACTTCACGCCACAGGCTGCCGTCGCTGTCGACGTACCAGTGGAAGTACTGCAGCATCACGCCGTTCAATTCTGACATGCGATCGCCCGCTACGTCCGCTGAAACCGGCGCGCCAGCTGCTCCATGCGCTCGTCGCCTGCCGCTTCGGCTTCGATGCGGATTTCTTCGGCGTACGGCCGCAGCTTCGGCTCACCCCAGTAGTAGCCGGTCGCCCGTTCGGCGAGCTGCGTTTCATCGCGCCGAGTCGCCTCAAGCAGCGCGCGTGCGGCGGCCCGGTCATAGCCCGGGTCGTCACGGTCTGGCAGATCGTAGAAGCGGCGAGGCATTTCGCCTTCCGCATCGTCCCGCAGGAATGCCATCGACATGGTGCACCTCGCTGAATTGCGCGAAAGATAGCGGCTCGTCCCGCGCCGTCGTATCCTGCGTCTCCGAACGCACGTTGCCGCACGATCCGTCACTCCGCCTCGAGGCTGTCGTCGATGTCCGTCTTCTCCCGCCTGACTTTCAAGCGCGTCTGTCGCGTCGCCGCCGTGGCCCTTGCCTTTGTCGTCACACACGCGGCGCACGCGCAGGCCACCGTGCTGCCGGGCCAGCAGATGTCCGGCCCGATCATCCAGAGCACGGGCCCGTCATTCAAGGTTGATGATCCGACATTCCTGATTCCGCAGGGCCACACCTTCAAGGCGCTGTTCATCATCAACGCCGGCGGTGGCGATTCGGTGAAAGTGAACGAGCTGCTCACGACCATGGCGCGTTACTTCAACCTGCATGCGCGCAACGGAATCGCGGACGATCATGTGCGCGGCGCCGCCGTCTTTCATGGCAACGGTTGGCCCGCCATTCTCAACGACTCGTCGTTCGTCGCGCGGTTCGGTGGCAAGGGTAATCCGAGCAAGCGACTCGTCGAAGAGCTGTTGCAGCACGGCGCGACGCTCATTCTCTGCGGCCAGACCGCCGGCAACCGCGGCATCCGTCGCGAAGAACTCCTGCCGGGCGTGAAAGTCGCTATGTCCGCGATGAGTGCGGTGGAGTATCTGCAGTCCGAGGGGTATCGACTGATTCCGTGGTAAGCGCCGCGACCTGTCCGATCGGCCGGGGTCGTCGCCCCAGTGCGCGAACCCGCATCGGTTAACTTTCCGCCGTACTGGTCAGCGAGGGTTGCGGGCGTGTTGTCTGCGCACCGTGCGCAGAAACTCCCGGCTCCGCTGCTATCCACGTCACGTATGGATGCCGAACGCCGCCTGAGCGACGCTGAAGTCACCGCCGTATTGCGCCGCGCCACGGACGACAGTGCACAGCAGGGATTGACCGCCGCGCAAGTGCAGGAGATCGCGCGTGACGTCGGACTCGCACCCGATGCCGTACGACGCGCACTCGCGGACGCCGCCAGTGGTGCGTTGCGACCCGCCGAGCTGGAACGCAGTCTCGGTGTGCCGGTGGGTGCCAACAAGGATGTGATGTTGCCCGGTGTGCTCAGCGACGCGTCGTGGGACGTGCTCGTCTCGACGATGCGCGCGACGTTCAACGCACACGGCAAGGAAATCCGCACCGGTGTCGTGCGCGAATGGCGCAACGGGAATCTGCGTGTCGCCGTCGAACCGACGCCGGCTGGTCATCGGTTGCGGATGTCGACACACAAGCAGGGCGCGCTGCGAGCGCCACTCGCCGGGAGTGCCGCGATGCTGATGTATGGCGGCTCACTCGCCGCCGCGGCCACGACGACCGGCAAACCCGCGCTGATGATGCTCGCGGCGATTCCCGCCGTCCTCGGCGCCGGTCTCGCGACCTGGCCGTTCCTCAGCCTGCCCAAGTGGGCGCGCGCGCGCAGCGAGCAGTTCGACCTCATCGCACGCGAGGCCGCGGCGCTCTGCATCGTGGCACACGAACCTGGCACGCGGGCAGCGCGACTCCCGACCGGCGCATAAAGTTCCCGCTGCGCTGCAGTCGCAGATAGTCAGCGCAGTCCGGATCACTTTCACCTGTAATCGCCATGTCGCGCCTCGACGCAGACGTGATTGTCGTCGGTGCTGGTCTCGCCGGTCTCGTCGCTGCCGCGGAAGCGGCCGATGCCGGTCGCCGCGTGGTGATCATCGATCAGGAAGCCGAACAGAATCTCGGTGGCCAGGCGTTCTGGTCGCTCGGCGGATTGTTCTTCATCGATTCACCGGAGCAACGCCGACTCGGTATTCGCGATTCGATGGAGCTCGCACGACGTGATTGGATGGCGACGGCTGGCTTCGATCGCGACGATGATCACTGGCCACGCAAATGGGCCGATGCGTATCTCGATTTCGCGAGTGGCGAGAAGCGCGCGTGGCTGCACGCGCAGGGCATGCGTTGGTTCCCCGCCGTTGGATGGGCGGAACGTGGGGCTGCGGGCGCACTCGCATCGGGCAACAGCGTGCCACGATTCCACATCACGTGGGGCACCGGGCCAGGTGTGCTCGAGCCGTTCCTGCGACGCGTGTTGGCGCATGTGCAGGGCGGTCGCGTGTCGTTCCGATATCGGCATCGTGTGACCGGCCTGGTGATCACATCCGGTACCGTGCATGGTGTTCGTGGCGACGTGCTCGCACCGACGATGGTCGCGCGCGGCGAGAGCAGTTCGCGCGAGGTCGTCGGCGACTTCACGCTCGAGGGGTCCGCGGTGATCGTGACCTCCGGTGGCATCGGCGGCAATCACGAACTGGTGCGGCGCTACTGGCCCGTCGATCGACTCGGCACACCGCCGGAGTTTCTGCTGTCGGGCGTGCCGCAGCATGTCGACGGGTTGTTGCAGCAGGAGATCGCGGCCAGCGGTGCACGCCTCATCAATCCCGATCGGATGTGGCACTACACCGAGGGCGTGCGCAACTGGAACAGCATCTGGCCGAAACATGGCATTCGCATCCTGCCCGGCCCGAGTAGTCTCTGGCTCGATCCGACCGGCAAACGACTTCCCTATCCGAATATTCCGGGCGCCGACACACTCGGTGCGTTGCAGCACATCACCACGCACGGATTTCCGTACACCTGGTTCCTGCTCAATCGCGCGATCATCAAGAAGGAATTCGCGCTCTCTGGCAGTGAGCAGAATCCGGATATCACCGGCAAGAGCCTGCGCCTCACGCTCAAGCGAATCGGCAAGGCAGTGCAGGCACCGGTGCAGGCATTCATGGACAACGGGGCGGATTTCATCGTGCGGCACACATTGCCGGAACTCGTCGACGCGATGAATGCGTCGATCGGTGATGTACGCGTCGACTTCGCGACGGTCGACGCAGAGGTGCGCGGGCGTGACGCGCAGGTGCACAACGTCGCCGGAAAGGATCCACAGCTCGCCATCGTGCGCGGCGCGAGGGCACTGATCAGTGAACGCCTGATTCGCATCGCACCACCGTCACCGATTCTCGATCCCGCCAACGGCCCGCTGATCGCCGTCAAGCTCAACATCCTCACGCGCAAATCGCTCGGCGGACTGGAAACCGATCTGCAGTCGCGCGTGATCGGGCAGGACCGTACGCCGATTCCGGGGCTCTATGCGGCCGGCGAAGTTGCGGGATTCGGTGGCGGCGGCGTCCACGGATATCGCTCACTCGAGGGCACATTCCTCGGCGGGTGTATTTTCAGCGGGCGGATGGCGGGACGGGCGGCCGCCGCCGCCGGCTGACCTTCCGGAAACCCGCTTCCGGGCCCCGTTGCACGCGAAACGATCGATGTCAATGGCGATCCGCAACGCGCACCCGCCAGATGACATTCCCCACGTCATCCGCGACCAGCAACGCACCGCGCGCATCCATCGCGACACCGACCGGCCTTCCCATCGCCTTGTCGTCGGCGCCGACGAAGCCTGACAACACGTCGATCGGCTGACCCTTGGGTTTGCCATTCACGAACGGCACGAAGATCACAGCGTATCCACTGCGTGGTTTGCGATTCCACGACCCGTGCTGGCCGACAAACATTCCGTCGCGCAGCGCAGCCGGCATTGCAATGCCGCCAGACCACGCCAGACCAAGTGACGCAGTGTGTGCGCCCAGCGCGTAGTCCGGTGCGACAGCGGTCGCGACGAGATCTGGGCGCTCGGGTTTCACACGCGAGTCGAGATGATCGCCGAAGTAGCTGTACGGCCAGCCGTAGAACGCACCATCACGCACGGCCGTCATATAGTCCGGCACCAGATCGCCGCCGATTTCATCGCGTTCGTTGACCGCCGTCCAGAGCTGTTGCGTCGTCGGCTCGAACGCGAGCCCAACCGGGTTGCGCAGTCCCGACGCGAGAATGCGATGGCTGCCTGTTGCAACGTTCACCGCCCAGATCGCGGCACGTTCCGCTTCCACCGCAATACCATTCTCGCCGACATTGCTGTTCGAGCCGACCGCGACATACAACGTCGCACCATCGGCCGATGCAATCACGTTCTTCGTCCAGTGATGATTGAGCGTGCCCGCCGGCAGCGCGCTGATCACGACGCCGGGCGCTGTGATCGTCGTGTCTCCATCACGATACGGGAAACGCACCAGCGCATCGCTGTTCGCCACGATCAGCTGACCATTCACCAGCGTCATTCCGAACGGCGAATACAGATGCTGAAGCAACACGAAGCGCCGATCCGCCACACCATCACCATTCGTGTCGCGCAGCAGCGTGATCCGATCGGGACTCGGCACCGCACCGCCACCCTTCTTCTGAAACTGCTTGAAGAACCAGCCCTTAATGCCCTTCGCATCGTCGGGTCGCTTCGGTGCATTCGTCTCGGCGACCAGCACATCACCGTTCGGCAGCACATACAACCAGCGCGGATGATCGAGGCTGTCCGCGAATGCCGTCACCGTGAGGCCGTCAGCCGCTTTCGGTTTGGTTCCGGTGGGCCAGCGGTTGACGGCGGCGACATTCACCAGCGGAATCAGCGAATGCTGCGGATCGGGCAGCTGCGGTGTCGGGCCGATGCCAGCGGAAATCGGCAGGCCGGCACTCGAGCCACAGGCGCTCAGCGCAACGAGTACGGCGCTGGTCAGCGCGAGCCGCAAGGCGGAGGAATTCATGGACACACTGTCTGAGAAGGTTCCGGGCTCACCGCAGCCCAACCGCCTCATCTGGTCGCCAATCGGCACGCTGTTGCGGACGTCGCCAACAAGATAGCTCTGCAAACGACTGTACCACACCATCCCGCAAGAAACCGACCGCGCTGCGATGAGCGACTTCAACTCGCACACGCGCGTTCACTGCGCGTTGTACGCCGCGTGAAGTGCCGCAATGTCGATCTTCTGCATGCCGAGCATCGCCTGCACGACGCGCCCGGCCTTCGCCGCATCCTTGTCGCTCATCAGTGTCGTGAGCGCCTGCGGGATGATCTGCCACGACAGGCCAAACTTGTCCTTCAGCCACCCGCAGCGATCCGGGCTTCCGCCATCCGCTGTCAGCGCGTTCCAGTAGTAGTCCACCTCATCCTGCGTCTCGCAATGCACCATCAGCGATATGGCCTCGGTGAGTGTGTAGTGCGGCCCGCCATTGAACGCGATCAGGCGCTGGCCGTCGAGCTCCACCTCGACACCATACGGAGTCGCCGGATCCGGTGACGCCATCACGTTCACGATCCGTGAATTCTTGAATACCGAGACATACAGCTGAGCGGCAGCGTGTGCGTTCTGCCCGAACCACAGAAACGGGCGGATAGTCGGTGTAGCCATCGGAATTACTCCAGAAAAAGTGACGTGCGTTCACCGCCATCCATCGGCTGCCCTCTAGTCGGAGCGGCTTCCTCGACCTTCTACAGCGTTCGCGTTTTTGGGTGGATTTTCACGAATGCCGCGCGTCGCGCATGATTGGCGCTAAGGCTGGGTGAACGCAGACCATTGTAGCATGCCGCCGGCGAGGCTGGTGACGCGGTCGAAGCCTGCCGCCTGCAGCTGACGAACAGCGTCGGCGCTGCGTTTGCCGCTGCGGCAGTAGACGACGATGTCGCGCGTGCGATCGAGCGTCGGGATCGCCGCAGCGATGGTGCCGAGTGGAATCAGTCGCGCACCAGCGATACCGTCGACCGCCGTTTCGTACGGTTCACGCACATCGATCAGTTCGAAGTCGTCTCGGCGAGCCAGGCGCACCGCGAGTGTGTCGGGCGTGATCTCGATCACCGGCTGCGCCGCCATCGCCGTCAGCGCCGGTGTGCCGCAGAACTCGTCGTAGTCGATCAGCTGCGTGATCGTGCGTGTGCCACACGCCGGACACGCCGGATCTCGATCGATGTGCACCGTGCGCGATTGCATCGTGAGCGCATCGATCATCATCAACCGGCCGGCCAGCGACTCACCGATACCGAGGATGAGCTTGAGCGTCTCGATCGCTTGAATCGTCCCGACCATCCCAGGCAGCACGCCCAGCACACCGCCCTCGGCGCAGTTCTGCACCATGCCGGGCGGCGGTGGCACGGGAAACAGACAGCGATAACAGGGGCCATCGGCCATCGCGAACACCGACGCCTGACCGTCGAATCGAAACACCGAGCCGTGCACGTTCGGTTTGCCGAGCAGCACACACGCGTCGTTCACGAGGTAACGCGTCGCGAAGTTGTCGGTGCCGTCGATCACGATGTCGTACGCACGGATGATGTCGAGCGCGTTGGCGGACGTCAGCCACTCGGTGTGTGCCTCGACGCGCACATGCGGGTTGAGATCGTGCAGGCGGTCGCGCGCCGAGTCGAGTTTGGGGCGACCCACATCGCGCGTGCCGTGCAGGATCTGGCGCTGCAGGTTCGTGATGTCGACCGCGTCGCCATCGACAAGGCCGAGAGTGCCGACGCCGGCCGCAGCGAGATAGAGGGCCGTCGGTGAGCCAAGTCCGCCGGCGCCGACGATCAGGACGCGGGCAGCCTTCAGGCGGCGCTGGCCGTCGACGCCAACGCCGGGCAGGCTCAGGTGCCGGCCGTAGCGGCTCCGCTCGTCGGTGGTGAGGAGTGGCAGGTCAGCCACGGGGGTGGCCGGGCTCAGTGTGGCACGTGTCACGATGATTTCCGGAAAGACTTGGAGTCAAACACTCGTCAGCATCGCCAAGGATTGCAATCGTGACGCCGCCATTCCCGCGTCCTATACTTGCGCTCACCCCGTTTCAGGAAACTCACATGAGTCGCGTTCGTGTTCTGGTCGGTACACGGAAGGGTGCATTCGTTCTGACGTCTGACGGTTCCCGCACGTCGTGGAAGGTTGACGGTCCGCATTTCCCTGGCTGGGAGATGTATCACATGAAAGGATCACCGGTCGATCCTGATCGCATCTACGCGTCGCAGTCGAGTGGCTGGTTCGGTCAGATCATCCAGCGCTCCGACGATGGCGGCAAGTCGTGGGCGCCGGTCGACAATCGCTTCGCGTACGACGGCATTCCCGGCACTCACATGTGGTACGACGGCACGCCGCATCCGTGGGAGTTCAAGCGTGTCTGGCATCTCGAACCGTCACTGACGGATCGTGATGTCGTGTTCGCCGGCGCCGAAGACGCGGCGTTGTTCAAGTCGACCGATGGTGGTGCGAGCTGGGCAGAGTTGTCGGGACTGCGCCTGCATGGCACCGGTGCACACTGGCAGCCGGGTGCGGGCGGATTGTGTCTCCACACCATCGTACTCGATCCGAGCAACGAGAAGCGCATGTACATCGCGATTTCCGCGGCGGGCGCATTTCGCACTGATGATGGCGGCAACACCTGGACGCCGATCAACAAGGGGCTGCGGTCCGCGCAGATTCCTGACCAGGATGCGGAGGTCGGACACTGCGTGCATCACATCGCGATGCATCCCGCACATCCCGAGCGGTTGTTCATGCAGAAACACTGGGATGTGATGCGCAGTGACAACGCCGGCGATCAGTGGCGCGAAGTGAGCGGCAACCTGCCGACGGATTTCGGTTTTCCGATCGAAGTGCATGCGCATGAACCGGAGACGATCTACGTCGTGCCGATCACGAGCGACGCGCACCACTTTCCACCGGAAGGCAAGCTGCGTGTGTATCGCAGTCGGAGCGGCGGCAACGAGTGGGAAGCACTGACGAAGGGTCTGCCGCAGCAGGACTGCTACGTGAACGTGTTGCGCGATGCGATGGCGGTGGACCAGCTCGACGAATGCGGCGTGTACTTCGGCACCACCGGTGGGCAGGTGTATTGCTCCAACGATGCCGGCGACAACTGGCAAGCCATCGTACACGACCTGCCCGCGGTGTTGTCGGTGGAAGTGCAGACGCTGCCATGATCCGGGTCGTGTTGCCCTCGCCGCTCTGCGCCCTGGCACAGGTGAGCAGCGAGATCGCAGTTGCTGTGCCGGGTGATGTGACGCTGCGTACTGTGGTCGATGCGATCGAGGCGGAGCATCCGATGCTGCGCGGAACGATTCGCGATCATGACACGCTCAAGCGGCGGCCGTTCATTCGGTTCTTCGCGTGCGAGCGGGATCTGTCGCATGTGTCGGCGGACGATGTGCTGCCGGCGAGTGTCGCGGCGGGAACGGAGCCGTTGCTCATCGTGGGAGCGATGGCGGGAGGCTGAGCGCGCAGGTGCAACGGTGTACTAGTGCGCGCAGTTCAGGCCGAGCAGGGTATTGGTGAGACCGAGTTCGACGAGCAGTGTCGTTGTGCCGGCGGAGTAGAAATACGGTAAGATGTTCTGCTGCAGGTAGGGGGGCATCGCGTCATTCAGTTTCGACGATCGCCAGTGAGTCGCGGGAGCACCTGACCAGCGTGCGTAGTCGATCGTGCCTTCCGAGTTCACGAACGCCACGCCGTCGGAACCGCACGGACCTACGTACGCCAGCTGCGCGCGCTTCGTCGCATCGAGTGTGATACGGCGCACCACGGAACCGTCACTCATGCGCAACACCACGCCTTCGATGGAGCGCGCGTTCTTGACAGTGTCCTGCAGATAGAATGCGACACGCAGTGTACGTTCTGACGAATCCTCATCCGCGTGCAGGAAATCGATCGCGACACCGTTTCGAGGTGGAAAAAGTGCGGGTGTCAGCACACGCCACCGAATTGTGCCGTCGAAGACGTTCACGCCGTACACGCTGGTTGCCGACGCCATCCAATACAGTGACTCGGCAGAGGACACCCGAGGTTCTGAGCCGCGTGTGAGCGGCTCACTGACGAATGGCAGCACACGCGCCGAGGTCTGGCCGGTGGCTTCGATGCGGAGCAGGGAGTCGACGCGGGCGGACGCCTGCCCGGTCACGACGGACTGCTTGATGTACAGTGTGTTCCCGATCACGCCAATGGGATCGAACAAGCGGCACGTCGATGCGCGTCCACAGCTGATGCGTGGGTACGTGCGACGCCAGATCACACTGTCAGCGAGTGATGTGAGGCCGAGCAGCGCAGTGTCGGCCGCGCTCGCGATTGCCCAGCTGTTGAGAATCGCGAGCGGCTGAATGAGGCTGCTGCCCGACCGTCGCACTGTGCCGGAGACGCCATCAATGAGCGTCAGGCCGGGAGATGCGTCCGGGAATGGGTTGAATGCGATGATGTCCCGCGGACTCACCCAGCGCGCGAAGTAGCTCTGGCTGGGTGGCGCTGGAAGCTGAAGGCTCCACCGCGTCGCTCCAGTCGCTGCGTCGATTGCGCTGACGCCGCCGCCGAAGGTGGCAATCGCAATGAATCCCGTGCTCGCATCCAGCGGCAGGAAAGCGCCCACAAAGTTTGTCCGCTCCCAGCCCACATTCTGCGCGGGTAACGGGCCAGTACTGTCGTCGTTCGCACACGAATTCAGAACAACCGCGCACAGCATTGCTGCGGCGAACCTGCGGATCATCATGAAGCAGAAGGCTGGTGTCGGTGCGCGCAGCATCGCACGCGGGATCGTCGCAATTTCGCGCCGTCTTGACACGAATGTACCCGTGATCGCCGGGCCCGCGAGTTTATCAGCGGTACCAACGGCTACTCGTGAACGTCGGACCGGTCGCTCTCGCCGCCGCGCGCCGTAGCGACCTCAATAGATGAGTCCGCAAGGTGAATCTGAGAAATCCGAATCAGCCACAGGCGTCGTACACACACCGAGTTCCCGGGCGACCCCGGTGCTTCAGGCCATGACCTATGACGCGCCACCCCGCGTCGAGGTCACATGGATTCCGGTTCACCGGTGGTCGCCGTTGTCACCTCCGCCGGAGTCCCTCCATGAACCACCGGATTCGCCGCTTTCTCCCCGCAGTCGCCCTGCTGCTCGCGGGCACAGCCAGCTCGCTGCAGGCCCAGTACGTCGCGTACGGCCTGACCAGCAATGGCCAGGGCGTGCAGCAACTCGTTCGTTTCGGTACCAGCG
>JANLPZ010000184.1:0-26869 GCA_031367535.1 Gemmatimonadaceae bacterium
TGACCGCCATGGCCATCGCGGCGCGTGCTGTGGATCGGCTCGCACATGATCTCAAGCAGAACAGCACCCTGACGGCCGGTACGAGTCGATGAAACGCCAGGGTTGCTATTGCGTCCGCCGAGTCGTCCGTGCCACGTAGCCGTGGCCCTGAGCGCGGCGGTTCGCTCGCGTCGCTGACTCTCACCGGCAGTACTCTCGTGCGATTTCCCGTGCCTCTTCGCGACCTGTGAAAACGATTCCCTCGCTGGATGGGATCCGGGCGTTGTCTGTGATGCTCGTGTTCATCTCGCACGCGGGGTTGGGCGAAGTGGTTCCGGGTGGCCTCGGCGTGACCGTCTTCTTTTTTCTGAGCGGATTTCTGATCACGTCGCTCCTTCGCCAGGAGTTCGCGAAGACGTCTGACGTCAGCGTCAAGTCGTTCTACATTCGTCGATTTCTGCGACTCGGGCCGCCGTTGATTCTGACGCTGCTGATCGCCTACGGGCTGGTGCTCGCGGGCGTACATCGCGGCGGCGCAACCATCAGTGGATTTCTCGCGCAGCTGTTCTATTTCGCGAACTATTTCGCGCTCTTTTTTGACCCGACACACGTCAAGGTCCCGTACGGCACGGGCGTGCTCTGGTCACTGTCGGTAGAGGAACACTTCTACCTCCTCTTTCCGATCGTGTTTCTGTTGCTCGCGCGCCGATACAGCGCGAAGGCGATGATGCATATCTTCATCGTGACCTGCGGCGTGGTGCTCGCGTGGCGATTGTACCTCGCTGCGCAACCAGGTTTCTTCGTGGATCGCGTATTTCTCGCGACCGATACACGGCTCGACTCGATTCTGTTCGGGTCCATCTTCGCCCTTGGTTTCGACGTCGCGAGGGCGCCGGCACCCGCCAGTCGCATGTCCACACGCGATGCTGTGTTATTCGCCTGCGGGGGCCTGACATTGGTCGCGACGCTGGTGGTTCGGAACGAGTATTTTCGGAATACGCTGCGATATACGCTGCAGGGTATCGCAATGATGCCGCTCTTCTATTGCGCCATCGTGTATGCGGACGCTCCGCTGTTCCGTCCGCTGAACTGGGCATGGCTCCGTCGCATCGGCGTGTACTCGTATTCCATTTATCTCATTCACTACGTTGTCGTCTATAGCGTCCAGCGAAACGGTCCGTTCGGCGGTAACCTGACACTGATCTTCCTGACCAGCCTGGGTATCTCCCTGCTCTTCGCGGCTGGGGTGGAACGGTATCTCGAGTCGCGCTTGCGGATCATACGACGCCGGTTTCACTGACCGCGACTGTGTTTCGGCAACAGCGGGCGGCGTCGCGCTGAACTTCGTGGTCGTCGTTCCACTCGCTCGGGGGACACTATGCGGCACCGTGTGAATTTTTTCGTCGTTTTGTTGCTTGCCAGCAGTGGCCTCGCGTTCGGCTGCTCCGAGGGACGCGCCGCGGAGAACGACCCACCACCCTTGCCCGGACACTTGATCGTGTCACCGGCGCGACTTGGCGACGGCGTCGGGACCAGCACATCGCCGAGCGATACGCGCCAGGTCACCGATCTCGCCTTGACAATCGACGCGAGAGACACGTTTCCGATCTCGCGTTGGGTCTACGGCGGCAACTACATCTCGCAGACGTGGACCGGCGCGGCACCGCCAAAAGAGCTCACGTTCAATCGCATGGGAGGCAATCGCGCGACGGCATACAATTGGGAGACGAACTTCGCCAACGCCGGCTCCGACTATCAGTATCAGAACGATCAGGGCGCGAGTCCCTCATCCGCGCCCGGAGCCGCCGTCGCCACGGAGGCCGGCGTCACGTTCGAACGCGGACAAGCCTTCATGTGGACGATCCCCATGATCGGCTACGTCGCTGGGGATGCGTGCATGTGCAACGTCGGGATCAAGGACGCCGATCGCGCGAAGCGGCTCGCAACACACTTCAAGGTGAGCAAGGCGGCGAAGGGCAGCGCCTTCACGCTCAAGCCGGATCCGAAAGATGGATTCGTCTATCAGGACGAGTTCGTGAACTGGTTCGAGTCGACGTTTCCGGGCCGGAGCTCAAATCCGGCAACGCCGGTGTTTTTCTCGCTCGACAACGAGCCTGACATCTGGCATGCGACGCACAAGGAAATTCAGAGCGACTATAACGACAATGCCTCGACGCCGCGCATCCTGACGTACACCGGATTCATCGACACGACCATCGTGTACGCGAAAGCCATCAAGGCAGTTGCGCCACATGCGCTGATCTTCGGCCCAGCCACTGCCACCTACACTGGCGTTACGAAACTCGGGCGACATCCCACCCCGGATCCCCGCTACGGGTCACAGAATTTTTTCGACGTGTATCTCGATCGCATGCGCGCGGCGAGTGCGGCCGCAGGCGTTCGCCTGCTCGACGTGCTCGACCTGCACTTCTATCCGCAGAATGGCACGTCGGCCGGTGACGTCGGGAATGACTACGCGACGCAGGATGCGGCGATGATTCAGGCGCGCGTGCAGGCGCCACGATCGCTCTGGGATCCAACGTACAATGACGGCAGCTGGGTGACCAATGTCACGAATGGCCCGATCCGGCTCATCCCCCGCATGCGTGAACAGATCGCGGCGCACTATCCCGGGACGAAGCTCGCCATCACCGAGTACTACTACGGTCGAGGCGGTGACATCTCCGGCGGTGTCGCACAGGCGGATGTGTTGGGAATCTTCGGCCGCGAGGGCGTCTTTGCTGCAGCGCTCTGGCCGAATGCCGGCATCTGGGCCGCCCCGTACAAAGGCGACGGCAACAAGGCATTCGCCTTCATCTTCGGCGCATTCAAGATGTTCCGGAACTACGATGGTGCGGGTGGCGCGTTCGGTGACACCGGGCTCAAGGCGACGACCAGTGACCGTGTCGCCAGTTCGGTGTACGCCAGCCGCAACGCCGCGGGCGAGATTGTCGTCGTCGCGATCAACAAGACCCCAACGCCCAAGTCGGTCACCCTGACGCTCAACAATGTGACAGGGCTCGCCTCCGGCCGTGCATATGTTCTCACTGGTGCATCCCCGACCCCGACTCGCGGGTCGAGCGTGACAATGAGTGCCAACACGGCGGTGTACACGATGCCTGCGATGAGTGTGTCGACGATCGTGATCTCGAAGTGAACTCGTCGTGGATCACACGTGTCGTTTCTGGCGCACGTCGTGACGGTGCGAAGCTCGCACTCTGAGGAAACAGCCGGCGTCCAGATCGATCATGGAGCGTAGCGATGCATATCGGATTGATCGGCGGAATCGGCCCGGCCGCCACTGTCGTGTACTATCAGCGGCTCTGCGCGCGAATGCGGCAGCTCGGTGCACGGCTCGAACTGACGATCGTGCAGGCGGACATCCACACGCTGATCACGAACAACCTTGCCGATCTGCGGGACGAGCAGGCCGCAGTGTATGTGGCGCTGATCGAACGCCTCAAGGCGACCGGCGCCGAATGTGCCGCCATCACATCACTGGGCGGTCACTTCTGTTTCGACGAGACCGCACGACGCTCTGCGTTGCCGCTCGTTTCCGCTGTCGCGCCGCTCGATGATCACTTTGCGAGCGAAGGCATCACCCGCGTCGGCCTGCTCGGCACACGCGTCGTGATGCGCACGCGTCTCTACGGACAGCTGCGACGCACCACAGCCGTGGCCTGTGACGATGACATCGAGCGGCTCGGCCAGCTGTATCAGGACATTGCGGTCAGCGGGACGTGCAGCGCCGAACAGCGCGCCGTGTTGTTCGACGCGGGGCAGCGCATGGTGAGAGAGCAGGGCGCCGAGGCGATCGTGCTGGCGGGCACGGATCTGAATCTCGCCTTCGAAGGGCGCGATCCAGGATATCGCGTGATTGATGCACTGGACGTGCATGTCGGCGTGCTGGCAGAGCTGGCGGCGGGACTACGCGGTCTGCCATAGCGGCGCGGTGACGGAGTCGGCTTGCACCCATGGCATGGGTGCGGCATCAGCGCATCACGCGCGCATTGGGACTCAGTCGCCGCACGCGTAGCCGTTGGCTGCCGCGAGCTGTGGATTCGCACCGTACTGATTGCTTCCCGGCGTCGTGTACAACCTCAGGGCTCGATTACGGCACCGGCGCGCCGGCCACCAGAATCAGGCTGATGTTCGACAACACGATCCAGGAGGGGCCGGCCCTGAATTCGATCGTATTCGTGCCGTCATGCACTTCTGACACCGGGACACTCACATCGATCGCGCGCCAGCCGCAGAGATCGTCGGCATACGGTGTCGGTGTGTCATGCCATGGGCCGCCGTTGAATCGGAAGCTCGGGACGACGTTGTTGAAGCACACGAAGTAGTTGAACACGGCCAGTGCGCCGGTCGGGGCCTGCACGCGGTAGACGCCGTTGATCTGAAACGTGCGGTTGGTGCCTTCGAGATTGTAGCCGAGTTGTGTCGCACCGGCCAGACGTGAAGAGGTGTACGAGTCCGCCACGTCGAAGCCGAGGTCGCGATACGTCTTCGGTCCATCGAACGCGAGGTTGTCCCAGGCAAACTCATGGTCGCCCTGCGTGTCGAACTTGTTGGCGTTGTAGTGCGCGTCGACCAGCCAGACCAGCCCGCGTGTCAGCGGCAGGCTGGCGTTCACCTTCGCGACCAGAATCAGCGTCGTGCTGCCTGGCTCGCTCACGTAGACTTCCGCGCCCGACGCGTTCATGCGGATTTCGACATGGTTCAGTCGGCCCGTCGCACCCTCGGACTTGAAACACTGACCGTGTCCTTCGACATAGGGCAGCGGGTTCGTGAATGACACATGCTCGACGACGTAATTGCGCACCGTGCTGATGCGATCGATGCCCGAATAGCCAGCACCGCATTTGCTGCTGAACGACACACCGAACTCATTCCTGCCCCACGCGTAGTTGCCCGGGCGGCTGTCCGACGGTGCCGGAACCGGCTTGTCGGTGATCCAGAACTCCGGCCACGCGGCATGCGGTCCCTGTGAATCGAGGCTGACGTCGAACGACACGGTGCCAGTGCGGCCGGTGAAGTCGAACGGCTGCTTCGGGTACAGCGCGATTGTCGTCTGCCCTTCGGCGTCGTTCGCTGCTTCGTAGACGCGGCCGTTACAGATCCGCACGTCATGCGGTGGCAGTACCGACATGAGCCCGCCGCACCCTGTGATCGTGGCCGGGAAGAAATCGTTCAGCAATCCCTGACTGGGATTCACATGTGTGTTGAGTCGCGACACGCCCCACAGCGTCTGGTTCAGCTGACCCGCTTTCGTGACGACAGCGGCCGGCTGGTCGAACGTCTCACAGAAGGCGATGGACACCGGCGCATCAGCCTTCTGAAGCACGCAGCCACCAGACACAGGCGTGACGACGACTGGCGGCACAACCACTGGCGGGACAACCACTGGCGGGACAACCACTGGAGGCACCACCGGCGCGGTATCGACGGGCGTGGGATCGGGCTTGCCTGGACGGCGGCGCTTGATCACGGCGAGCGCCGCGTCGGAGCCGGTGAGGCCGGCATCGGAACCATTACGGTCCGCGCATGCGGTGAGAAAAAGGGGTATCGCGCACAACACAAAAACTGAGAGTCTCTTGCTTCGTCGCATAGACTGGTCCAGAAATTCGAGAATGATGTTCGTCCGCGTCAGGTCCAGCGGGTTAAGGCAATAGTCGGGCCAGTTGTGTGGAAAGGAGGCAGATTTCAAACCTCTTAACATGCACAGCGACGACTGAGGATTGCTTTCAGCAGGCGGCGGATCGCCGCAAGCCTTGCCTGGCAGAATCCGCCACAACTCGAGCAGAAACGCCGGTCGCGTATGCCCTTCGCGCGCTCAAGCCGAATGCATTACTGCGGCGGCTCTGTTCAGGCGCAACGCACGACCCTAACGTGGTGCGCAGTTGTGCCGGGACAGGCGCGAACGCGGCACCCGGTTGAGATCGAGAACGCATGAACAGCGCGTGATGCGGAGGTTGTTATGTCGACCGATTCAGTGCTCGAACCCCGTCGCGAATTCCTCGCGATGGCCGGTGCTGGTGCATTCGCCTTCGCGACCAGTGGTGTGACGAAACACGCAGCCTCGTTTTCGTCGACCGCACCTGATCCGTGGCTCGGCCCGTTGTCCGGCAAGCACAAGATGTACTTCGATGCGACAAGTGCCGCTGGCGGATGGGCACTCATCTATGCGATGAACTGGCTCTCCAGCGCACCAGCTGCCTACGGCGAGAAGGAATCAGATTTTTCAGCCGTCATCGGCGCCCGTCACTTCAGCGCCGTGATGGCGCTCAACGACAGTATCTGGTCGAAGTATCCGCTCGGCGCGATGGTGAACGTCATCGACCCGTAACGAAGGCGCCGGCGAAGCGAAATATCTTCTATAAGAATCAGCCCGGTGATCTGATGTTCGCCGATGCGGCGATCGACAAATTGCAGGCGCGCGGCGTGTACCTCGTGGCGTGCGGCGTCGCGCTCGGCGTGATCGCCGGCATGGCGGGTGGGCAGGTGGGTGTGCCGGACGTGCAGGCCAGAACTGAGTTCATGGCCAATCTGGTACCGGGCGCGAAGCCGGTGCCGTCCGGCGTGTTCGCGGTGTCGCACGCGTACGAAAAAGGGTGCGCGTACTGCTACGCGGGGTGAGTGGCGTGTGACGGAGCGTCGATCGTGGCAACCACAAACAGGTCAGGTCGTACGGCGTGCAGCACATGATGCGCACGCCGGAATCAGATCTGGCGCGCAGCCGGCGGAAACGATGGTGGCAATGGAACTGTCGTTGACCGATCCGGCTGCGCGTCCGTGATCCCTCCCAGCCTCGCATCGCAACCGCACGAGGTGCCGTTTGTCGGCTGACGAGGTGTGTTACGGCACGATATCGCGCGTTGTCGCGCAGACGGCGAGCAGAATTTTCTGTACCTCGGCGAAGTCGGCGGGCTTGACGAGATGATGATCGAAGCCGGCGTCCCGCGACGACTGCCGGTCCGCCAGCTGCCCATAGCCGGTCATCGCGATCAGCACGATGTTTTTGAGCGTTGCATCCTCGCGAATACGCATCGCGACCTCGTGGCCGTTGAGTCCGGGCAAGCCAATGTCCAGCAGCACCACGTCAGGCTGCAGCGCACGGGCCGCTTGCAATCCACTCGGCCCGTCATACGCCAGGTGCAGATCGTGACCGGCAATTGTCAGCAGCATCGCCAGACTCTGTGCAGCGTCGACATTGTCATCCACCACCAGAACCCGACAGCATTCTGGCGAAGGCTGGACCAACGCGATCGGCACCGTCGACGTGGTTTCCAAGGCGGTCAGCACGTGTGGCAAGCGTACGACGAACTCACTGCCGTGGCCGAGAACACTGGACACCGCAACGGTACCGCCATGCAGTTCAACCAGCCGTTGTACCAGGCACAAGCCGATGCCCAGCCCGCCTTGAGAGCGATCAAGGGACCGTTCCGCCTGCGTGAACAAGTCAAAGATGTGCGGCAGGAGTTCGGGTGAGATGCCAAGCCCTGTATCGCGCACGCGCAGCACGGTCGCATCGCCCGCCTGCTCGACGGTCAACCAGATGTGACCGCCTTCGTCGGTGTATTTCGCGGCGTTCGTCAGCAGATTGACCACAACCTGCTCGAGCCGAGCGGCATCGGCGTACAGCCAGATGGGCTGCGTGGGCATCGACACCGTCAGCTCGTGTCGACGCTTCACGATCAGCGGGTTGGACGTCTCTATTGCGCGCTCGACGATGCCGCCTATCGCGATCTGTTCCTGGCGAAGCAGCACCCTCCCGCTCGTGATACGTGACACTTCGAGCAGATCATCGACGAGATGATTCAGTTGCCCTACCTGGCGTTCGATGATCGTGCGCGCCTGCCGCTGAAGTGGAAGTTCGTTTTTCTGCAGACGTAGCAGCTGCAAGGCGTTGGCGATAGGGGCGAGCGGGTTGCGCAGCTCATGACTCAGCATCGCGAGGAATTCATCTTTGCGGCGGTCGAGGTCGGCCAACTCTCGTGCCGACTCGCGCAATGCTTCCTCAGCGTGTTTGCGCTCCGTGATGTCGGCAACCGTTCCGTCGAAACTCACGAGTGTTGGTCCAGCCGACTCATTCCTGAAATGCGCTCGTCCCTTCGCAAGGACCCAGTGCAGTGACCCATCGAGATGCATCACGCGGTATTCGGCTTCGTAGCGTACAGGGTCGACGGGTCGGATGGCCGCCGCAACCTTGTCACGGACGGCGTCGCGGTCATCAGGATGAATCAGGGCGAACGCCTGATCGAAAGAGACGTCTTCCGAAGTGAGATTGAAGATCGTGCGGAACCGCTCGTCCGAGGAAACAACGTTCGTGACGGGATCGACATTCCAGATCCCAAGCTCGGACGAATGGAGCGCGAGGCTCAACTGCGCTTCGCTCGCGCGAAGAGCTCGGTCTGTCCGCGCGCGCTCGACCAAAGGCCATACCCGGGCGATAACATCGGCAAGGAGGCGCACGTCGTAGGTCGTCCATTTCCGCGGCGACTTTTCCGTAACGGCCAGACACACCGTCCGGTTTCGTTCCCGGCGAAAGGGTTGGACGGCGTAGGATTGAATTCCCAGCGCGGCATAACTTGCGCGTTTCGCGTGTGTCAGTGGATCAGTCGCCACGTCGTCGATGCTGAAATCGCCGCTGGCAAACTCACGCCACCATTCAACGCCGCCAAAGTCGAAAAGACTGTGTTCACCCTCTGTGCTGGGCGCGTCGTCGCGCACCCAATTGGCGCTGACGACGAGGCGATTCTCATCGACCACGCATTCCACGAAGTAACAACGATGACTATTGAGGTGGCGGCCGACGGCCGCGACGGCGATGTCCACGATCGCCGCTTCTTCAGTCGCGCCCGCTAACTCCCGCGACAGTGCGGACAGCATCTCGGTTTGTCGTTCCGCCAGTTTACGCTCGGTGATATTACGGAACAGCACGGCAACTTCCCGGCTGTCGTTCCCGCCGACGCGAAAGGCATAGATGTCGAACCATCGGTTCATGCCTTTCACTTCGTCGGCGATTCGAATCGGTTCGCCCGTCAGCGCGACCTTACCGTAGACGTCGTACCAGTGCTCTTCGAGATCAGGGATGAATTCGCGTACGCGCTTTCCCAATGCGCCGTGCATGCCAGTCAGTTTCTCGAACGACGGGTTGATTTCCAGATAGCGGTAGTCGATCGGCTTTTCGTGTTCGTCGAATATCACCTCGATGGTGCAGTAGCCTTCGTCCATCGAATTGAACAGACCGCGGTAGCGCTCTTCACTTTCGCGCACTTGCACGTTGAGCGCTTCCGCGATTCGCTCCGATTCAACCGCGTCTTCCATCAGGTTGAGCGCGGCGAGGCGAGCATTCTGCGTCTGCAGGTTCTGCTCAGCCAGGACGCCAGCGTGCCGCCGATCTGCCATATGATTGTTCGCGCTGGCGATTCCGGTGGAAATCTGGCGCGCAACCATTTCGATGAAGCTGCGATACTGATGATCCAACGTGAGCCGAGGACTGAGACCGAGAATCAAAAAGCCGGTCACAGATTCTGCGTTCTGCGGCCCCAGCGGCACGATCACCGCACGGTGGGGAGGGTCCGACCACGGACCCGCCGGCAGATGGTCTCCGAATCGTTCCACAAGATCTTCGACCATCTGCATCGTTTGCGTACGGGCATGCACGTCCACCGGCCAGCTCCGCAGCTCATTCGTCGCCCGGCCAAGTTCGAGACTCCGTGGGCTCACCAGCTCACCCTCGGCAACACCAGCGGCACCGACAAGTCGGGCAGGCTGTTGGTCGGCCTCGATCATGTACAGCAACGCGAAGGGAATATCCTTTGTGTGACCTTCGAGCGCGCTGACCGCATCGCGGCATACCTGCTCGACGCTGTGCAACTCCATCAATGCAGCCGCAAGGTCGCGCAATATCACGAGGCGCCGTTCCCCGACGATCTTTTCCGTGATTTCGTGGACGGTTGCCAGCACGCCACCGATGTTTCCTCGCGCGCTCTCGTCGGGTACCGGACTGAAGGCCACGGTGAAATGCGACTCTTCGAGAAAGCCGTGCCGATTGATTTCCAGTTGCAGGTCGTCCATCCATGTCGCGCATCCGCCTTCGAAAGGCGTGTCAATCAATGGCTTGAGGACAGGCCAGATCTCGGACCAGCATTCGCTGACTGGCCGACCCAGCGACTGGGCTGGGTGTTTGACGCCGAGGATCGGGCGATAGGCGTCGTTGTAAAAGCTGATGTAGTCACGGCCCCACCACAGCAGCATGGGAAAGCGATTGGCGAGCAGGATGCTCAACGTGGTCCTGAGTGCGGGTGACCACGACTCGATCGGACCAACGCGCGTGCTGGACCAATCGAAACCACGGATTCGCTCTGCCATTTCGCTGTCGCCACGAAGGAAGCTCGGAACAAGCGGTTCCATCGGTCCGTGGTTGATGACGGTGCCATTCGCATACTGAGTGACGATGGGCAGGTCTGGCATGGATAGTCTATGCCCCCAGCACGAATTCGAGCGGATAGCGCGCCGGCTCACCTCTTTGCAGGCAGAGTTCGTTGGTTTCCCTTTTTAACTCGATCATGCGTAACTCGCGCCCGACGGCGATCCGATTGAATCGGCCCAATTCCTCCGCATGCGCCTGCAACGCGAGGTGAGTTTGCCGCAACGCCTCGGCTGAGTGTCGTCGCGCCGTGATGTCATTGAGAACAATGGCGACTTTTCGACCGTCAGGTTCGCCCACTCGGCAGGCGTAGACATCGAACCAACGGCCATCCATCGCCTTGGCTTCGTTCACGAAACGGATCGGCTCGCCGGTCAGCGCGACGTTCCCATATATCTGAATCCAATGCTCTTCGATCTCTGGGACGAGTTCACGCATCCGTTTGCCGACAGCCTCACGCAGGCCGGTTTGTTTCGTGAATGTCGGATTGATTTCAAGAAACCGGTAATCGATCGGTTGCTGGTGTTCATCAAAGAGAGCTTCGATGATACAAAAGCCTTCATCGATGGAATTGAACAATGTGTGATAGCGCTCCTCGGATTCACGCATTGCTTCTTCAGACTTTCTGACCTCGGTAATGTCCGTGCAACTTCCGATGTATCCGCTGAACTCGCGTTCCGCGGCGTAGCGCGGGACGCCGACATCGAGAAACCAGCGGTATTCACCGTCGTGGCGTTTGAGCCGGTATTCCATCGACAGCGGTACGCGCGCATCGAGCGCCGCAGCGTAGGCCTGCAGACAGGAATCGCGGTCGGCGGGATGGACATTCTCGGTCCAGCCGTTGTCGACTTCCTCATCCATCGAGCGGCCAGTGTAGTCGAGCCAGGTTTTGTTGAACCAGAAACAGCGCTTGTCGATGCCGCTCAACCAGATCAGGACCGGTGCCGAGTCGGCCATGAGCCGAAAACGCGCTTCGCTGTGGCGCAATTCCTCTTCGGCCCGCCTGCGCGTGCTGATGTTGTCATGCACGATGACGATCCGAACCGGTCCCGGAGTTTGAAAGCGCGTCACGCGCATTACGAACCAGCGTTCCTGGGTCGGAGAGTGACAGGGATATTCGATCTCGAAATGCGACTGTCGTCCGGCGATGACGTCCGCGATTCCGGCGGTGTACGCGTACAATTCACTTTCCTGCGGCAACGTCGCTTCGCAAGCCTGGACATAATTCGACCCAATGCCGTAGTTGGAAAGTGTCAGGTGATTCTCATCGGCGAATCGGCGCCACGCTTCGTTCACCTCCAGAATGTTGCCGGATTCGTCAAGGACTGCGATGTGCCCAGACAACGCGTCGAGGCATGATCGCAGGAAACGTTGGGATTCCCGGAGCCCGTCCTCCGCACGCAGCCGTTCAAGACGCGTCCAGATGCGCACGGTCAGCTCGCGCGCCAACTCGACTTCGTCCTCCCGCCATGCGTACGCTTCGGAACGATAGAGGCACAGCGCAAAGCGCCATTGCCGGTCCCGGATGAGCGGCACGCAGATGAAGGAGGCGATTTTGAGCGTTGCAAATTTCTCCGGACTCGTGCGCGCGTCCGCAGCCGTGTCGCGCACCACGATGATTTCTCCGGCGCGAGCTATTCGGATAAATTCCCCCTCTACGAAATCCGCCAGGCCGTGCACGCCTACCAGGCTCGGTACGTCTGCCCGATGCCAGTTGTGGTTGATCACAACCTGTTCCGCCGCTTCGTCAATTTCGACGAACGCACAAAGCGACAAGTCGAAATGCGCGCCGATTTTCGCGCCGATGGTCTGCATCAGTTCGCCGATACTCGTCAGGCGCACGAGGTCGTGGCTGATTGCGGCCAGAAATTCGGAATGCATTTCTGCCTGCCGCCGCTTGGTCACGTCGCGCGAGACCGCGAGTAGCCGAGCGGGCAGCTCGTGCGCATCGAGAATCGGCGAAATCCTCACGTCCCACCACTTGGGTTCTCCGCGCAGCGTGCGGAAAAAGCCGACGAAATTTCCCTCACCGCCTGCCACCGCCGTCGCGAGTGCTGTTTGCGCCGCGGTGCGGTCCGTGTCGTCGTTCCAGAACTCGAGCCACGACCTGTTGAGGAAGGGCCGGATGTCTTCAATGCCAAGCAATGCTTGCCCGCGCTGCATCGAGAGCAGATTCCCATCGAGGTCGAGCACCTTGATGCAGTCCGGACTGCTTTCAACAATGCTGCGATTGAACGCCTCGCTTTCGCGCAGGGTATTTTCCGCAGATGTCTGCTCGGTCACGTCGCGCGTGAAACAGCGAGTGTGCACGATATTGCCATTCTCGACGAGTGTGTCGGAATTGATCAGTACACAGCGGATGGAGCCGTCTTTGCATCGCAGCCGGGCCGGGTAGTCAACGAGCGTTTCACCGCCGGCGAATCGCGCGAGCATATCCTCGATCACTGGCTGGTCAGCGTGAAAAGCCGCGATGTGACGGCCGATGTATTCGTCGCGCGCGTATCCGAGCATGTCAAACTCGGTTTTGTTGGCCCAGAGGATGAGACCGTCGAGTCCGACCCAGAGCAGTCCAACCGAGGCGTTTTCGATGAAGTCGCGGAGTTGGCGCTCGCTGCGGCGCAACGCCTCCTCCACCTGCTTGCGTTCAGTGATGTCGACACATGACGTGATCGCGCCGGTGGTCTCGCCGCGCGCATTCCTGATTGGCGTGACGTTCGCCAGCACGGACAGGCGGGTGCCGTCGGGCCTCTCGATCACGCTTTCGACGCTGTGTGAGGGAATGCCGGTTCGGAGCACCTCGACCAGCGGATTGCCTGGCTGTAGCAACGCAGCGCCGTCCGCCCGCACGAGAGATGTCGGGAAGACCTGCTGCTCGACGCCGCCGACCGGCACTCGGCCGCAGAGTGTCACGGCTGCGGCGTTGTGGCGCTGTTGTCGGGCGTTTGCGTCGCAAACGAAAACGGCGATCGGCACGGTGTCCAACAAAGCGCGTGTGTTTTCTTCGTTCTCCCGCAATTCGTTGTTGAGGGCTTCTACCGCCTGACGGGACTGCTCCGCAGCCTGCATCAAGCTGTGCGCGACACGGCGATGCTCATGCGCAGAATCGAGAGACTCCATCGCCTGATAGGCCGCGGATGCAAACCGGCCGAGACTTTCGAGCTGGCGCAGATCTTCCGCGTCGAATTTGCGGCGATCATCGTGGGCAATCGTCCAGATCGTGCCGACCGCTTCGCCTTTGACGTAGAATGGTATCAGCAGGCACTCTTCACAGAGCGGTGTTACAGAAGCGAAGTAGGTGTACCGGCGGTCGAGGCGTTTGAACAACAGCGGGCCGTCGCAGTCAAGAACGTCGCCGCATGGGCCAAACTCACGAGGCGTGCCGCCGCCGATATGCGGTTGCCACACGCCGGAGATGGCAGGCCAGTAAAATCGCGTTCCGTCCGCCGTCAGCAGACTGATTCCCGCAGAGTCAGCACGAAACGTCGTCTGAATGGTGTCAGCCAAAGTCTGCAGAATCGTGCTCGGCGAATCTGCCAGCGCCTGCACAAGAATCGCGAGTGCGGCGTTTTCCGTCGCATAATCCGACGGTCGCATAGGACGCCGCGCTAATTCCTCCGTGCAAAGCACCGAGGTGAGCGGCACCACGTCGTGCCGGGGATGTTCGGCTGAAGAGACGGCGTCAATAGGGCGCGTGGCACGGCGACGCTGAACCGGATAGCGTGCAGCCTCGCCTGACCGCTGACAGAGCTCGTTGACTTCGTGCTCCAGCTTGCTAATCATGCGCAACTCTCGCCCGACGGCGATCTCGTCGCGACGTCTGGTCTGCCCGACAGGCGCTTGCCCTTCGGCGCGTTTACGCCCTGACGATTTTATCGGAGTCTGGCGTCGGCGAGTCATACCGGCTTCCCTACCGGACTTCCAAGCGGCATTGAGGTAAACCTGTTGTGATGCGTAACGCGCTGACGCATGCGTAGTGTAGTCGGTAATTACAACGCATGAATCGGGACTGATGGCCTCAGGTTCATCTCGCCCGGGGCACTTTAAAATGCGTTCGGTCCCATCGGCGTGAGGGCGAGGACGGCCGGCGGCTAACGCCGCGGCCCTTTCCGCCTCGGCCTCCGTCACCTTGAGCGTGGCGCCCTTTGACGGATTGCTCGTGTTCTATACTTTACCTCAAGGCTAATTAACCAGACGGCATATCATGAGCGACACCCTCAGCCGAACGTTCTCCGCACTTGCCGATCCAACCCGACGGGCGCTGCTCGCGCGGCTCCGGAAAGGCGAGGCGACCGTCACCCAGCTCGCGGAACCGTTCCTCGCGCAGATGACACTCCCTGGCGTCACGAAACACCTCAAGGTGCTCGAGACCGCCGGCTTGGTCATCAAATCGCGCGACGCGCAATGGCGGCCATGCACGCTGAATGCGGAGCCACTCAACGACGCTGCCGCATGGATGGAGGAGTATCGCGTGCACATGGAAGCAAGCCTCGATCGCCTTGGTCTGTACCTGAAATCCGTCACCAACACCACATCGGAACCGACAGATGACAACGCAGCTGACATCACCGTTGACCGCGCCAACCAGCGCTAACGAAATTCGGATTGTCCGCATCTACGATGCGCCGGTCGAGCTGGTGTGGAACGCCTGGACTGATCTCGAACAGGTTGTCCAGTGGTGGGGCCCGCGTGGCTTCACACTGACAACGCACAGCAAGGACCTCCGACCCGGCGGCAGCTGGGTCTATACGATGCATGGTCCCGATGGCACGGACTGGCCGAACTTCGCGCGATATCACGAAGTCGTACCGCATGCGTTGCTCGTGTACGATCACGGCGCAACGGCAGAAGACACGAAGCCGATGTTTCGCGTGACGGCGAGCTTCCGCGATCTGCTCGGAAAGACGGAGCTCGACATGCGCATGACCCTGGCCACCGCCGAAGAGGCGGCAATGACGCGAGTACACATCAAGGCCGCAGGCGGCAACGCGACGTGGGACCGTCTGGCCGAGTTTCTCGAGAAGAAAGTGTCGTCGCAGGAGATCTTCGTCATCAATCGCAGCTTCGACGCGCCGGTTGCCACGGTGTTCGACATGTGGACGACGCCCGCGCATCTCGCGGCGTGGCTGCCACCGGCGGGCTTCACGATGGCCTTCCAGCGCGCGGACATCCGCGCCGGTGGCACTGCCTCAATGTCGATGACGATGGGTGATTTCGCGATGTTCATCCGGCACGAGTATGTGCTGGTGTCTCGCCCCGATCGCCTCGAGTACCTGCAGACATTTGTTGACGAGCACGGACACGAGTCTCGGCAGCCCGGCGCACCAACCTGGCCTGTCACAACGCGGATCAGTGTGGTGTTCACCGAGGAAGCGCCCTCCCAGACACGGGTCACGGTGCGATTCGATGTGGTCGCCCCAGCAACACCGGAGGAAATCGCGACGTTTACGGCCGAGCGGGCAGGGATGACGCAGGGCTGGAGCGTGTCGTTCGATGCGCTCGACGCGCTGCTGGTAGGCGCCGCGGCCAGCGAGGCGTAGCCGCGGCGCGGTTCAAGGGGCCAGATGGGGACGGAGTTCGTTTCAAGGGGTCAGAGCACTTGAAACCGTTCATGTGCTCTGACCCCTTGAACCGACCCCATGAAACGGAACTCGAGAGCGAACTACCGGCAGCTGTACGACGCCGCGTCGCCAGTGCTGCCGGTTCCGTTGTACCGTGCCGTTTTCGGATACGCGCAAAGCGGGTGCGTGCGCAGCACTTGTGTGCCGCGCTCCTTGCGCGCAACGATGCGCGACGGCGCTTCGCCTTGCTCCACCCAACGCCGGATGGTCACGGCCCAGTCCACTTCATCGCAGCCACTGCCGCCCGCGCAGTGCAACACTCCGGGCATCATGAACAGTCGTGTGAACGACGACGCCTGCGGTGTGCGGGCCTGCACGGCCGTGAAGTACTGAATGGTCGATCGGGCATTGAGCGCCGGGTCGGACCAGCCGTGCGCCAGCAACAACTTGCCGCCGCGCGCGCGGAACGCCGAGAGGTCGGCGTTCGTCGCGGACACTTCAGCGTCGACCTTCGCGCCATCACGCGCGGCGCGCGCGAGGTCGTAGCCCACGTATCGCCAGGCCGAGTCGCCGTAGATGAAATACTTGAAGAATTCGGTGCCAAATGCACCTTGAACGGTCGGTGCCGCGCGGCCGGTTACCTCGAGAATGTCCGGGAGCGGGCCAACGATCCATGCGTTCCAGCTGTCCGAGTCGGCCTCGTCACCGAAAGGCTGCGCCGGATATCGCGTGGTGCCAGCAGCGAGTGGCATCGTGAACGTGGTGAGTGCGGCGCGTTGCGCACGCGTCACGCAGCCGTCCGCCGCCGCGTCGTTGGAACAGGCTGGCAGTGACGCAAGTGAGAACCGGCACGCCTCCGGATTCTCGAGGGTGCCATCGCGCACGCCGTCGGTGGCGTCACATGCGTCGGTGACCTTCGCTGCCAGCAGCTTGAGCACGGCGGGAGTGACTACGGGTGCAGTGAAGTCACCGGTCGGGAATTGCGCCTGGAGGTTGCGTACGAACGTTGTCGTGATCGCGAGGAAGTTGTACGCCGGCGCGATCGCCACGATGCCGTCGAAGTCCGCCGGATACCGCTGCGCTTCGATGAGCGCCTCGCGACCGCCATTCGAACAGCCGATGAAATACGAGTGCTCCGGCGCGCGGCCGTAGTAGGCGGCGATGAGCAGCTTCGTCACTTCCGCCGTGCGATGGACTGCACGATGCGCGAAGTCGGTGACGCGTTGCGCGTTGTGCAGCGCCCAACCGGCTGTGAGGCTGTTCGCGGTGTGGCCTGCGTCAGTGCCGACGGTCGCGTAGCCCTCGTGGACACTCGACGAGAACTGGTTGTCGACGGCGCCGACAAAACCGCCGCCGCCGCCCATCAGGAACCGGCCGTTCCAGTCATCGGGAAGCAGCGCGACAATGTGCGTTTCGACATCCACAGTCGCTGCGACGCGACAATACGGCTTGCGGCCAAGCGCGCGCAGTGAGTCGTTCGGCACCACGGTGCGCACCGCGGTGATCTTTGCGTCCGGCAGCGCAATCTGCATCGCTGCTGCACAGTCGATCGCCGTCCGCGTGTCACCCGACGGATACTCGGCGGTCGCCGCCGTGGCCGTCGTTGGCATGGCGCTCAGCAGCAGCGCCGTCAGCAGCAGCGACTCACGAGCGCGGCTCGATCGCACGGGCATTGATGACTCCAGAATGAAAGGATGGACGCTCATGGCGCCGCGACGACGCCAAGTGAGTCGGCCGACACGCCGAACACCGGATCCATGTCGTAGCCGAACAGGCGTGGATTCGAGCCAATCACGGCCGCCGAAAGGACGCGGAAGACATAGTCGTACGTCTCGTCAGGAATCTGTTTCCGGTGCTTCGACAACAGCGTCCAGAAGTTGCGATCGGACGGAGACTCGGGCATTGCCCTGATCATCTTCAGGATGCGCGTTTCGCCCATGTTGTACGACGCCATCACGAGCAGACCAGATGCTTGCGCATCGGTCGTATACAAGTCCTCGAGATACTTCGCTGCGGCGTTCGATGCTTTCGCCACGTTGTGCCGGTCATCCGCCGGATCATACGTGCGCTCACCCTGCAACGGCCCAAGCTTCAAGCCGTACATCTCGGCGGTGGGCGGAATGAATTGCCAGAGTCCCTTCGGCACACCGAATCGCGTCAATGGACCGATCGCTCTCGGGTTGAGTCGACTCTCCTGCAGCGCAAGATAGAAGAACTCGCGCGGCAGGTTGTGGTGCAGCATGATGCCGGCGATCTGCGGCCCCATGTCCTTCTGCGCAGCGCGAGTGAGGAACGGTTGGATACCTTCAGCTTTCCACCTGGCGATGTACTTGCGCACTTCGTCGACGAAGTCACGCGGGACCGTCGCCTCCGACTCGCCCAACCGATGCACGGTGCGATAGATCAGCTGCACGTCGGCTGGTGTGCGGCTGTTGTAAATGCCGAGCGTCTTGAGCAGATCGTTGTACTGGCGCTCGAGACGTGCACGACGTTCCTGAATCGACTGGTCCGGACCGTTCTTCGCCTCGAGTCGCCGCAGGTCCAGATCCAGCGACTTGATCGTGCTGAACACCGCGCCCGCGGATTCGCGCAACGCATCGGCGCGACGCGCCTGCCACACGGCGGTCGCTGCCGCGCCGGCGGAAATCGCAATCAGGAGACCGACCGCCACGCGGTATTGTCGGACGCGCTTCGTGAAGGTGCGTGTCTCTGTCGTCCGGCGTTCCTTGACGGCGATGCGCAGCATCTGCGTCTGCGCCGACATGTTGGCTGGTTCTTCGACGGAGAAGTACCGATCGACAATGTCCTTCGGCGGCAGCTTGATCGTGCCGTCGCCCACGGCCACGCCGGGTACCGTCAAATGAATTTCGGGGCCGCCATCGCCCAGCTGCACCGTTTTTGCGGCGCCGACCTTCGCGCGCGTGACGGACTTACCGTCGCTGAACGTCCCGTTCGTGCTGCCGAGGTCAAGAATCTCCCAGTCATCGCCGACGGGGCGCAGCTCGAGGTGCTCCTTGCTCACGACCCCGTCGTTGATGACGATGCCGTTGCTCTCCGCGCGCCCGATTCGGACCGTCGCCGTGAAGCGGAGCGCTGGTGCGCCGCCGGGCACGAGGACGTGGATTTCGCGTGGCATCTGACTCCGCTGCGGGGAACCAAGATCATGCCGAGCGGGGTGGCCGAAGGCAAGCGGCAGTTCAAGTGCTCTGACCCCTTGAACGCGTTCAAGTGCTCTGACCCCTTGAAGGGATCTGGATCTCTGGCCCCGTGCGCGCCCCGATGTGTCTATCATTTCGCCATGCCCAGCCACCCGTCCCGCATCTTCGTCCGTGACCTCTCGTATTTCCGTGACCGCGCCAAGGGCCTCATCGCGGTGGTCGCGGACGGACTGCCGAACGCCCTCGAGCAAGTGCGGCGGTGGCATCCGGTTCATCAGGACGCGAGTGATGCGGCGATACAGCAGGCGAGGTTCACCATCGAGGACGCGCAGCTGGTCTATGCGCGACAGCATGGCTATGAATCGTGGCCGGCGCTGGCGCGGTATCTGCGCGCACTGCCAGCGACTGCGGCTGACGAGCCATTTCTCGCCGTATTCGAGGCAGCGCAGGGTGGTGATTGGGCGCGCGCTGCGGACGTGCTGCACGCGCAGCCCGATGTCGTGCACGCGCATGGGACCAACGGGAACACGCTGGTGAATCTGGCGGCGTCGTTGCTGCCGTGCCCGACGCGAGCGGAGTTGGACGCGGGAGTCTCTCGCACCGACCGCCTCGACGCGATGCGACTGCTGCTCGATGCCGGCGCCTCCGCCGTGGCAGCCAATGATCGCGGGTGGACGCCGCTGCACCAGGCGGCATATCGGAATGATCCCGAGATGGCTGCGTTGTTGCTGGAACGCGGCGCGTCACCGCATGCAACAGCGCATGGCTCGGGCGGCACGCCGCTCGCGGTCGCGTTGTTCTGGGGACACCAGCATGTGGTGACACCGCTCAGTGCTGCGGCGATTGTGCCGGACAACTTGCGCATCGCGGCAGGCATCGGTCGGCTGGATCAGGTGCACGCGTGTTTCATGACGGATGGCGCGTTGACGGAGAGTGCGATGGCGGACCGCGACTTCTATCGACCACACAGCGGGTTTCCGCCGTGGCACCCGACGCGCGATCGGCAGGAGATTCTCGATGAAGCGCTGGTGTGCGCCGCGAAGAGTGATCGCGTGACCGTGATGGACACGCTGCTCACGCGAGGCGCCGCGATTGACGGTGAGCCGTATCGCGGAACCGCGCTGATCTGGGCGGCGGCGAATGACCGGGTCGATTCGCTGGAGTGGTTGCTCGACCATGGCGCGGATGTCAACAAGCGCACGACGTTCGGCGGGTTGACGCACGGGAACGGTGTGACGGCGCTGCATCTCGCCGCGCAGGGGAACAAGGTCGCGGCGGTACAGTGCTTACTCGGTCATGGTGCAGATCGCACGATCACCGACGCCACGTATGGAGGAACGCCGCGTGGCTGGGCGGAGCATGCGGGGGCGAGCGAGGCGCGTGTGTTGCTGTCGTCGTGAGCACGACGTTTCAGAACTGCGACGCTGTCGATATAGCCGCATCAATCGGGAATGTGGAGCGTCGGCTGCCGATTATGTGACCGAAATTTCCGGGCGGCGTTGAGTGCTCACGCGCTCGTGACATCAGCAACGGGCGTTGCTGAAAATGACAAATGATTCGCTATTCGCCGTAGGAAATTCGGCTTCATCCGCAGCCGGAATCGAGTACGATTGGGTCAGCGCAACAACCCGACCACTTCACGGTATATGTCCGTGCCTGCCGAGTCTCATGTGTCGGCATCCCGTGTTGTCGCAGCTTCGTAGCGGTTTGACTCAAAACATGTGCACATGACCAAGACGCGCCTCATCGTCGGGCTGACGGCCCTCGGAATACTGCTCGCCTGCCGGAAGGAGCCCGCGAAGGAGGAGGTGGCCACCGAATACCTGGCGACGCGCCCGATGATCG
The DNA here is from genome assembly GCA_031367535.1 of Gemmatimonadaceae bacterium. Lineage (GTDB taxonomy): Bacteria > Gemmatimonadota > Gemmatimonadetes > Gemmatimonadales > Gemmatimonadaceae > JACMLX01. Next base: position 20,976 of record JANLPZ010000184.1, read on the forward strand.
TCGACACGTCCTACGAGAAGCAGTATGTCGCGCAGATCCGCTCGTTCCGGAACATCGAGATTCGCGCGCAGGAGAAGGGCTTTCTTGACCGGATGCCGGTGGACGAGGGGCGCACGGTCCGCGCCGGCCAGTTGCTGTTCCGGATCATGCCGAAGGTCTACGAGGCGGAACTCCAGAAAGCGGAGGCCGAAGTGCGCGCCGCCGAGATCGAGTTGCAGAACGCGCAGACCCTCGTGAACAACAACGTCGTCTCGAAGAATGAACAGGCGATGGCACAGGCGAAGCTCGACGAGGCGCGCGCCGACGTGACGGCCGCCCGGCTGCATGTCGGCTTCACCGAGATCCGGGCGCCCTTCGACGGTATGCTCGATCGCATTCCCAAGAAGCTGGGGAGCCTCATCGAAGAGGGCGAGCTGCTCACCACGCTCTCCGACAACCACCGCATGTACGCCTACTTCAACGTGTCGGAACCCGAGTACCTCGACTACCGCACGAACGCAGCGAATCGCGCGGGCCAGAAGGTCGCACTGATGCTCGCCAACAGCACGCGCTTCGCACACGTGGGCGAGGTCGAGACGGTCGAAGGTGAGTTCAACAGCGAGACCGGCAACATCGCATTCAGGGCCGTCTTTCCGAACGCCGAGCAACTGCTCCGCAATGGGGAGACCGGCAAGGTCCTGCTGACGGTTCCGTATCGCCAGGCGATGCTCATTCCGCAGAAGGCGACCTACGAGATCCAGGACAAGACCTACGTGTTCGTGATCGACAAGCGCAATCGCGTGCATGCGCGCCTCATCACACTCGCCGGTCGACTGCCCGACCTGTACATCGTCGGCAGTGGTCTCTCGGTCGACGATCGGATCCTGCTCGAAGGTGTGCAGAAGGTGAAAGACGACGACGTGATCCGATTCACGATGAAGGAACCGCGCGACGTGCTCGCGTCCCTTCGATTGAAGGCGGAATAGTGGCCGACATCGAACAAGGTGGCGTCGGACAGGGCGGTGACGCATGCTGAACCGATTCATCCAGCGGCCGATCCTCTCGATCGTGTTGTCCCTGATGATCATCTTCATCGGCGGACTCGCGCTGATGGGGCTGCCGGTGACACAGTACCCGAACATCTCGCCGCCGAAGGTCACGGTCGTCGCCGACTATCCGGGCGCAAACAACGAGCTGCTGATCAAGGCCGTTGTGATCCCGCTGGAACGCGCGATCAACGGTGCGCAGGGACTCAAGTACATCGCCTCCGATGCCGGCAACGACGGCGAGGCGAGCATCCAGGTCGTCTTCAACCTCGGCACCGACCCGAACCAGGCCACGCTCGCGGTGCAGAACCGCGTCGCGTCGGTCGTGAACAAGCTGCCGCCGATCGTGGTGCGCGAAGGAGTGAAGATCTCGCGCGAGGAGCCGAACATGCTCCTTTACATCAACCTCTATAGCGACGACAAGACAGCGGACCAGAAGTTCCTGTTCAATTTCGCGGACATCAATCTGATCTCGGAATTGCGGCGGGTGGACGGCGTCGGGTTCGCGGACATCCTCGGCAATCGTGAATACGCCATGCGCATCTGGCTCAAGCCCGATCGCATGACGTCCTTCAAGATTTCCGCCGACGAGGTCATGGAAGCACTCAGCGCGCAGAGTCTCGAGGCGTCGCCGGGCAAGACCGGTGAGAGCTCGGGCAAACGCTCGCAGGCGTTCGAATATGTGCTCAAGTATCCGGGCCGCTACACGACCAAGGAGGAGTACGAGAACGTCGTCGTCCGAGCCAGTCCGGAAGGTGAGATCCTGCATCTGAAGGACATCGCCGACGTGGAATTCGGCAGCTCGATGTACGACATCTACTCCAGCATCAACGGCAAGCCGTCAGCCGCCATCACGCTCAAGCAGTCGTACGGCAGCAACGCGAGCCAGGTCATCAAGGACGTGAAGACGCGGCTCGACGAGATCAGCCGGGCCACGTTCCCGAAGGGCATGCACTACGAGATCAGCTATGATGTCTCGAAGTTCCTCGATGCCTCGATCGACAAGGTGCTGCATACGCTGGTCGAGGCGTTCTTGCTCGTCAGCATCGTGGTGTTCGTGTTCCTCGGTGACTGGCGCTCGACTTTGATCCCGGCCATTGCCGTGCCGGTGTCGCTGATCGGCACCTTCGCGTTCATGCAGATCTTCGGGATCACGTTGAACATGATCACGCTGTTCGCGCTGGTGCTCGCGATCGGCATCGTGGTGGACAACGCGATCGTCGTCATCGAGGCGGTCCATGCGATCATGGAGGCCGAGGGGCTGAATCCGTTGCGGGCCACGCGCAGGGCGATCCGACAGATCGCTGGTGCGATCATCGCGATCACATTCGTGATGGCGGCCGTATTCATCCCGGTCGGATTTCTATCTGGGCCGGTCGGCATCTTCTATCGACAGTTCTCGATCGTGATGGCGACGGCGATCGTGATCTCGGGATTCGTGGCGCTGACGTTGACGCCGGCGCTCTGCGCGATGCTGCTCAAGCCACACACACACGCGGGCCAGCATTCGCTCGTCGGGCGATTCCTGGGCGTGTTCAACCGCGTCTTCGGTCGCGCGACCGACCGTTACATCGGGATTCTCTCGGCAATCGTGAATCGGCGCGTGGTGACATTCGGCGCGCTGGTCCTGCTTTGCGGCGCGACGTGGCTCACAGGTCGATCGGTACAAGCGGGCTTCATCCCGAACGAGGACCAGGGGATGTTCTACGCCATCGTACAGACGCCGCCTGGCTCGTCGCTGGAACGCACGAACGATGTCGTGACGCGTCTGCAGAAGGCCGCCGAGACAGTGGATGGCGTGCAGTCGGTCTCGGCACTGGCGGGCTACGAAATTCTGACCGAAGGTACAGGCTCCAACACCGGTACCTGTCTGATCAACCTGAAAGACTGGAGTGAACGCAAACACTCCGCGCAGGAGATCATCACGGAGATGGAAGCGAAGGTTCACGACATCAGCGGCGCGAACATCGAGTTCTTCCTGCCGCCGGCGCTGCCCGGCTATGGTGCTGCCGGTGGTTTCGAACTGCGTCTGCTCGACAAGGCAGGATCAGGCGACTACAAGCGCATGGAGCAGATCAGCAACGAGTTCGTGGCGGAGTTGAACAAGCGGAAGGAACTCAGCTCGGTCTTCAGCTTCTACAGCGCCAGCTTCCCGCAGTACATGCTGCATATCGACAACGAACTCGCCCAGCAGAAGGGTGTCAGCATCGACAATGCGCTCAACACGCTCTCCACGCTGCTCGGCAGCAACTACGAGATCAGCTTCATCAAGTTCGACCGTCAGTACAAAGTCATCACACAGGCCGCGCCCGAATACCGCGCCCTTCCCGAGGATGTCCTCAAGCTGTCAGTGAAGAACAGTCGCGACGAGATGGTACCCTATTCCGCGTTCATGCGGATGGAAAAGGTGTACGGCCTGTCCGAGATCACGCGACACAACATGTCGAACTCCTCCGAGATCAGCGGAGCCGCAGCGGCCGGCTACAGCAGTGGCGAGGTACTCAGGATCATCGCCGAGACGGCGCGGGAGAAGCTGCCACGCGGATTTGACATCGACTGGGCAGGCATCTCGATCGACGAAGTGCGTCAGGGCAACCAGGCGATCTACATCTTCATTGTGTCGCTGGTGTTCGTCTACCTGATCCTGTCGGCGCAGTACGAAAGTTTCATCCTGCCGCTGGCGGTGATCCTGTCGCTGCCGGCCGGCGTGCTCGGGGCATTCCTGCTGCTGCTGGTGACGGGGCTCGAGAACAACATCTACGCACAGATCGCGATGGTGATGCTGATCGGCCTGCTGGGCAAGAACGCGGTGCTGATCGTGGAGTTCGCGTCGTTGAAGCACAGTGAAGGCGCGTCGGTGCGCGACGCGGCGCTCGAAGGCGCGAGAACACGATTCCGACCGATCCTGATGACCTCATTCGCCTTCATTGCGGGCCTGATCCCGCTGATGTTCGCGACTGGGCCCGGCAGGATCGGCAATCGTACGATCGGCTCCGCCGCATTCGGTGGCATGCTGGTGGGCACGGTGCTCGGCGTGATCCTCATTCCGGGTCTGTACTATGCCTTCGCGCAAACATCGGAGCGGCATCCGTTCCATGCCGACGTGGATGAGTCACCGCTTTCGGAAGTGGAGCAGTGATGCGCCATCGCTTCGTTGTGACGCGTGCGGGGTTGTCTGGCGTCGTGTTGTGTGGCATGGCCGGTTGCGTTGCGCCTGCATTGGCGCCCGCGCCGGCAGCGGTGCCCGTACCGGTGTCGTTTACCGGCGCTGCGGGTCAGGCGCAAAGCGGCGACGGTGTGAGCATCGGTGGCATCGCGTGGCGACAGTTCTTCGAGGACACCACGCTCGTTGCGCTGATCGATTCGGCAGTGCAGAACAATCCCGAGTTGCTCGCGACGTTGCAGGAAGTCGAGATGTCGCGATACGAGGTGCAGTCCGTTCGCGGACGTCTCGCGCCGCAGGTCTCGCTTGCGGCGGGCCTTGGCGTCGACAAGAGTGCACGATACACGTCGGAGGGCGCTGGCAACGCGTCGACCGATATCACCGCTGGGAAGCCGGTGCCTGAGCCGCTGACTGATATCAGCGTCGGCTTCGTGGCGGCGTGGGAGGCGGATATCCGCGGCAGGATCCGTAGTCAGAAAGGCGCGGCGCTGTCCCGATATCTCGCGACGGTCGAGGGGAGTCGCTATGTGATGACTGGCCTCGTCGCAGAAGTCACGAACAGTTACTACGAGCTGACGGCGCTCGATGCGAAGTTGGCGATCGTGCGACAGACCATCGCGCTACAGCAGAATGCCCTGACGGCCGTGCGAGCCCAGCGCGAGGCGGCCGCAGTGAGCGAGCTCGCGGTGCAGCAATTCACCGCGCTGCTGCTCAATGCGCAGGGACTGGAGTACGAACTGTTGCAGCAGATCCGGGAAGTGGAGAACCGACTCAACCTGTTGCTCGGCCGGTATCCGCAGCCAGTGGCGCGTGCCTCGGCTCTGTCGCCCGGCACGCCGCGCACGCTCGTCGAAGGACTGCCGTCGCAATTGCTCCAGAACCGCCCGGACATCCGGCAGGCAGAGTTTGCGTTGCAGTCAGCGCACTTCGATGTGAAGGCCGCGCGGGCCGAATTTTTCCCCGAGATGAACCTGACCGGCGGCCTCGGGTTGCGCGCCTTCAAGCCAAGTCTGCTCTTCACCATACCGGAGTCGATGGCGTACACGCTGGCGGGCGATGTGACCGCACCACTCCTCAATCGGCGCACGATCAAGGCCGAGTATGCGCGGGCCAGTGCGGCGCAGCAGCAGGCGCTGATCAATTATCGTCGCGCGATTCTTGGCGGCGTGACGGAAGTGTCGACGCTGATGTCGGCGATCGACAATCTCGAGCGGGTGTACCGCTTCAAGTCGCAGCAGGCTGAGACGCTTGATCGCTCGACGGCGATTGCTGGCGTGCTGTTTTCATCGGCGCGTGCGAACTATCTGGAAGTGCTCACGACGCAGCGGGAAGCGCTCGATGTGAAGCTGGAGCTGGTTGAGACGCGGCTGCGGCAGCGGGTGGCGATGACGAATCTGTATCGGGCGCTGGGGGGTGGGTGGAGGTGAGCCGGGGCGGGTGAGTACCTTGCCGGCCTGTCCTTTGACGGTCTCTCGCAAGGAGTCTCGAACCATGTCGATCACGTCAATCTCCATCGGCTGGAGCCCGGAGCCGGTCTGCATCCTCGACCTGCCGACCGTCGAGCAGACGCACGACAAGGACTGCTGGCACAAGGCGGCGCTGATGATCTGCCGCTACAAGGATCCGGCATTCGTGGTTCCTGATGAGCGGCGCGCCGTCTGGGTGTTGCAGCAGGTTGCGGCGGACGATGGCTTGACGACGTTCGG
>JANLPZ010000188.1:0-2125 GCA_031367535.1 Gemmatimonadaceae bacterium
TCCGATCTCTCGCGTCACGAAATGTCGTGTTGCGGTGAAGATCGACGAACTGCCTTGACGCAAAGTCGCAAAGACGCCCAGCGCTTTGTTGATTGGAACTGCCGACAGTTCTTACTTGTGTGGAGCCGGCTGCGCGCGGAAGAGTGCGACGTACTGGCCATAGCCTTCGGCTTCGAGCTTGTCCACCGGGATGAAGCGCATCGAGGCGGAGTTCATGCAGTAGCGAAGGCCCGTCGGCTTCGGCCCGTCGTCGAAGACGTGACCGAGGTGCGAATCAGCACCAACGCTGCGCACTTCATTGCGCGTCATGAAGAACTGACGATCAGTCTTGGTGCGGACGTTGCCGGCTTCGAGCGGCTTCGTGAAACTCGGCCAGCCCGTGCCCGACTCGAACTTGTCGAGAGAGCTGAACAACGGCTCGCCGGAGACGACATCGACATAAATACCCGCTTCGTGGTTGTCCCAGTATTCGTTGCGGAAGGCACGCTCGGTCCCTTCATGTTGCGTGACCTGGTACTGCTCCGGTGTGAGCTTCGCGCGCAACTCGGCGTCTGTCGGCTTCACGAATGGGCGAGGTGTGGTCATGGATGGTCTCCTGGCAGCCGGCGTCGTGCGCGTCTGCGCACTGGCGACGATCGGGAATGCAAATACGAGCGCGAATAGAACGGAAAGGCGACGAGTGAACATGGTCGGAGCTCTGGTTGAGGCGTGACTCACATATTCCGGGCGGACCCGCTTCGTTCCCCGGCACGACCGCCCGGAATACCGGTGCGTGTCGGCCGCAGGACGGCGGTGTTGTGCCCAGGCTCTGCCAAATACGATGGAAACCGCGATGTGGATCCGCGCGGCCGCCGCAGTGCGGCCGGTGGCAGGAGTGACGCGCCACGCGTCCGAGCCTGTCAGGGGCGTTGCGCCAGGCGACAGGCAGTGGCGTCGCCGAGTTTGCACGCCTTCGCGAACAGCTCACGTGCCCGTGGTGTGTCGCGCGGCACGCCGATGCCGAGTCGATTCGCGACGGCCAGATTCACGCAGCCCGCTGCCAGATCGCCATCGCAGGCCTGCGTGAAGAAGCGCGCCGCACGCACCGGATCGCGTGGCACACCGCGACCCTGCGCCGTCAGTGAGCCGAGATTGACACACGCCGTCAGCTCGTTGCTCTGGCAGGCGCGCGTGTAATAGCTGGCGGCGCGGCGTAAATTGCCCGGGACACCACGACCCGCTTCGAACTTCGCGCCGAGGTTTGTGCAGGCGGCAGCGATTTTCGACGTGCAGCCCCTCGTCAGCAGTGCTGTGGAACGCGCCGCATCGGTGCCCATGGTCATGCCCGAATCACTGAGCGTGCCGAGATTCGCGCAGCCGCGCATGTCGCCGGCTTTGCATGCGCGATCGTAGAACGTGGCGGCCTGTGCGAGGTCGCGCGTGATGCCGGCGCCGGTTTCGTACATGTAGCCAAGCGACGTGCAGGACTTCGCATCACCGCGATTGCAGCCGGTGCCGTAGAGTGCGAACGCCCGTGACGTATCGGCCTTTACACCATGGCCCTGGCGCAGCATCCACGCGGTCTGGCCGCAGGCACGTGCGCTGCCGGACTGACACGCCTTGTCGAGGAAGCCCGTTGCGCGCGTGGTATCGGCGGCGAGCGGTTTGCCGACCATCAGCAGCCATGCCATCGACGTGCATGCGTCGCTCTTGCCTGCCGCGCACTGCGCCTGCAATGCGGTGGTGTCAGAACCGGCGGCGGCTCGGTGACGTGAGGCGGAACGCTTCTGTGCACCGAGCTGACCGGCGAGGGACGTCAGGAGTGCGATGCCGACCCACAGGGTGCGGGTCATGCAAACGTGACGAACTCGATTGGACATATGGTGCATTGGAAGACAGGCAGTAGGGCCGGCTCGCGGCGAACGTCAACAACTCACCAGCTGATGGGCAAAAATGTACCCCGTGGCGCAGATCGTCGACACGCAATCCTGTGCGGCCATGAGCGAACTGAGCCTTTGCTCGTCTACGCTCAGAAGGCCAGCATGCGCGTGACCTTGAGCTTGACCGATCGCTCGTTCTGACCCCACGACTCCGTGTCCCTCCGATCGGTGTAGACGAGGAACACATCACTGAGCGGCGCCCAGCG
>JANLPZ010000169.1:0-3007 GCA_031367535.1 Gemmatimonadaceae bacterium
CATGAACGCCGCGTTCGTGCCGTCGCGGCTCAGCGAGAAGCCAGAGACCAGCGCATTGTCTGGCGCGGTCACGCGCGTCACACTTCCGCTGGTCGGATCGACAAGGAACAGATGCGATGCGGTGCGCTGCAGTCCGCCGAAATACACGCCGCGCGCATTCCACGTGATGAACTGCGGATTTTCGTCGAACTGCGCCGTGATCACACGCGGCGTTCCGCCAGCGGCGTCAATCACGGCAAGGCGCGTGTTGTGGAAGTAGTTGGTTTTCGTTTCACCCATCTGCGTACTGAACGCGATCTGCTTTCCATCGGGCGACCAGTGCGGATCCGTATCGGGACCGGGTTGTGTGACGAGCGGCCGGACGGAGTTGTCGGCGAGGGTCAGGACGTGGATGTCGGCCGTGTTGCCCGCCACAGCGTCCGGCACCGTGGTGGCGCTGAATGCGATCCGGCTGCCGTCCGGTGACCATTCGAATCCGCTGACGCTGACGGCGGCCGGCGATGGCGTGCGCAACGTGCCGGTCTGCGGTGCGGTGAGCGCAGCGGCGACGTCGAACGTGTACAGCTGCTGCAAGGCGTAGTCGCGGCGGACAACGTCGTAGCCACCATACGTCGAATCGCGCGACTTGCGAGCGACCGCGTTGCCTGTCGAGCTGAACGCGATCGCGGCGCCATCCGGTCGCCAGACATAGCTGCTGACGCCACCACTCGCATTCGTGAGCCGCAGTGGTTCACCGCCCGTGATCGCGATCGCGTAGATCTGGCTGGTGCTGGCCGTGCGAGTACTGGTGAACGTGAGCCATGCGCCATCGGGCGACCACTGCACCTGACCAGCGCCGGCATCGTGCCGCGTGAGTTGCTGACTGGTTCCGGTGCGCAGATCGTGCACCCAGAGCTGCGGAACGAACGCATCCTGCTGCCAGTCGGTGCTCGTCACGAGATACGCCACACGCTGACCGTCCGGCGACAACGATGGTACGCCGGCACTCTTGAGCGACAGCAGACTGTCGATGACCGGCACGCGGGCACCGGATTGTCCGGACAACGGGGCCGCGAGCAGGCACAGCGCGACGACTCGACGCAGCATCGGAAATCCCTGTGAAGGTTCGGTGCGACAGCGGCGCAACGCGACCCGCGCTGGCTCATCGCAATGTCTGTCCATCTGAAATTACGTCAGGCCGCGACGGGCGTTGAACTTCGGCGTTCTTCGTTCAGCCACTGCCGCCACCCCTGCACCGCCAGGCCAAGCAACACGAGATACAGCACCGTCGACACCCAGAGCTGCTGTCGCGGCAGCAGCCAGAATGCATACAACGCGTTCACGACGACCCAGCAGAACCAGTGCTCGAGCTTCTTGTGCGTCTGCAGGTATTGCCCGGTGACGCTGACCGCGGTGACGAGGGCATCCACCATCGATTGCTGCGCGCCGGTGAAGGACATGCCCCACCCGAGTAGTGCGGCCATCGGTAGCGTCGCCACCACCCACAACACGCGTGCGCGTGCTGACAAGCGCGTGATCGGCAGGTCGTCGTGATGCGTCGGCCCCGCCTTGAGCCAGATCCACCAGCCGTACGCCTGCATGGGCAGATAGTAGAGCACCTGCAGGCCGGTGCTGGACCAGAGATTCGACTGGTAGAACACGATGCCATAGAGCGTGACCGATGCCACGCCCCACGCCCACGTCCAGATGTTGTTGCGCACCAGCAGCCACACATTGATCAGCGTCGCAACGGCCGCCGCCACTTCCAGCGGCGAGAGTTCGTGCAGTGCGCGTTGCCAGTCGATCACACGCGCTCGCAGTGCAACAGCAGCGACAGCGGAGCGCCGCTGGTCGGATGCACCGGCTCATCGATGCGCACCACGCGCAGTCCGGCCGTCGCAATCTCCTCGAGCCACGACGCCAGCGTCCGATAGTACCACGGCATCGGCGACGGAAACGGAATCGAGAACGCATCGAACGACTCGGTGCGCCATTCGCTGCGATACGGTGCGTCACCTTTCGCCGACCACGGATGCACGGTCTGGATGAGCAATCGTCCCTGCGCATCGAGCCGCTGCCGCAGTGCGTTGAGCAGCGGATGAATCGGATCGCTGAGCAGCGAAAAGTTGCAGACGATACCGCGCCACGGGCCCGCTGCCACGCTCATATCACGCTCGAGCGCGTCGTAAGTCGCGACCGAGAATTCACCGCCGCCAAGTTCCTGTGCGCGTGCAATCAGCGGCGTACTCACGTCCACACCAGTCGCCGACACATTGCGCAGACCGAGTTCGCGCACCAGCCACCCTTCACCGCATCCGACATCGAGCACCGGGCCGCTCTCGAGTGTCAGGCAGGCGTTCACAATCGCCGCATCCGTGCCCGCCTTCCGGCTCGGGATCAACTGATCGCGCACCGCCTGCGTCCACGCGTCGGCGTTGTCGGTCCAGCTCTCGACGAGTTGGCGATCCGCGTTCCCGTCAGGCATCACGAGGCCTCGCCGAGGTTGGCGGGAATGCGATCCTGTGGCGGATCGATACGCACCGTCGACGTCGCAACGAAGATCTCCTGCAGGAACGACAGCAGGCCGCCAATCAGCGCGAGGATCGCGAGCACGAACAGACCCGCAATCCAGCGCGACGCACTGACATTCATCAGCGCCGCCACGAACAGTGTCATGATCACGAGACAGATCAGTAGTGCGCAGCTGGTGCAGAGCGTGATCGCGACGTTGATCAGGCGCGCGCGTCTCGACAGCGACGCCATGCGATCGCGCACGATGTGACGCTCGTTGCCGATCGGCAGATCGTGATAGTCGATCTCGAGCTGGCGTGCACGATCGATCACCCGCGCGAGACGGCTGGTGAGCACGTTCAGCATCGCCGCGACGCCGGACAGCAGGAACACCGGCGCCACCGCCTGCTGGATGACGTGTGCGATATCGAGCGCGGCCGGCGAAGTCTGAAGCATGCGCGTATGCTACTCGCTTCGGGGCGATCGGGCACCACGCGCCGGCCGCGCTGCAGGTGTC
>JANLPZ010000012.1:0-4065 GCA_031367535.1 Gemmatimonadaceae bacterium
TGCCCCGACACCTGCGTGCCGACCTGCACGGTGCGCACGGCGCTGAGCGCGCCAGTGGCTGAGACGGTGGACTCGAGCGTCGTCTTCTCGACGGCGGCGAAGCGGAATGCAGGCGTCTTGGCTTCGGCAGTGCGATAGAACCAGAGAAGTCCCGCACCGACCGTGCAAACCAGCACCGCAGCGAGTCCTGCGCGCGTCTTGTTCATGAATGTGTGCCTGAGAGGTACGAGGTGCTTATGAGTGCGTCTTCTCATCAGTACACGCGCGCCGGCCGGGGCGTTGGAGGTCCCGCAATTCGCCGTCAAAACAGTTTGGCGAGCCAGGTGACGACACTCGCGGCTGGCGCAGCATTGGGCGAGACACACACTTCGCGCCGTGCTGCGACTTTCCATCGGCTCCTTGCGGAACATGATGCGGCTCCCCATACAACAGATGGCTCCCGACGTGTGTGTTCGGCATGCGAGGGAGCGTACACGCATGCACAGTCCAGCTTGCTGCGCACGTCGCGACCGGTCATGACGTTGGTACCCCCCGCTCTGACCCGCGACGCGCACGACCACACCCCGGACGACGCGATGGTTCGCCGCCACGATGCCGTCCTCGACGCACTGCCGGCGCAGGTCGCGCTGCTGGATCGTGACGGTGTGATCGTTGCCACCAACACGGCATGGAACGCCTTCGCCGCATCGAACGGGTATTCCGGCAACGACTTCGGTGTCGGAACGAATTACCTCGACGTCTGTCGACAGGCGTTTGACGCATGCTCAGAGGAAGCGCAGCGAGTCGCTGATGCCATCGAGGCCGTACTCGGCGGAGCGCATGCGCAGCTGTCGGTGGATTATCCCTGCCACTCGCCCACACAGCGGCGGTGGTTCAGGATGACCGCCACACCACTGCATGGCGGGGTGTCGAACGGGGCACTCGTGATGCACACAGACATCACGGACGTGGCGATGCTGGAGGAAGTCCTGCGTGACAACGAGCGCCGCTTCCTCGAGCTTTTCCGGCAGCATCCCCTGCCGATGTACATCACCGACGTCGAGTCGCTCCGGTTCCTCAGCGTCAACGACGCAGCCGTCGCACAGTACGGGTTGACGCAGGAGGAATTCGCGCGCATGTCGCTCGCGGATCTCCGACCCGCACACGAGGTAGCGCGGCTCCATGACTTCCTCCCGAACCACAGCGCCGAACTGCGAACCGTTGGGCTGTGGCAACATCAGCGTCGTGACGGCCAGCCGCTCACGGTCGACGTCTCATCGCACCGCATGCAGTTCAACGGGCGCACCGCGATGCTGACGCTAGCCGTGGACGTCACGGATCGCCTCGCCGCGGAGCGCGAGTTACGCGAAAGCGCCGATGCGCAGTCGCGACTGACTGGCGCGCTGAAGCTCGAGCAGGAACGCCTCGTGGCGGCGCAGTCGGTGGCGAAGGTCGGCAGCTGGGACTTCAACGCCACGAGCATGAAGGGCACCTGGTCGGCCGAGACGTACCGCATCTATGGCCAGCCACCACGCGATGACGTGTTGTCATTCAGCGATATGCTGTCGTGGATTCATCCCGACGAACGGGACGGTGCCGCACTCGCGATCAGGACCTCGATGGCGTCGGCCGCGACATTCGGCGAACGGCGTCACCGCATCATCACACCTGATGGGCAGATCAAATTCGTCGACGAGCACTGGCGCATCGAGCGCAATGCGTCTGGCACAGCGACGCGCGTGCACGGCACGGTGCAGGATATCACCGAGCGCGAGAAGATCCTCGATGCGCTGCAGCTGAGCGAGCAGCGTTTCCGCCTCGTGGTCGAAGCCGCGCATGTAGCGATCTGGGATTGGGATCTGCGCTCAGGTCACGTCTGGTGGAACGATGGATTCGAGGCGGTGTTCGGCCAGCGAGATGCAGTGCGTGAAGGCGTGCACGATTGGTGGACGGCCGGCCTCCATCCGGACGACAGCGAGCGTGTCGTCGGCACGCTCAACGACGCCCTGCGCGACGGCGCGATGGACTGGTCGTGCGACTATCGATTCCGGCGCGCCGATGCCGCATACGCGTTCGTGCGGGATCACGCACACATCGTGCGAAACGAAGCCGGCCATCCGTTGCGCATGATCGGTGGCGCGACCGACCTCACGGCACAGCAGACCGCCGAGACCCGCCTTCGCGAACAGGCCGCGCTGCTCGACGCGGCACACGACGCGATACTGCTCAAGGATCTCGATGATCGCATCGTGTACTGGAACAAGGGTGCAGAACGATCATTCGGCTGGACAGCGCACGAAGCGATCGGACGGATCGCCGCGGACCTGTTCTGCGTCGACAAGAAGGCGTATGCGATCGGTTTCGCTGCGCTCAAGGAGCACGGGCAATGGGAAGGCGACCTGATCAAGCGCACGCGCGACGGACGCGATCGTAACGTGGAGGTGCGCTGGACGATTGTTCGCGGGGATCAGGGCGAAGCGCGGGCCGTGCTGGCCATCACGCTCGACGTGACGGAGCGCAAACGACTCGAGTCACAGTTCCTGCGCGCGCAGCGGCTGGAAAGCATCGGCACCCTGGCCGGCGGCATCGCGCATGACCTCAACAATGTGCTGGCGCCGATCATGATGTCGATCGAGCTGCTGCGTATCGGACAGCGCGATCCGGAAACGCTCGAAACCCTCAGCACCATCGAAGCGGCCGCACAACGCGGCGCCGACATGGTGAAGCAGGTGCTGACCTTTGCCCGTGGTGTCGATGGTGAACGTCATCCCGTCGATCCATCACGCATCGTGCGCGACGTCGTCAAGATTGCGCGCGAAACGTTTCCGAAGGACGTCAGTGTACGCATGCGCTCCATGCCGAGCCTGTGGATGGTCCCGGCGGATTCGACGCAGCTGCATCAGGTGATCATGAACCTCGCCGTGAATGCGCGCGACGCGATGCCGTCGGGTGGTACGTTGGAGATGACGCTGGCGAACACCACACTCGACGAGACGTATGCGGCGATGCACCCCGACACGAAACCGGGCCCGCACGTCTCCATTACCGTGGTGGACTCCGGCGTCGGCATTCCGACCGAGGTGCAGGACCGGCTGTTCGAGCCATTCTTCACCACCAAGGAACAGGGCAAAGGCACCGGGTTGGGACTCTCCACCGTGCACACCATCGTGCGCACACACGGCGGCTCGGTGACGGTCTACAGTGAGCCCGGCAAGGGCGCACGGTTTGTCGTGTTGCTGCCGGCGGTAGCCGGTTCATCGTCGGCCAGCGACATCAAGCACAACGAACTGCAGCTGCCGCGCGGTAATGGTGAGCTGATTCTTGTCGTCGACGACGAAGAATCGATCCGCACCATCGTCGACAAGACGCTGTCGCGCTTCGGCTACGAGGTGCTGCTCGCGTCGAACGGCGCCGAGGCGGTGGCGCGGTACGTCGAACACCGCGGACGCGTGGCCGCTGTGGTGACCGACATGGCGATGCCGGTGATGGACGGCCCGGCGATGGTGGTGGCGCTCCACGCCATCGATCCACACGCACTTATCATCGGGTCGAGCGGCATGCTGAGCCACGAAAGCCAGGCGCACCTCGTCAGCGCCGGTGTCTCACACTTCGTCGCCAAGCCGTACACCGCCGAAGCGCTCCTTACGACGCTGGCGCGCATTCTCGCTGAGTAGCGCCAGGCTCCGGCAGTCTGGAATGCGCGACCGATCGATGCGCGCTGTCGGGAGCGTCACGGCGGCACCGTCCACGCAACTTCCGATGGTCCAGAACACTACTTTTCGGCATGCCATACATCATCTCAGGAAAACGCGGAACCCTGACGGCGACGTGCGCATTACTCGCCTTACTCGCGCCCGTCGGTGCGACGCTGCGCGCGCAGACACCGGCCCAGCCCGCCGGGTGGGTGTCGCGCCTCGATGGCGGCGGCATGGATCATGGTGACGCCGGTCGCGTCGTGATGGCGACGATGAAGCCCGGGTTCCACGTCACGACCGGGCCGGCCGGCATTCTGTTCGACAGTACGATGAAAGCCATCGGTGACTGGCGGCTCGAAGCGACGCTCGATCTGTTCGATCCGGGCGCGCG